>NZ_JADYXK010000030.1:0-46647 GCF_015864275.1 Pseudoalteromonas sp. NZS11_1
TAAAAAGCAAATTCCCATAGCATAAACAACACCAACTCTGACACACCGAGCAGGTAGCGCCTCAGTCCAACAAGCGATTATGCAACACAAACTGCGTGTCGCATAAATACTAAAGTGTTATACGCAAAGATGAAGTTTCGTAGAAAAATTTACATTAAAGTTTATCAAGACCGATTTGTGAGCCGAATATTTGGTGAAGAGCATGAAGAAGTTACTTCGTGCAATGAATTATCAAACTCACGAACATTGCTCGGTGATTGGAGGGCATTAGAAAGCTCTCTAAAGCAGGTATTAAGTAAACATTGCCAGCTAATTCATAAAATTTATAAGCCAGTTCTTCTTATCCATTTGATTCCAACTTTTGAAGGCGGCTATACGACGTCCGAGTTAAGGTTATTTCAAGAGCTTGGTAAATCAGCAGGTGCTCATTTCTGTTTTATGTGTGAGGATAAGTATGGTCCATTATCCAATGAGCAAATAAAGTCTGTTTTTCGACTCATATAGTGTTTGCGTATAACAATCACATTAAGTCGGTCGCAAGCTCCCTGGGACAGTAACGCGTGGGCTCTGTCGCTTCGCTCCAAATTTTAGCCCACGCATTACTGCCCCTTATGTGGGTGTTAAGTGGCTCGGAGGCCGAGAGTATCGTTCACATATCTTAGAAGTCTTTTCTCGAATGATTTACTTGTTGAGTTAAGTGAAAGCAAAATTTCAATTAAGGTTTTTTCGTCAGCTATAAAGTTTGAAGAAGAGCCATATATCGCTGTAGAAAACACAAAAAAAGGTGAAGTTATAAAGGCAATAGGAACAGAAGCAAAACGGGAAACTGCTACCAATATCACAGTAACTAACCCTTTTAAGCACCCTAGATCATTTGTTGCAGACTTTATGCTTGCTGAAAAAATTCTTCAACATGGAATATATCAAATCCATAAATCTAGAATTCGACCTGCACCAAGAATCATTATGCACCAACTTGAAAAAGTTGAAGGTGGTTTAACTTCTATAGAAGACCGTGTACTACGGGAGCTCGCTGCCGGTTCAGGAGCAAGAGAAGTTATAATATATTTAGGTGGTAAAATTAACACTAGCGTTGAAAGTTTTGACTCTGTAAAGTCAAGAGTATCAGCCACTTAACAAACGCCTAAACTCCGACAATGTAAAGTTGTCATGGTTTTGGCAAACAACGCAAAAAGCCACGCCAACACATTGCGTGTTAGGCGGGCGTTATGGATACTAAGGAAGTTTGGTGCGAATTCTAATCGTTCTATTGTTTTTACCTTTGGCTGCGTTAGCAGACGAGTCTAGTCTCGTAAAACAGTTTTTTGGCCAAGATGGAATTAAAAATAAAAGAGAAGTGTATGCCGGTGAAATGTTGGAGCATTATCTAGATAAACCTACTTTGGGCGAGAGTTTGCCCAAAGGTATCGAGGTTAGCGTGAGGGCGCTTGAAAAAAATCCGAAAAGGGAGATTTATGCTGTATTGCTCTCAAAGGACGGTAGCTCTCAAGACTGGTATATCTATTTAGTATATGACCAAAACAGATGGAAAATTTCAGCCGTCAGAAATCTAGCATTACCAGGTTTGTTCTTTATGGCTTTGCAAGAGTTTCAAAGCAAAGCTAATCGAACAAAAGAAGAGGAGCACCAATATCAGAATATGCTACTTACTTTGCAATTGGATTCCGAGCTTAAAGAGTTTCTACATAAGAATATTGATAGCCTAAATACGATAGCGTTGGAGGCTAAAACGAGTCAGGAAAAGGCCACTGAATCTGCCAAACATCTAAATTTTAATTTTGTAGGATACGAATCAACTAGTGGCATCGTTGACGTCAATATAGGCGGAATTTTGGATAATTCAGTTGGTTATTTGTTTGTGCCAACTGGAACTGAAGTGCCAATAATGTCAGACGATAACTATATCTATATTGAGCATATCGTTGGAAATTGGTATGTGTATAAGACAACGTAACCATAACAAAGCCAGCCAGAGGGACAGCCAAACCGCTGGCGGCGTTATACGTCATGGAGGATTTATGCGTAGCATTCTTGGATTAACGCTGCTTTTGTTAATGCCCTTTACTGCAATTGCAGATGAAGCAATCACTATTTATGTAAAAGAATCAAATTACTTAATTAGCAATTCCAAAACAGAACTAACATTTGCTGAGCTAAAGAAGAAATTGAAGTCATTAAATTTTTCAACAGTGCTCATAGATGTAGACTATTGTGCAGAACCAGAAACTCTAGCTAATGCCTATTTGGCAATCTCAAATGCTAAACCTACGCTTAAGGATATCAAGCTGAATCTAAGCGGAAGTCATGAAGAGAGTATGTGCAAAAACGTATAACAAGTTGCTTAAACGGACACAAACAGCTGGCTGTGCTCGTTCCTCGCTATTATAGCCAGCCATTTTTAGCCGCTTAGAAAAGCGTTATGTAACCAAGGAAGAATCGTGAAATTCTGGAGAAACTCGTCCACAGAACATTATCCAATGTGGAAAGCATTCTTAATGTACATCTGGGTAATACCTGGAGTTCCGATAGGAACCTTTTTAGGTGTTTATTTCTTAGAGGCTCGTAATAGGAGCGATGATGAATTATTACTTAGCTTGCTTAACTATCGTTTAGATTTTACTTTGATTATTTTATTTGGTGTTGGTTTTATCTTTTGGGTTTGGTCTATTAGAGCCTTAAGTAAGCCTGTTTTTCAAATTCATCAAAATAGGTTGTACTTTTACGGTTATGGCTTTTTTAAAGATGACATTGCACTTGATTCACTTCAAGAAATACGCTCCTATAATCTTGGTCCGCTGGGTCACCTAATAGACTTTAAATCTAAAGTCGGTATTACCTTTAGATCTTTTGCTTTTCTATCAAACATTAATAAAAGTAAATTAGAAAAGTTTTTTGAGGAAAGTGGTATAAAGGTTACATAACAAACCATTCAAGCAGGACATTGCTCCTCACCCGTTTTAGTGGACACCTCCTCATCACTTTGAAGAGGCTAAAATGCCTAAATATACTCAACCTAGGAAGACATGGTTTTATCCAGTTAATTTTAAAATCAAAGTGTAGTGGCATAGTGATTTTGGCCACTATTTAAATACAAACTTGTATAAAACCAAGTGGAGCTTTTTTATGCCTTAGTTTTATTAAAAACGTCCACTAATGTTAAACTACAAAAAACTTAATTACTTAATATAGCTATGGCATTTTATATTCCTTTATTACAACCTCACTTTAAGCACATTGAAATTGGCGATACGCTTACATCACTTTGGAGTGGATGTGGCAGTATTGTGCAGTGCCAGCTTGATGATAAAGCCTGCGTTATTAAAGCGATTAAAATACCCAGTTATATACACCATCCTAAAATTAAACAAAGCGAATTTGCGCTTAAAAGAAAGCAGCACTCATATAGTGTTGAATACACTTTTTATAAGCTTTATAGCCAGTATTTACCAGTACATGCGCAAAGTATTGAATGTATAGGTGCAATTAATAAAGATGATGAATATGCGCTGGTGTTTAAGGATTTCACCAAACATGGGTTTGCTCAAGCAGGGGCACAACATGTGAAAGCTATATTAAAGTGGCTTGCACACTTTCATGCGTTTAACTTAAGTAAACCCGCTGAAGGGTTATGGCAGCAAGGCAACTACTGGCATTTAAGCACGCGCCCAGATGAGTTTAATAAACTAAAAGATAACCTTGATAAAAAGTCCGATATTAAAAATGCTGCACATAAAATAGATGAGCAACTACAAAGTTGTGCGTATAAAACGCTAATTCATGGCGATGCAAAACTTGCTAACTTTGCAGCAAATGAGCACGATAAAATACTCGGTTATGATTTTCAGTATATAGGTGCAGGTTCTGGGATAATTGATGTAATGTATTTTATGACCAGTTGCTTAAGTGATGCACAATTACACGAGTGCGCTGATGAGTATCTTGCGTATTATTTTGATAATTTAAAGGCTGCTATTACTACTTATCATCCTACAGCACCAGCAGTTAAAATAGCTGAAGATTGGCTCGCTTTATGGCCTGCTGCATGGGCTGACTTTTATCGATTTTTAGCTGGCTGGAGCCCCGAGCACCAAAAAATAAATAGTTATATGCAACAGCAAGTAAATAGCTGGTTAGCGAGTAACATTTAATAAACACAACGGGTTGATTGCTTGCATAAATATCAGGCAAAACAATACATTTTGGCACGATGTATGAAAATCTCTTTAAAACTACAGGTCAAATGACCTTTTTTAATATAAAATACTGCAAATTCTTGTATCAGTAGGTTTATATCATGGCAATTCACGTTATTTCTCACCCTCTTGTTCAACATAAACTAGGCCTAATGCGAGCGCATGGTATTAGTACTAAAAGCTTTCGTGAATTATGTTCTGAAGTTGGAACCTTATTAACTTACGAAGCAACTAAAAACCTACAGTTAGAAGATAACGAAATTACAGGCTGGGATGGCAATAAATTAAAAGTAGAGCATATCAAAGGTAAAAAAATTACCGTAGTGCCTATTTTACGCGCTGGTCTTGGCATGATGGACGGTGTTATGCAGTTATTACCAGCGGCTAAAGTAAGTGTGGTTGGTCTTGAACGTAACGAAGAAACACTAGAACCAGTACCATATTTTGAAAAGCTTGTTGGTAATATTGATGAGCGCTTAAGCTTAGTTATTGACCCTATGCTTGCAACAGGTGGCTCAATGATTGCCACAATCGATATGCTTAAAAAAGCAGGCTGTAAAGAAATCAAAGTAATTGTATTAGTAGCTGCACCAGAAGGTGTGGAAAAAACACTTACAGCACATCCAGATGTAGAAATATTTACAGCCTCAGTAGATAGCCACTTAAACGAAAAGGGCTATATTATCCCTGGTTTAGGCGATGCGGGCGACAAAATATTCGGTACTGTTTAGGAGTCTTAAGTGCAAAATAATGACACCTTTTCAATAAAAACTATTTTAACGGGCGCGCAAATGCTGTTTGTAGCATTTGGTGCGCTGGTATTAGTGCCGCTTTTAACGGGCTTGGATCCTAATGTTGCGCTTTTTACCGCAGGCATTGGTACTTTGCTGTTTCAGGTAGTGACTAAAGGCCAAGTGCCTATATTTTTAGCTTCATCGTTTGCCTTTATTGCTCCTATTATTGCCGCTGTGCAAATGTGGGGCGTACCGGCCACTATGGGCGGCTTAATGGTTGCAGGCTTTGCTTATATGCTTTTAAGCTTATTAGTAAAATTTAAAGGTGTTGCAACGCTTCATAAAATTTTACCGCCTGTTGTTGTAGGCCCAGTAATTATGGTTATTGGTCTTGCGCTTGCGCCTGTTGCTGTAAATATGGCGATGGGTAAAAGTGGCGACGGCAGTATTCAAATTATTGATTACACTAGCGCTATTTATATATCGTTGTTCTCGTTAGTGGTTACGCTTATTTTTGCAGTATGGGGAAAAGGCGTATTTAAGCTTATACCTATATTAGCAGGGGTTGTAGCGGGTTATTGTTTATCGCTTGGTATGGGCGTTGTGCAATTTGACGCAGTGACTAACGCGCAGTGGTTTGCTGTACCAAACTTCACTTGGCCTGAGTTTAAATGGCAGGCTATTTTGTTTATGGTACCTGTAGCAATAGCACCTGCAATTGAACACATTGGCGACATGATGGCTATTAGCCAAGTAACCAATAAAGACTTTTTGAAAAAGCCTGGGCTTCACCGCACTTTATTTGGTGATGGCCTTGCGACGTCTGCTGCATCATTATTTGGTGGCCCGCCTAACACTACATATTCAGAAGTTACGGGCGCTGTAATGCTTACCAAAAACTTCAATCCTAAAGTAATGATGTGGACAGCCGTTATTGCCATTATTTTAGCGTTTGTAGCTAAAATGGGATCTGGTTTGCAAACTATTCCTGTACCTGTAATGGGCGGCATTATGATCCTACTTTTTGGCTCTATTGCTGTAGTGGGTTTAAATACACTGGTTAAGTCGGGCGATGATTTAACTGCGCCGCGTAACTTAAGTATTGTTGCACTTATTTTGGTGTGCGGTATTGGTGGTATGCATATTGGTGGCAGCCAATTTAGTTTAGAGGGCGTAAGCCTCTGCGCTATTTTAGGAATAGTACTTAACTTAGTATTACCAAAAGCAGAACCTGAAAAAGTTTAATTTTGTACATTAGGTAAATAGATTGCACCATAATGGCGCATTTTGAATGCGCTATTTTTTTAACCTATTAATAAATATATAAAAATAATAATGGTCTAGTACCTGCATTTAACTCCCAGACGCATTGTATGCAAAGGAGTAACTATGTCAGAGGCCAATATTGTGGATATAACCCCGTTTTTAGCAAAACACCAACTGCCTTTAAAGTATCAATATTTGAGTGAGCAATATTTTGTTCCGCTCGCGCATGACATCCTCGAATCTAAAAAAACAAATACTCCTATTTTTGTTGCCATAAATGGATGCCAAGGCTCAGGAAAAACAACACTCGCTGATTTTTTAGTTACCTGGTTTTCTAAAAACACCCCGTTTAATAGTGTTGCATTGTCGATTGATGACTTTTATTTAGCAAAACAAGCACGTACTGAGCTTGCCAAAGATGTACATCCTCTTTTTACTACTCGCGGAGTACCGGGTACTCACGACGTAGCGTTAATGAATAGCACAATAACTAACTTACTTGCAGGTGAGGTAAACATACCGCTTCCACGTTTTAATAAACACGAAGACGACTGCGTGCCAGCAAGTGATTGGCTGACAAACAAAAAGCCCGTTGATATTATTATTTTAGAAGGGTGGTGCGTAGGTAGTGAGCCACAACCACTGTTTTCATTGAGTGAACCGCTTAACGAATTAGAGCAACAATTTGATAAAGAAGGCGTTTGGCGCCGCTGTATAAACAGCTGTTTAGCAAACGAATATAAAGCCGTTTTTAACCTAATTGATTATACCGTTATGCTAAAAGCACCGAGTTTTAGTGATGTTTTTACATGGCGACAAGAGCAAGAACAAAAGCTAATAGCCAAAAAAGGTGAAGGCTCAGGCACCATGACTAACGAGCAATTGGTGTATTTTATTTCTCATTTTGAGCGTATTACGCGTGAGAACTTAAACACACTGAGCGCTAAAGCAAACGCTTTAATTGAGCTTGATAGCAACCGCGATATTAGCGGTATGCATCTAACAAGTGATGACACCCTCCAGCCAATTATTTTTACAGATTTGGATGGCACATTACTCGATCACGCTGATTATAATACAAATAATATCAGTGAGTTATTACAGCAGCTGCAAAATGCGCATATTCCGGTGGTGTTTAATACCAGTAAAACTTTTTGCGAAGTCATTGAGCTTAAAAATGATTTAAATATTCAACAGCCTTTTATTGTAGAGAACGGCGCAGCAGTATTTATTCCAGAAGACTATTTTGAACTTAAGCCTATCGGTTGTAAAAAAGTAGGCGCTTACTGGTGTTATGCTATGGCAAAGCCATTATCGAGTTTATTACAGGATTTAAATACCTTAAATGCCGATTACAAAGCGCATTACAAATTGTTTAGCGACTTATCGAGTGAGCAAATATCAGAGCTTACCGGGCTAGACGATGCACAAGCAAGACGTGCACAAACACGCGATTATTCAGACCCTCTTTATTGGTATGGCAACGACGAATTACTCACCGCCTTTGTAAATGATGTAGAAGCACTCGGTTACGATATAAAAATTGGTGGGCGCTTCATTCATATTGCTAAAAATACCGATAAAAGCGCTGCACAGCAGTGGTTAGTTAAACAATTTACCCATCATTTCAGAAAGCCTCTCACGGTCATTGCACTTGGTGATAGCGATAACGATAAGCAAATGTTAGAGCATGCAAATATCGCCATTATTATCGCCAACCCGGCGAGTAAAAAGCCGGTTAAATTGTCGCACAACAAAGCACGATACTCTCAATCGCCAGCACCGCTGGGCTGGATTGAAGAAATAACATCGTTGCCGTGCATTAGCAGTATTTTAAGTATTTCTGAGGAGCAAAAGTCTCATGGCTGATTTTTATCAAAATGGCATTATTACTACATTACATAACATTGCCGACAGACCAATTGAAGATCTAGAAAAAGAGCTACTTACTTTTAGTAAGCAGCGCCCAATGGGATTAATACTTCCTTCGTTATTTAGTGAGCTTGAAGGCCCTGCGCTGCAAAATATAGTTAGTGAGTTGCGTGAAGTACCTTATTTATCACAAATCACTATAGGCTTAGATAGAGCCGACGAAGCACAGTACCGCCATGCACTTGGCTTTTTTAAAGAGCTAAACCAAAACCACAAAGTATTATGGAACGATGGCCCACGCTTACAAGCACTCGATAAAGAATTACAAGAGCTAGGGGTTGCACCTCGCGAGCTTGGTAAAGGCCGTAATGTTTGGTATTGCATGGGCTATAAATTAGCAACAGCAGAAGTAGAGTCTATCGCGCTGCATGATTGCGATATTTTAACCTACGACAGAAGCTTACTTGCGCGTTTAATTTACCCTGTTGCGCATCCGCGTTTTAACTATGAATTTTGTAAAGGATTTTACCCGCGTACTGCTAATGGAAAAATTAATGGCCGTGTATCACGCTTATTAGTAACGCCATTACTTCGCTCGTTTAAAACAATTTTAGGTAATACAGACTACCTTGAATACATGGATTCGTTTAGATACCCATTAGCAGGGGAGTTTTCGTTTAGACGCGATGTATTAAATGATATTCGCATTCCAAGTGACTGGGGCCTTGAAATTGGCGTGCTTAGCGAAATGTATCGTAACTACTCCCATAACCGCTTGTGCCAAGTAGATATCGCTGATAACTATGATCATAAGCACCAAGAACTGTCACTTGACGACCAAAGCGCAGGCTTGTCTAAAATGTCGATTGATATTACTAAGGCATTATTTAGAAAGCTGGCTACACAAGGCGTTACCTTTACCAGCGAAACAATTCGTTCATTAAAAGCGACTTACTACCGTATCGGTCTAGATTTTATTGAAACCTATCACAACGATGCGTTAATGAACGGGCTAACGCTTGATGTACACCAAGAAGAAAAAGCAGTAGAAATGTTTGCGCAAAATATTATGGAAGCAGGGCAACACTTTTTAGAAAACCCAATGGAAGCGCCATTTGTGCCAAGTTGGAACCGTGTTGTATCAGCAATGCCAGACGTACTTGAGCGCTTAAAAGAAGCCGTAGAGCTAGATAACGAAGAATATAGTTAACCTGCGCGCAGGTTAACTAGCCTATAAGTCTAAACAATAAATATTAGGGGCGCATGTGATTTCAGTTAGCGAATTATTTTTACAACGAGTAGAGCAACATCTTCATATTATTTATGAAGGTGTTGAGCTGCCTTTATCGGTTACTGAGCTTGCTCAGCAACTTATTAAAATTATATTAGGTAGCAATGCACTGCGCGACCCTACACCCCATACAAACCGATGGGATGAGCAAGATATAGTATTGATTGCCTATGGCGACTCAATTATTAAACACGATGATAGTGAATTTGCAGTATCAAGCCCAATAGAAGCGCCGCTTAAAACGCTACACAGGTTTATAAAAGAGCAATGTGATATGCAGCTTAATGCCCTGCATATATTGCCATTTTACCCGTACAGCTCAGACGAAGGCTTTGCGGTAATGAACTACGTGCAAGTTAATGAGTCATTAGGTGATTGGGGTGATATTCAAAATATCGCTAAAGACGTAAAGCTAATGGCAGATTTAGTTATTAACCATTGCTCAAGCAGAAGCGTATGGTTTGAGAACTTCTTAAACGATTTACACCCGGGTAAAGACTACTTTAAAACGGCGAGTTTAACGGATGATTTAAGCCAAGTTGTACGTCCGCGAACCTCATCGTTATTAAATACTGTAACAACGCCAAGCGGCGAAAAGCACGTATGGTGTACGTTTAGTCACGATCAGGTCGATTTTGATTTTGGTAATCCCGATGTGCTTAAAGAGTTTGTGGGAATAATTCGTCATTATTTAGACAATGGCGTACGTTTGTTTAGACTCGATGCGGTCGCTTTTTTATGGAAACAACTCAATACAAGTTGCATTAACTTACCGCAAACACATGAAGCAGTAAGGCTAATGCGAACACTTATTGAGCACACAGAGCCAAGCGTAGTTATTATTACCGAAACTAATATTCCAAACCAAGAGAACTTATCGTACTTTGGTAACGCTAATGAAGCGCACAGTATTTATAACTTTGCCTTGCCGCCATTGTTGCTACATACATTATTAAGTGGTGATAGTGCAGCGCTCAAACATTGGATGATGAGTATGCCGCCTGCGCAAAATGGTACGGCATACTTTAACTTTATAGCCTCGCACGATGGAATAGGGCTCAGACCAATTGAAGGTTTACTACAACCTAGCGAAGTGGCGTCATTAGTAAGTACAACCATGCAGTTTGGTGGTCGTGTATCTATGCGTACCAGTAACGATGGCACACATACACCATACGAGCTAAATA
Organism: Pseudoalteromonas sp. NZS11_1; assembly: GCF_015864275.1. Lineage (NCBI taxonomy): Bacteria > Pseudomonadati > Pseudomonadota > Gammaproteobacteria > Alteromonadales > Pseudoalteromonadaceae > Pseudoalteromonas > Pseudoalteromonas sp. NZS11_1. The sequence continues at coordinate 10,565 of NZ_JADYXK010000030.1, forward strand.
TTGCGTTATTTGATGCAATGCAAGGTACGCATAATGGCCCCGACAAGTTTGGCCTTGAGCGATTTATGTGTGCTCACGCAATTATGTTTGCGCTTGAAGGTATCCCAGGGCTTTATATTCACAGTTTGTTGGGTACAACTAACGATTACGAACGTTTTGAAAATTCACAGCATAACCGTGCTATAAATCGCCATCGTTGGCAAGAGTCAAAGTTACTGGCGGCAATTGGTGAAAAGTATAGTCATCATCATAAAGTGTTTAATGGCATAAAAGGCTTATTGGCAGTACGTAAAAAGCAGGGGGCTTTTCATCCTAACGCAACGCAATTTACTTTGCATTTAGCGGGTGGGTTGTTTGGTTTTTGGAGACAAAGTATAGACCGTCGCCAAAGCATATTTTGTGTTTATAACATTAGCGATAAACCACAAACGCTCACATTGGCCGACTTAAACTTAATTAACACCCAAAAGTGGTTTGATTTGGTGGCAGATAAAACGATTGAAGAAAGCCAATTAACAATAGAGCTAGAACCATACCAAAGCGTGTGGCTGAGTAATATTAAATAAGGCGCAATAATACCAATCCTCAAAATTGATCACTTAATTAAGAGGATTGATATAAAAAGGCTCGCAGTGCGAGCCTTTAATTTAATCAATAACGTTGTTACTAATTATAAGCTGTAGCTTAAGTTAATGTAGCCAAAACGGCCAATGTTATCGTAACTTGCGCTACCCGCGCTTGTACCACGTGAACCGTACGGAAGTTTACGGTTAAATACGTTATCAACACCTACTTTAACGCCTAAACCGCTATCGAAGTTATAACCGACTGTCATATCGGTAATAAAGTATTTACCGTAAGACATTTGATTACTTGGGTTAGGGTTGCTATCAAGTTCAACATTAGTGTATAGCTCTACTTCACTTAAAAAGCGTGTTTCAACTGTTGAGAAAAAGTTATCCATAACATAGCTTACTGACAGGTTAGTTTGCCATTTAGCTTCACCGGTCGTACCTGCATACTCGATATACGAGCTAGGATCGTCTTGGAATGGGTAGTCTTTACGTTCAATTAAGTAAGTACCAATTAAGCGGGTTTTAAAACTGCCTTCAAGCGCGTCAAAATCGTAACCTAGTTCAAAGTCTACCCCAGATGCTTTTTGCCCTGCAACGTTTAGCACTGAGTTTTGAATAAGTGAAATCTGGCCGCTTGCATCGCGAGTAATTAAATTACAGTATTGGTTATTAATACCTGTTTTGCTATCTACACAGCGATCAAGAATGTCTTGCGCGTCAATTGTGTCAATTGCATCTTCAAGTTCAATTTCCCAGTAATCAATAGTAAGTAACGCATTTTCTAAAAACTCTGGTTGGTAAACAATACCGACAGTTGTACTTGTCGATTCTTCACCTTTTACATCACGGTTACCGCTGGTTAAACCATCTAATGAAGCAGAATCGTAATCTGAGTTAAAATCCTGTGCTACACCCAATGCAGCGCAGTTAGCTGTGCGAGTTGCTCCGTTTGATAAATCACCTAGGTTTTCGGCGCGACATGGGTCGTCAACACCATAAAAAGTTTGGCTCGGTGCACCAAATACTTCACTAATATTAGGAGCTCGAAGCGCTGCAGATTGTGTTACACGCACGCGTAGCTCATCATTTACAGTCCAATCAAGGCCTAGTTTCCAGCTTGTGGCATCACCAATAGTGCTGTAATCAGCATGGCGTACTGCTGTATCAAATACTAAATCTTGGATAAGCGGTAAGTCAGTTAAAATTGGCATAGACGCTTCAAAGAATACTTCGCGAACATTAAACGAGCCCTTATCTTCGCCCAGTGCGTTGAAAAACGTACCTTCTGCGTTATCAGGCTCTTTAGTTTCGCTTTCTTCTTTACGGTACTCAGCACCAAATGCAACACCTACATAGCCCGCTGGTAATTCAAAAATAGCACCATTAGCAAGTGAGCCAGAAATAACTGTTTGCTTAATAGTTGAAGTGCCAACAGATACCGTATTAATGTAATCAATGGCTTGTTGAGATGGCGCACCAAACCCCATAATATTTACAGGCACACAGCCATCAGCTTGGGCTGCTGCACTACGACAAACAACATTACCATTTGTATCTTCAAAGGCATCAAGCGCATTAAAGTAATTAGCTAAAATCATGTTAGCGCCGTTTTCACGCTCTAGATCAGTTTGGCCGTATACTATAGAGGTATCTAATTCCCAATCATCAAATACAGTGCCTTTTAAGCCGGTAACAAAACGTGTTGTTTCACGGGTGTTGTTTTCTATACGACGGCCGAGGTCACTCATCATGCGGTTAACCATTATCGAATCAACACCTTGGTCTTCCATGCGCGCTTTGATGGCTGGGTCTAGGTAAGGGTTGTCAATTCTAATGCTGTTTTCATCGTCGCGGTAGAAATATGCTGGTTGGCCAATGCTTTCGCCTTGGCTATTTACATATTTAGCATCAAAGTAAACGTTTAAGTCGTCGGTAACATCGTAGTTAACTTTAAAATTTACGTTGTAACGTTCAAACTCAGGCTGAATCTCTTCAAACTGGCCTAAGTTAAAAAAGTCACAGTTAGCGCATGCTGTGCCATCAACGTTATCGCCTATGTATAAGTCACGCGCACTGCCATCAGGGTTAAAGCTATTGGTAAATAAAGTATTTTCAAGTGCGTAAACACCCGCGTTATTAATAGCATAAAGACCGGCGTTCGGCGTTAAAATGTCATCCGGAAAAGCACTACTATCTTTATTGCTATCAGTTTGTGCTTGATTATGTAAGCTTCTAAAAGATGTGCTAGTCCAAGGGTGATCAAGCGCATTTAATGAATCTTGGCCTGAGTACTCTATAGCAAAAGCTGCATTACCACGGTCGTTATCAAAATTAGAGCCGTACGAGAAGGTTGCTTTTTCGTTGTTGTAGCTGTTTAGATCGGCAAAACCACGTGTAACGCTAAAATCCATGCCTTCAATGTTGTCTTTTAATATAAAGTTAACAACACCTGTTACCGCATCAGCACCGTATACAGCAGATGCACCACCAGTAATTATCTCTACACGTTCAACCCATACACTTGGAATAGTGTTGGTATCTACAGATTGAGAACCTGCAGAGCTTGATACATGACGCTTGCCATTTACAAGTACCAAAGTACGATCTGTACCCATGTTACGTAAATCAAGAATATTTAAACCCGCAGTACCAATAAAACGGCCTGAGTTAGCCATAGAATATGTATTGCCAAGTGCAGGTAAGTTATTTAGCGCTTCACCAATGTTTACAGCGCCAGTGTTCATTAGCTGCTCGCCACTGATAACTGTAACCGGTGCAGGCGCAATCGCACCTTCACGTAAAATACGTGAACCCGTTACTTCAACACGTTCAATTTTTGTTGCTTGCTCATCTTGTGCAAGCACAGAATTACTTGCTGTTGCAGCAGCAGTAATTAATGCACATTTAATGCTAGTAGAAAGTAAATTATGACGTTTCATTTGATTCCCAGAGAACATTTTATAGTAATTAAATACAATGTAGTTTTATCCAAATGCAGTTTGTATTTGGATAAAGCCCTATAACTTTTTTTATGAGGGCGGCGATTATTGCATGCTGATTATTTTATTAAAAGGAGCTAACTCACTGTAAAATAAGCAACTTGAAATAACCTGAAGAACTTTTATTGTGTTTTTTGGTATTAATTACAAAGGCCCTTTAAATGATTTACTGAGGTGTTTTTACATTTAGTTTTTCTTATATATTTTAGTTATTAACATTGGTTTTTATTTGTTAAATTTTCAGTTGTTTTTTAAGTCAATTTTTTGCAGTTTATAATTGTTCATATATAAATTTTTATTTATATGAAGTTGTCAGCGAGTGTTATATGTACTTATTTGTAAAGGTTATGTGTGTTATTACTCTTTTAAAGTGATTTTTATTAGGTGTTTTTTATTCAAAAAAATCGTTATTTGAATATTTTTCACTATTGCGGCTTTAAAATGATTAATTTGTAAACCCCCTTTACAGCTCAAAGTGCTCATAACAGCTCGTAAAGTTACTTTGCTACGTAAACTTGATACAATTTAGGTGTTTTTAATTAATAGGTTTGACCATGAAGTATTTAGTTATTATTTTTACCTTTGCGTTTAGTTCAATGTCTTTTGCGCAGCAAGAAGTCGATCTTGAAGTAAATATGAAAAACACGGGCCTTGCATATAAACAAGCGGTGCAGGCAACTCAACTTAGTGAATTTAATACTGCGATTGATGAATTTATAAAGCTGGTTAAAGTGAGTAAAACAGGTAAGTTTTACAAAAAACATGAGCAGTCATTGCAGGGCCTTGATAAAGTGATTGCTCAAGCTGAACTTGCAAAAAAAGCAGCAAACGAGCAGGGGCTAAGTGCGGCAAAAGAACCACTGAAAAATATAGATAATTTACGTAAAAAATATCATGAGTTACACGAGCCTCCAGGGTTCTTTGAATTACTGTTCGGTGCATAAACCTAAACTATATGTATCTTTAGTAGCTACTTTTAAGCTAATTGCGTTAAAGGTATCTGCAGCAATAAATATAAGGAAACACAATGGAAATTTCAGTTTCAATGTTAGAAGGCCAAAAGCAAAGCGCTAAATTTGGCGACCTAGAAGTAATAAGCGATCAAAGCGTAAACGCTGGTGGCAATGCAGAGTATCCAGAACCGTTTGATTATTTTTTAGTAAGTATGGTTTTATGTGCAGGTTTTTATGCGCGTAAGTTTTGCGAGCAGCGTGATATTTCAACGCAAGGTATGACGCTTACTCAAAATAACGAAAATGTAGATGACAACGGTAAAAAGCTATTTTCAATTGAGATTAACTTACCAGAAGGCTTCCCTGATAAATATAAAAAGGCGCTTATTGCAGCCGTTAATACCTGTACGGTAAAAAAAGTAATTCAGGCAGTACCAGAGTTTTCAGTAGTGGTAAAATAGTCCCCCTAAATTAGGTAGCTTAAGCAAGCTACCTAATTATATGTTGAGCATCCCCGTTTAACTTATTTCTTTTTCAGTCCTTGTACTGCTTTAAAGCGTGGGTTGTTTTTACAAATTACAAATACGCGGCCTTTGCGTTTTACAATTTGACACCCCGGACGTTGCTTGGCACTTTTTAGAGAGCTTAATACTTTCATACCTTTTCCTTTTTAACAGTCGATAAACTTTTAAAACGACGATTAAACTGCGCAACGCGGCCATCTGTAGCGGTTGTTTTTTGCTTGCCTGTATAAAATGGGTGCGAGTCACTTGATACATCAATAGGTACGTATGGATATGTATTACCGTCTATTTCTATTGTGCGGCTCGTTTTTATGGTTGAGCCAATAATAAAGTAAGAATCGGCAGCGGTATCGTGAAAAGCAACCACGTGGTAATCAGGATGAATATTTGGTTTCATAATGCGCCTCAATAAATGATATGTGATAATATATCATTTAAATTTAACGTATTTATTCTCCCATTGCAAATTATTTAAATGTTCCTCAAAAAGGCCGTAATTGCTGGCTATTTGCGCAAACAAATCAAAAAATAAGCACTTGAATCAAAAATGCTGGCTATTGGCGTTTAGGCTGTTATAACTATATTTAAGAGTTAAAACGTTAACAAATACGGTTATAAAGTTATTACAGAGGTTATGTATGAGTGACGCAACACAACAACAAGAACAAATTGATCAAGGGGTGATGGAAACCCTAAGAGAGCGCGACCACAGTACCTTGGCGCAACAAGTAAATCCTTTAACCTGCAACCACAATGATATTGTAGAGTTACTAGCAAGGTATATGGCACTAAGCGAGCAAGAAGATGATGAGCTGTTTGATGATTGGTTTGATAACCTAACTAAAGAGCAACATACTGTTTTAAAAGTATTTGAAGTTTACCGTGGACAATATGAGCACCAAAATTAAAGTGTTTATTTTTGTAAGTATGCCAAATCCAGTGGTTATTTAAATAAAACTAAATAGCCACTACTACTTTTTCATTAAAGAGTAGCTATGTTGTATCAACCACTACTCCCACCTGTTTAAATCATAATTTTTTGCGGATTGAATCTTATCTTTATTTAGGCACGACTTACTGATATTTATAAATATTTATTTATTGCTATTTTTAGGTAATGTTCTAGTTTGAATAGGCAGACTGTTTATAGTTTAAATAAGTTTATCGGATTATATACTCGAAAATATTCGCTCCAGTTTCGTAATTTATAAAACATTTAAAATTAATAGAGCTTTAATGATTAAACCTGAGATTCCAAATAACGAAGCTGAGCGATTACACGCGCTTAGAGCATTAAAAATTCTAGATACGTCTCATGAAGAGCGCTTTGATCGTGTTACTCGTATTGCCAAGCGTATGTTTAATGTTTCTATTTCATTGGTTACTTTGATTGACGAAGACCGCCAGTGGTTTAAATCAAGGCAGGGGCTTGATGCGCCTGAGCTTCCTCGCGAAACCTCATTTTGTGGCCACACCATAAATCAAGACGAGTTATTAATAATCCCAGATACAGCTCAAGACGAAAGGTTTTTTGATAACCCCTTTGTTACAGGCGATCCTAAAGTACGCTTTTATGCAGGCTTTCCTTTAAAATTAAGGGAAGGAGTCATTATAGGCACTTTGTGCCTTGCCGATAATAAACCTAGACAACTCAATGATGAAGAAAAACAATTACTAAGAGATTTAGGCACGTTAGTCGAGCGAGAAATTCAATCAATTCAACTAGCCACAATTGATGAGTTAACAAGAATCTCTAATCGACGTGGCTTTTTAAACCTTGCCGAACATACGCTAAATGTATGTAGGCGAAACAAAGTATCAATGTCGTTTATTTTGTTTGATCTCAATAAGTTTAAACAAATTAATGATATTTATGGACACCACGAAGGCGATTTTGTATTAAATAAATTTGCACAAATTATGCTTAGTTCATTTCGTGATTGTGAAGTAATAGGTCGACTTGGCGGAGATGAATTTGTTGCGATGTTAAGCGATTCAGACGAGACAAAAGCAGAGTTTGTTTTACAAAGGTTTGCGGATGCAATAGAGCATGCTAATAATACCTTAAACAAGCCATACAAAATTGATTACAGTGTAGGAGTAACACACTTTAAACACGATACAGGTAAATCAGTTGAGGATATGATTCAAGATGCTGATGTTGCAATGTATCAGCAAAAAAAGCAGCAATCACTTTAGTGAACTATTTAGTTTAATTGCTGCTTGAACTTCACTTAACTTCCTCATGCTAGTATGAATCTTATAATATGCCGTTATTCGCTATTGCAGTCATTTTTTGCCGCGGGTGATGCTAAAGACACATTTGGTTGCCAAACCCTGTTCCATATTTTATGAAGATTGTTTAAGTTTGGTCTTTGACTTATTTTTTCAAAGTTACCAATGCTCACTTTTGAATCATTTTTTTGACCCACTACAAAATTAAACACATAGTTGCACTCCATGCCCATACGTAAATCAGAAAGTACAATATTGCTTTGCTGTTGGCGCACCGAATAAAACCCTTTAGTAAACCACTGCAAGCGTTTTATAGCCCATTCATCGCTAATATTATTTAACAGTGAAGGCGTTGTTTGATAAGCCGTTAATGTAATATCGCTGGGCGCGTCAAATACTGATGCATAACCTTCGTAGTATTGTCCGTCAGACATCACAACAATACGCCACAGCAAAGTGGTTAGCGGAGCAGGCGTACTAACATACGCATTGACTGGTATTTGTCTGTTGTTGAGAGCCGTTTTTACTTTGTCATCAATATTTACTTTTAAAATTAAAGCGCAAAATAAATATAGACTACTTAAAACTAAGGTCACTGCATTTATACGATAAGCCGTTGCTGCTTTTATTTTGGGTATTAGCGTACATATTACGCCAATTAATAAAGGAAGCGTGTAAGCGGGGTCAATAATAAACACACTAGAAACCGCAAAGGGGTACTCAGTAAAAGGCCAGAGTAGTTGTGTACCGTATACCGTTAGGCTGTCTAATAGGGCATGTGTAGATAAACTTAAAAATACTAGCCAAAACCAGCGCACTTTATAAATTTGCATTCCCGCGTGTACTTTTAATATTAGCCATACAATGAGCGGGCTAATTAATAAATGTATTAATAACGAATGGCTAAAGCCACGGTGATAAGTAAACGCTTCTACAGAGCCGCCATAAGGCAAAAATACATCTAAATCAGGAAGTGTGCCTAAAATGGCACCCCACAAAACGGCTTTTCGACCTATTTTATTGCCTAATACCGCATAACCTACAGCACTACCTAATGCTATCTGCGTTAAAGAATCCATTTTGATTAATACCTTTAATTACTACTTTTATTATTTATACTTTTTGATTATTAAAAAGCGTCAAAAAATCGGTTAAAACGTTTAATAAGCATATCAATATTAATATACAGAACTTATAAACTAGGCCTAGGCTTTATGAAATCTAAAAAAGCCACAATTCGCGATGATACCGCACTATTTTTTATAATACATGGCTTTGATTATTTGGAGAATAAAACACTGATTCATCATTAGTTGCGTATTTACGTGTGATTTAATAAGTCATCTACTTGGGTGAATAGCCAGTTTACGAACGCCAATTTTAAATCTTTTAAATTACTAATAGAGTTTGTCTAATCGGTTGTGTGCTCAAGTAAACCAATAATGCTGTAGTGAGAAGTTATATCAAGCGTTTTATGCAGGTATTGCTTAGCAAAATTGCCAATTAAAAAAGTAAGATGATGCAGCATAAAAGAGCTACTGCATTTATACGTAACTTACCGTCTGGCGCATGTTTTAAAGCTTAGTTGCTTCTTCTCCTGTATAAAATATTTAGCCCTTCGTTACCATAACCTACAAGATAAATTCGAGATTCAGCAAGCATAAAGTCTTAGCTGTTAACCTTGAAACTAAAATTAATGACCTCATACTTGTTATGATGTCATTAATTGTTAAGTGACAGTCAAAATGAGAAGTAAAAGGTGTATTTCGTAAAACTTCAGTGAAGTTTGTATTTCAAAACCGATTATTTTATAAGGATAAACCATGACAAAACGTGTAATAGAAATGCCAGAACTCGGTATGGGAACATTCCGCTTAGAGGGCGACACTGCCTATAACTCAGTAAAAATGGCGCTCGAAGTTGGGTTTCGCCATATTGATACCGCACAAATTTATGGCAACGAAGAGCAAGTAGGCCAAGCCATAAAAGATAGTAATATTCCGCGCAGTGAAATATTCTTAACTACCAAAGTGTGGAATAACAAATTAAATAAAAGTGACTTTATCCCAAGCGTTAAAAAGTCACTTGAAAAGCTACAAGTTGATTCGGTCGACTTACTGTTAATTCATTGGCCATCGCCTGCTAACGACGAGCCAATGAGTGAATACCTTACTGAATTACTAAAAGCTAAGCAGCTTGGTTTAACTAAACACATTGGTGTATCAAACTTCACCATTGCAAATTTAAACTTGGCTCAGCAAACGCTCGACTCGCGTGAAATATTTACCAATCAGGTTGAGGTTCACCCGTACTTAACTAATACTAAATTGCGTGCATTCTGTGCTCAGCACGATATACACGTAACGGCGTATATGCCATTTGTAGTAGGTAAAGTACTTAAAGATCAAACCATTATCGACATTGCTAAAAAGCACGATGCAAGTCCAGCACAAGTTGTTCTAGCATGGGTAAACGCTAATGGCATGACGACAATTCCATCATCAACTAAGCGTAAAAACTTAGAAGATAACTTTAACGACCACGTTAAATTAGATGATGAAGACATAGCCCGTATTGATGGTCTTGATTGCGGCGACCGCCAAGCAACACCAGAATTTGCGCCGCAGTGGGATCAGTAAACTTACCTCAAACGCAAAGTTAAACTAAATATTCTAAGGTGTAGATTATCTACACCTTAACTTTTAAAAAGGAATACACATGTTAACGGTTATAGCTGCACTGTCGTGCAAGAATATTGATGCAGATGTCATGCTTACAGCACTTGAAAACTTACAAAAGTCATCGCGCCAAGAAGTAGGGTGCTTACGTTATGAATTATCGGTAAAAAGTGATGATGAACATACAGACTATGTAGTTAGCGAACAATGGGCGTCTGATGAGCACTTTGAAGCGCATAAAAACGAGCCACACTTTAAAGCGTTTGGTACGCAAGTTACTGGGCTTTTGACCAATAGTAGTATTGATGTATATAAATCAATTGGTTAAATTCTTTTTATAGTGCCTATTATTGTATGTATTAAAATACTTAGCTAAATTACATATTGTAAAGTAAATACCCAAACAGGTGCTGTCAACTTACATCACCTTTTATTCTTACACTCCAACCTACTTAAATACTCAACTTCCCCAATATCAATGAAACCTATCAGGACTCTTTTTTGTTAATGTGTAGGCGACGAAATCAAAAGAGGTTTAAATCTTTATTAAAAGTCGTTTTGGTATAACAACCCACCCAAATAAAGAACACATTTAATTTGTTGTTTACATTAAAGTACTCTGGTGTAAATATAGAAAGATGTAATTTAAGGCATTAAGCATATATGTTCGACTTGAATAGTTTGAAAGGAAAAGTTCTTATAGCTGTTTCATCAAGTCATATTCACGAAAAAGTTCACCAGGCATGGCAAGATAAGAGTAATGAAGGTTTTTTGATTTGCTATGAAATAACCTTAGAATTTGAAGATGGCAAAACTTATTTAATTAAACCGTGTGAAGTTGACGCTATTGGTTATTACCCAAGTTTAGGATTGAGTATAGAACCTGTAGAAAGAATTGAATTATTGTACCCTTTTAATATTTCAAAACTGCCGAGCCGAATATGCGACATTGTTGAAAGCGATCATTTAGGCGAAGACGCAGTAAATCAATTTACACTAACTTTTAATGATGGAAAAAATTTTGTTATCAGACATGTTTATCCACCTATGACGATGGGAATTAGAGTAGGGTAAATCTTAGGTAGTAATTTAACTATAAGCCTGGTAGTTGTTAATAGGCTCCTTACTTCTGCATATTTTAACTAACCACTTTCTATTATGAGACGTAAGGTATACGTGACATGTTTGATGAATTCAGATATATCTTGTCAAAAATTGAAGTTAAAGAACACGTTGAATGGGGAGCATCAATTGAATTAATTGATTACGATCACAAGGATTATATTGAAGACGTATTGTGTGAAAAGTTCGGTCTTGAATATGAATTCAGTTCTAATAAAGATATTACGGGAGGATATGTTCTATACTTCTGTAAAAGTGCAACTTTTGATCAAGTCAAAAATGCAGTTGCAAAGATAAATAACTACCATGAATTACAAAGCAGAGAATTCAAGGTAGCACCGTATAAGTAATTAAGGCGAGAAGGGAGGTTAGCCGCTGGCAATTTTCGTCCTTCAGTATTCACCTATTTTACAGCTGAGTTAATTAAACTAATAATGGAGACATGGGTATGGAAATTAATAAATCTAATCAATCTATTCTTATTTTTGTAATTCCTTTATTAACTGCATATTTCGGATCAAAGTTATATTTCACTTATTTGCTTTTGAGTATCTTGTGTTTACAGATACTTTTGACATTCTAAAGCTACTCATTGATATTAGTGTATTTGGAGTGTTGTTCTATGTTAGTCCACTGGGCGTTGGTTATGTCATCAGAGCTAAAACATAAGTTTTTTTAATCATTAGCTGGTGAATTGCTAGCTGAAAAATCATAGCCAATAAAGCCTTAATAGCTTTAAGCTGTATCAATTTATATGGAAATAATAATGAAAAAATTAATCGCAATTATAGTGTTGTTAGGCTTTGTTTCATTTGCACAAGCAAATGATAGTTTTGTAGTGAACGCCAAATTTTATGATAATAAAAACCTAATTGGCTCACCTACTTTAGTTGTAAACTCAAATGAAGAGGCATCAGTTTCAGTTGATAGTTCGTATAGTTTTGCTCTTATAGTAACGCCAATTGATGATTCTACTGTTAGTTTAGCAACTGACCTGAAGCTAGGTGGAAAACACATGGCTCCCTCTTTAGTTGTTGAGCTAGGCAAAGAAGCAAGTATCAACATTGATGGTAAAGGGCTTTCGGTTTTAGTAAGCAAATCAGGTAGTTAACAATACCAGCCTGCATAAATCTTTGATCAACTTAACGAATTAAATTGCACTATAACGTCGTTAAAAATTTTTTATTTAGAACAACTAGATATAAAAATTTTTGCCTAGTTCTAGCGTAATTTTCTTAACGTTAAATAGACCCCATATATAAGCAGATTGGTATAAGTTAAAAATTAGGAATGTAATTAATGAGAAACTCAAGAAATGAGATAGTAAAATACGGAGTATCCTTCGGTACGGCCTTAGCAATTGCTATTTCATGGAGTGCTAATGAGTCTGTGTTATGGGCTATTTTGCACGGTTTTTTATCTTGGTTTTATGTTATTTGGCATGTAATTACGCGATAAGTGTTTTCGCGGGTGCACAGATTGATTATGTAGGCTGCGGTCAATGTTAATAGTCGAGCAATTACCATTTAAAACAATTAAGCTAAAAATATAAAAGGAATAATTAATAATGAAAGGCGCTGGTGGAAGCTCTGGTGGTATTGGGCATTTTTTTATTGGTTTAATTATGATGTGCGGTGGCTTTTATATGCTGCTAAACGCAATTTCGGTGATCTCTAATTTTGGACTAAGTTCTCGCATTTATAGTGTTAATGCTTTAGGTGGCTTTGGCGTTACAGGCGGCATGGTTATGATCCCATTTATTTTTGGTGTGGGTTTGATTTTTTACAATTCTAAAAATATTTTAGGCTGGGTGCTATCTCTAGGTTCGTTAACCGCACTCATATTTGGCGTTATATCGAGTGTTCGATTTAGTATGCGAACTATGACATCGTTTGATTTGATTGTTATTATAATTTTAGCGTTTGGCGGCTTAGGACTATTTTTACGATCGCTTAAATCTATTGATACTTAAATAATTACCGCGCTTTGTTTCAAATATAATTCCAATTATAGGCATTTAACATTATGTTCTAATGCCTAAATTAATAATGTAATCCTTCCTATTTACTGCTTAACCAGTAACGTATTTTAAAGAGATTTATGTGAACAACTCAATACAGCTAAAACTAATTGCTACTCACTTATTAGCACAAAGAGAAGAAAATCCAGCGTGTTCAAACTTTCCTAAAGAGTTAGTACTAGACACGACTGACGATGCAGTAGAAGTACAAAAGTTGATGATTTATTTAAATGATCAAACTGTATATGGCTGGAAGTGTATGCTGCCTTTAGATGATGGCTCAATTATATTAGCGCCTCTTTTACATGCACCTATAAAACAAGCTGAAAATTGCCCACTGTATACAACAAATAACAAAGCGCTGATAGAACCAGAAATTGCATTTATTTTACAAAGCGATTTACCAAGTAATAAAACCTATACAAATGAAGACGTAGATACTGCATTTGCCAGCGCCCATTTAGCACTTGAGCTTATTCAAAAAAGGTTTGATGAAGACACTCCAAGCACTCACATTGAAAAGCTGGCTGATGGCCTATCTAATCAAGGCGTGTATTTAGGCCCACAAATAGATAAAGCCAAAGCGTATAACGCAAATACTGTAAATATTAACGTTAAGCAAACTGAGCTGGAGTTAAACTTGGCAGGTGTGCATCCTGCAGAACTTGCGCAGCTTCCACTTTATTGGGCGGTTAATTACTTATCAGCAAAGGGAATTAATTTAAAAACTGGGCAAGTGTTTATAACAGGCTCTTATTGTGGTGTTGTTGAGCTTAATACCAATCAGCAAACATGTATTACATATGAAGATTTAGATACATTTAATGTGACATTTTTATCCCATTAAGCGTAATACTCATTTTAACGGTCATAATAAAACAACCCACTAATTAGCGGGTTGTTTTTTATTTGGCTAAATTTTAATTATTGATTTTAGAGAGTAATGCAGGATTTATTACGAGATTTCGTACGCCGTGAGCATGATCTTCATCAAAGGTGTTACTTTCACACCATTTGCCAACACTGTTTATATCAACCTTTGCTACTTTTGGTTTAACTGACCATGTTACTTGAAAAGGAGAGCCTGTCTCATTGTAACTAGGACCAGTAGTTGAACCGCTATAAACAACCGGTTTACCCGTATTTGTAGGTGTAGCAATAGCTTGATAGTAACCATTAACAGATGACACGGTGCTTATTTCAGCAAAATCAAGTGCGTTAGCATCGTTTACTAATACATATACTTGAGCTTCAACACGTAGTTGCGGATTTTTAATCGAATCACTTAAACAGCTACCCAAGGTAGGGCCTGGTTTTACAATTGCTGACGTATGAACGTTATGAACCTCAATGGTATCGCCAACTAAAAGCGCGCCGTGATCGCTTGGACAAATTTCAATTTTTGCTGGTTTACTTTCACTTTTAGTTAAAGAGCCTGAATATAAGTAGCCACTTTTAAAGCCTTTTCCATTACCATTTCCGGCATATTTACTAAACTCACCACCGGCATGTTCAGCATTTTTATGAAAGTGTATATTACATAAGTTCATATTTGATGAAGTTGGGGCATGAGAGAAAACTACGGTGTTTTCGCCTTTATAATTATCAATATTGCGTGGAGATTGTGGGCCAAAGCCTTTATTCGCAGTGTTTTTAGCAAGTGCTGCACGCTGCATTTTTATTATGTCGTCATTTGCTATTTCGTTGTTAGCTTTAGCTAGCGTATTAAAAGACAGGATAGTGATTACAGCAGAAATTACACTTATTTTTGTTTTGATTGTCATTGAGTCAGTGCCTTTAAATCATGTTTTACGTAACAATTAAGTTAACAGATCTTGTTTTTCGTAAAATAATCCTAAAATGATAAATAATCAAACTAATGCAAAACTATTTTATAGATAAATCGTATTTTAAAATAAGTGCATCTATATAGCGGGTGCGTAATGTGTGTTGTTTTTCATGATCGGCGCCATGCCCTAATGCTTTGTTTAAAAGCTTCATGGCGGGGTGCAGTAGCGCTCTTTCTTCTTGGTTTAAGCTCGCTTTACTGCGCAGTTCTGTAATGTCGTCAACTAATAGCCTGCCAATATCTACCGAGACTATTTCGTCTATTAATCCATTTTGAGTAAGCACGCCGTACTTACTGCATAAAAACTGTTGCCAAATTTGCTGCAAGTGCTCGTCTATTTCGCAGCCAAATAGCTCTTCGCTAAACGTAAATCCTTGCTGAGCGAGTTTAGTTAGGCTTGCAGTATATTGCTGTGCAAAATAATTAAAAGCATGGCTTGATGATTCTATTTTTTGTTTTAAAAGACCTTGACCCCAATTAACACAGCCGCGTGGGTAATAGTCGTCATACTCTTCGCATTCATACAAACCTGAATATGAGCTGCAGCTGAGTTGACTTTTAATACAGTAACTTGGTTTTGGGAAAACACTTCGCTCTTGCCAAGCTAAAAGTGTATCTGCATCTATATTTAATGCTTGGCACAGTTCATCGGTGTTATAAAAATGAGTTGCTAAGTAGTCAGATAAACGCATAAAGCCTCTGGTATCGTTAAAAATAAAATACTGTTCATATATACAGCTGTTCATTTTGTATTACCAAACTTAATAACACAAGAAATTTTATAATTAAATGTAGGCTTACACCTCCAAAAGTACCGGCAATTATGTTACAAATAGCGCAAGTTTTATAAATAATGATTTTTTATGCGCACCCTAGACCAAATTAAACAAGCAAGCCTTATTACAGCTATTAAAACGCCATACTTAGCAAACGGTGAAATAGACCTAGCAAAGTACGATGAACTCGTAGAAATACAAATTGCAGCAGGCGTTGACGGCATTGTAGTTGGTGGCACAACAGGCGAAGGCCAGTTAATGAACTGGGAAGAGCATTTAATGCTTATAGCGCACAGTGCAAACAAGCATGGTGACAAACTGGTTATTGTCGGTAATACCGGTAGTAACAACACCCGTGAAGCGATTAAAGCAACTAAATATGGCTTTGCCAGCGGTATGGATGCAGCACTGCAAATTAATCCATATTACGGACGTACGTCTATTGCGGGTGTTAAAGAGCACTTTAAGCGCGTACTTGATATTGGACCTGCCTTTATTTACAACGTAGCAGGGCGAACAGGTCAAGACCTAACACCTGATATTATTGAGCCACTCGCTAAACATGAATATTTTATTGGTGTAAAAGAGTGTGGCGGTAATGAACGTATTGCCCATTATGAACAACAAGGTATTGCATGTTGGTCGGGTAACGATGACGAAAGTCACGATGCGCGCCACACACATAAAGCGCACGGTGTTATTTCGGTTACTTCTAACCTTATACCTGGTTTGTTCCGTCAGTTAATGGATACGCCAAGTAGCGAGCTAAATGCGTCGTTACAACCATTGATGAACTGGTTGTTCTGTGAACCAAACCCGATTGCTATTAATACCGCATTGATGATGACTGGCGCTGTAAACCCAGTATTTAGATTACCGTATTTACCGCTTAGTGATGAGCAGCAAGCTCAAGGCGAAGTATTAATTAATGAGTTAAATAACAACGATGTTGTTGGCGGCACAGCTAAGTGTATAAAGCAGGACGATATAGCCCTCCTTTCCTAGCAATATGAGCAAGCACTGAACAAAGTGTTAGTTCAGTGCTTTTTGTTAATGATTATTTACTTCTATTGCTAAAATCGGTAAAATTCCCTCCCTTATATCTTATAAAATATGCAGAGCTGTGAAATTTGTTGTTGAAGAACTCGCTATATGGATAAAGCCCGAACAGCGACAAATAAAAGAGAGTAATTGGTTTGATTCCTCCGTATTAAATCTTAGTTGGGTGCCTGCTATGCAGCGACGCCGAATGACTTCCTTTATTAAAATGGCACTCTTTAGTGCTCATCAAGTAAGCACTCAAGGTAACTATGTTAATTTACCGAGTGTTTTTTCTTCTCGCCACGGTGATTTTCACAAAACGTCTAACTTACTTATTGATGTAGTAAATGATCAGCCACTGTCGCCCACTGGTTTTGGGTTAAGTGTGCATAATGCCGCATCGGGACTTTTTGGGATAATACAGGGTAATACAAGTGCTACAAATGCTATAGCTGCAGGAGCCGAAAGCTTTATTCATGCACTCGTAGATGGCTTTGTAAGACTTGCTGATAACGATCAGCAACACATGTTAATAGTTCATACCGACGAGACTCTCCCCGATATTTACGCTCAGTACGCCGATGAACAGCAAATAGCACACTCTATTGGTTTAATAATAAGAGCGCCGCAAAAAGGCGAACCCCATTTTAGTTTAAACAAAGTATTTAATACGGGCATGGAAAAAAGCGACTTACCAATGAGTATTCAATGCGCTAAAGCTTTGTATGAGCGAAGCAATATATTACTTGTTCATAACACGCTTGAGCACGATTGGCAGCTTACATACCATGCTTAAAAATGTACAAAGGTTATGTGGGTTGATTTGGCGGATTATTGCTACTGCATTTTGCTTTTCAGTTTTTGGGGTTGGTGGTTTAGTATTAGCCTTTATTGTTTTTCCTGCTCAGCGCCTATTTCAAAGTGACTCAGTTAAACAAAAGATTAAGGCTCGAAAAACAGTACATTACAGCTTCAAATGGTTTGTTAGTTTAATGCATGTAACGGGCGTTATTCGATTTCATGTCAACGATAAAGCAAAAATTGAAGGCTTAAAAGGGCAACTGATATTAGCAAATCATCCTTCTTTAATTGATGTTGTTGTTTTAATTTCGGTAGTAAAAAATGCAGATTGCGTAGTAAAGGCGCATTTATTTAAAAATCCTTTTATGCGCGGCGTTATTAAAAGCACCGGCTATATAAGTAATGACGATCCGCAGGAGCTATTACGAGAATGCGAGCGCAGTTTGCAAAAGGGTAATAACTTAATTGTATTTCCTGAAGGGACACGGACAGAGCCTCACAAAACATTAAAGTTTAAACGAGGCGCTGCAAATATTGCAATTAGATGTCATGCGCCCATTACTACTTTTTTAATTAAAATGAAGCCAAACACTTTAACCAAAGGCACACCTTGGTATAAAGTCGCGCCATATCAGGCGCATTTTACAATGGGGCTTGCGAGCCAGCAGTTTAATTGTGCAACGTACGACAGCGATATGCCTGCGATGCAATCACGCCAATTGACTAAAGATTTACAACATTATTTTACACAAGAGCTAAAAAATATATGAGCGAATTAAAAGAACAAATAAAACAACTGATTATCTCAAGCCTTGACCTTGAAGACATGACCACTGCTGACATACAAGATGATGACGCTTTATTTGTAGATGGCCTAGGACTAGACAGCATAGATGCATTAGAGCTTGGTCTTGCGATAAAGAAGCAATTTGATGTGAAAATAGATGCAAACTCTGATCAAACTAAAGCGCACTTTGCCTCAGTTAATTCTTTAGCAAAATTTATTGAACAAGCACGTTCTTAATATATAAAAGTAGGAAGAAAGATGAAAACCGCTGCTGAAATTTATGATGTATTACACGGCATTTTAGAAAACGAATTTGAAATAGACCCAGAAGATATTAGCTTAGAGGCTAACCTGTACCAAGATCTTGATTTAGACAGTATTGATGCAGTTGACTTAGTTGTGAAATTAAGAGAAATCACAGGTAAAAAAATTGAGCCTGATGCCTTTAAGCTTGTGCGCACAGTGCAAGACATAGTCACCGAAATAGAAAAGTTAGTTAACTAATACTATGTTAAAAGCAGTTTTAACAACGTTAATTATGATTTGCTTGGCTTGCTACCCTATTATTGTGTACGTAGGCCTTACGCGTTTTAATAGTCAGATTATTACAGTATTACTGCTATTTTTACTCGGGCTTAGACTTTGGTTAAGCAGAGCCTTGTTTGATAAAATGCCGTGGTTAAAGCCCGCTACATTTTTAGCAGCCATTACTATTTTGATTTCCAAGATAATGGATAGCGACTTAGGGCTGCGTTTGTATCCCGTAATCATTAATTTAGTTATGTTAGTTGTGTTTGCGTATTCTTTGTATAAAGGGCCTTCTATTATTGAAACCTTTGCGCGCATTACTGAGCCCTCACTTGATGAAAACGGTGTAATTTATACAAAAAAAGTAACGCTAGTGTGGTGTGTTTTTTTTGTATTAAACGGTGGTATTGCCCTGTACACCAGTATTTTTAGTAGCCTAGAAACCTGGGCTTTTTATAATGGTTTTATTGCTTACTTAGCTATGGGCACATTGTTTGCTATAGAATGGCTAGTCAGACAAAAAGTAAAAAGGAACGCCGGTGTTTAATGCTTTTCAAAGTAATGCGATAAGAACATGTTTTAATCATACTGATAATGATATTTCGGAGCGTCAGTTTGTTAGTGATATAAACGAAGTTTTAGCAAAGCTATCAACGTTAAATGCTAAATCATCGGTTGTTTTATACACCACAGACACCTACAAATTTGCCGTGTACTTATTTGCTTTGGCACTACACGGAAATACAGTGATTTTGCCGCCTAATGGGCAACCTGCAACGTTAAACTCCTTGCTTAAACAAACACCTTTTTTTATTGGTGAGTCTGAATTAGTAGCCCATTTAGAGGCTGATTTTTTAGATATAGGAACCTTAGTCAATCAACCCCACTTTGTATCTATTGAAACAATTAAATGGCCTCAAGAAGGCACAATTGTTTTTTACACGTCGGGCTCGTCGGGTAAAGCAAAGCCAATTGTAAAAACGTGGCAGGTAATAAATAAAGAATTAAGTACATTAATTAATAGCTACGCACTGATTGATAATCCTATTTTTATAGCGAGTGTTTCGCATCAGCATATATACGGCTTATTGTTTAGATTATTGTGGCCATTACGTGCAGGAAAGGTTGTAAATACAGAGCTATTGCATTACCCAGAACATATAGCTACAAAGCTCAAGTTATTTAAAAAAGTAGTGTTTGTTTCAAGCCCAGCGCAGTTAAAACGGTTATGTATTGATAATGTTTTAGTGGATGATAAGTCTCATTTACAATGGATTTTTTCATCAGGTGGACCGCTATTAAACGAAGATGCTGTATCGTTGTTTACGCAATTAAATAAACCAGTTACACAAGTTTTTGGTAGTACCGAAACCGGTGGTATTGCATATCGACAAGTTACTTCACTTGAAAAGGTTAGCCTTTGGCAGCCATTTTCGGGTATTAAAGTACGGGCTTTGGACGATCAGCGTTTAATTTTAAACTCACCGCTCGTTCGCGACAAAAATTACCCTTTAGATGATAGAGGCGAAGTACTTAAAAATGGTCAATTTAGATTATTAGGCCGATTCGACCGAATTATAAAATTAGAAGAAAAGCGATTAAGTTTAGATGAGCTAGAACAACATTTGTGTACTAGTGAGTGGGTAAGTGAAGCTAAAGTAATCGCCCTGCCTGGTGAGCGATTAATTGTAGGCGCTATTGTTGTGCTTAAGCATAAAGGGCAGATGTTTTTTAATGGTGACGGTAAGTTAGCTACAAATAATTTATTAAAAGCGCATGCATTAGCGCGCTTTGAGCGAATTTGTATCCCTAAAAAGTGGCGTTTTGTAGAGCAATTACCATACAACTCACAGGCAAAGTTAAATTTAAAAGCATTGGAGAGTCTTTTTGCAAAAGTTGACTAAAACACAGCCTGATTTACTGTCTTGTGAAAAAGCAGAGCAAAAGTATAAATTAAGCTTATTAGTTCCTCATGATTTAGATTATTTCAAAGGACATTTTACGGATGGCCCAATACTCGCAGGTGTTGTGCAATTAGACTGGGCTGTGGCTGCAATTTGTAAATATTATAATGTTCAGCAACCTGTTAAAAATGTTGAAGTATTAAAATTTCAGGTAGTGATTACCCCAGGTATAACAATCGAATTATTGCTAGAGCAAAAAGCAGAGAATAAATATACCTTTTCGTATAATTCAAACAAAGGACAGCATGCATCTGGCCGTGTTATTTTTGATAGCCTGATAAATGAATAACTTTTGTATTGTTATCCCAAATTATAATCACATTACGGTTATTGATGATGTACTGAGCAAATTATCGTCATTTAATCTTCCTATTATTATGGTTGATGACGCAAGCAACGTCGAAGCTAAAAATGTGTTTAGTAAGCTTGATGCAAAACACGCGCAGTTGAGTGTAGTTACCCACGACGATAATCAAGGCAAAGGCGGCGCGGTACAAACCGGCTTAAAGCAAGCATATAAGCTAGGTTTTTCGCATGCGATACAGGTTGATGCTGATGGTCAGCATGACTTATCTGATATTAAAAAACTAATAGCGCTTTCAAACGCTCAGCCTAAAGCGCTTATAAGCTGTTGCCCAATATATGACGATTCAGTGCCTAAACACCGTTATTTAGCACGTTATTTAACGCATGTTTGGGTATGGATTGAAACGTTAAGTTTTACAATTGTAGATTCAATGTGTGGCTTTAGAGTATATCCGCTTGAGCCAAGTACAAAGCTAATTGATGAGGTATCGCTTGGAAAACGCATGGATTTTGACCCCGAAATTTTAGTGCGTTTATATTGGCGCAATGTGCCTTTTGTATTTTTACCTAGCCAAGTAATTTACCCCGAAAATGGGCTTTCTCATTTTCAGCCATTACACGATAACGTGCGTATTTCGTGGTTGCACACTCGCTTATTTTTTGGAATGTTGATTCGCTCTCCTGTGTTAATTTGGCATAAATTAAAGAGGCGTTATGGCCGCTAAACACTGGTCTAAAATGCAAGAGCGCGGTAATTTCTTAGGTATTCAAATACTGTTATTTGCTCATAAATTACTGGGTAGAAAAGGGCTGTGGATTGTTTTGTTTCCTGTGGTTTTTTATCTTTTTTTAACAGGAAAAGTAGCGCGTGTAGCATCTAAAGCGTTTTTAGCGCAGGTTAATGTTTACCAAGGCTGCAAACAACCTGTTACGTTTAAAATGCAATTAACGCACTTTTGCAGTTTTGCAGATAGCGCATTAGATAAAATTGATGCTTGGCTTGGGCGAATAACTCAACGTGATATTAAATACACTAATGAGCATTTATTTGCTGAGCTAGATGAGCAAAATCAAGGGGCTATTTTTATAGGTTCCCACTTGGGTAATTTAGAGGTGTGCAGGGCACTTAGCCAGCACCGCAGCAGTAAAAAAATAAATGTACTGGTGTTTACCCATCACGCTGTTGAATTTAATAAAATGCTTAAAAAGATTAACCCAGATGTGTCGGTTAATTTAATACAAGTGACTGATATGGGGCCTGACTTAGCTATTTTACTAAAAGAAAAAGTAGAGCAGGGAGAAATAATCGTTATTGTTGGCGACAGAACAAGCACAACAACGGCTTCTCGGTCGGTACAGGTACCATTTTTAGGCAAAAATGCCCCATTTTCACAGGGGCCTTTTATATTAGCCGCGCTGCTTGATTGCCCTGTTTACTTTTTGTTTTGTTTAAAAGATAAAAAAAGCAAAAAGTATCAAGTGATATTTGAACATTACAGCCAATCATTAAAAATGCCTCGACGAGAGCGACAGCAGGCGCTAACACTTATTATTACTGACTATGCACAGCGTTTGAGTTATTACGCAGCTTTATATCCTTATCAGTGGTTTAATTTTTACGATTTTTGGAAAAGTGATCAGCAGGTAGTGCGCGATCAATCAATGGAGAATAAGTGTGACTGAACAAAATATACAGCTTTTTGGCAATCAGCGATTATCAATTGAAGATATTGTTCGAGTTGCCTTTAATAAAACACAAGTGCAATTAAATAGCTGTGAAAATTTTAGCGTTAAAATTAATAGCGCTTTGCGTTTTTTAGACACACTTTTAAAAGAAGATGGCGTAATTTACGGCGTTACTACTGGTTACGGTGATTCTGTAACGGTGGCTGTACCCCTTGATTTAGTTGATGAATTACCTCTGCATTTAACTCGCTTTCACGGCTGTGGACTTGGGGATGTATTTAATAAAGTGCAAGGGCGTGCAATTTTAGCGACCCGCTTAACATCACTTTCACAGGGCTACTCTGGTATTAGCTGGGAAATGCTGCACCTACTTAAAGATTACTTAAATAACGATATAGTGCCTGTGATCCCGCAAGAAGGGTCAGTAGGTGCCAGTGGCGATTTAACACCGTTATCTTACGTTGCAGGTGCGATGGTAGGCGAGCGTGATGTGTTTTACAAAGACCAAGTACGTAACAGTGCAGAAGTTATGAAAGAAGTTGGCTTAGAACCACTAACACTAAGGCCAAAAGAAGGTCTTGCCGTTATGAATGGCACAGCGGTAATGACTGCATTAGCGTGTTTAGCGTTTGATAGGGCTAATTACTTAGCTAAACTGGCGAGCCGTATTACTGCATTATCAAGCTTAGCGCTTAAAGGAAATAGCCATCATTTTGATGAGATATTATTTTCAGTTAAGCCACATCCTGGGCAGCAGCAAATTGCACGTTGGATAAGAGACGATTTAAACCATCACGATCACCCTCGTAATGCAGACAGACTTCAAGATAGGTATTCAATCCGTTGTGCACCCCATGTTATTGGTGTTCTGCAAGACAGTCTGCCGTTTTTTAGGCACATGATAGAAAACGAGCTTAATTCAGCAAACGATAACCCAATAATTGACGGCCAAGGTGAGCATGTATTACACGGCGGGCATTTTTACGGAGGCCACATTGCAATGGCAATGGATAGCATGAAAACAGCCGTTGCAAACCTTGCTGATTTAGCCGACAGACAAATCGCTTCTTTGGTTGATACTAAGTACAACAATGGGCTACCTTCAAACTTGTCTGATAGCGCACCAGAGCGCCGTTATATTAATCATGGTTTTAAAGCGGTTCAAATTGGCTGTAGTGCTTACACAGCAGAGGCATTAAAACTAACCATGCCGGCCAGCGTTTTTTCTCGCTCTACGGAGTGTCATAATCAAGATAAAGTGAGTATGGGGACTATTGCGTCTCGCGATTGTTTACGTATTTTGCAGCTAACAGAACAAGTGTTAGCAAGTACGTTATTAGCCAGTATTCAAGGTGTTAGATTGCGTATAAAACAAGGCGATCTTGAGTTTTCGACTTTAACGCAAGATATGCAAAACATGTATACCGATATAACTGATTACTTTGAAAACCTCACTGAGGATAGACCAATGGAAGCCGTGCTAAGGCAAACAATAGGGTATATTCAAACTAAACGTTGGGCGTTGTATGAATAGTAAAGGTGCATTATTAACGCATGTGGTAGAAATTGAAATTCCATTTCATGACTGCGACCCAATGAATGTTGTATGGCATGGTAATTACCCACGTTATTTAGAAGTAGCGCGCTGCGAGTTACTGCGTTTATTTGATTATGATTACCCGCAAATGCATGAATCGGGCTACGCGTGGCCAATTGTTGATATGCAAATAAAGTATGTTGCCTCAGCGGTATTTACTCAAAAAATTAAAGTAGCGGCTTACTTAAAAGAATACGAGAACCGACTACGGATTGATTACGTAATCACTGACTCGCTAACTAATAAGCGCCTTACTAAAGCCTCAACCACGCAAGTTGCGGTTGAGGTTAGCTCCAAAGAAATGCAATTTGAATCACCCGCTATTTTATTTAATAAGTTAAAAGCGGTTTTGAATTAAATTTTTATTTTATAGGCGATTAAATGAATTTTTTAAAATGTTTTACATTGAGCATAGCCATTAGCTTTTTACTGTTTTGCTCTGTAGTAAATGCAGCAGCTATTAAAGGTGAGTTTAAGCAATATAAGCAATTTAATGGATTTGCTAAGCCTTTTATTTCGTCGGGTGTTTTTTCGTTAATTGATGAAAAGCTAATTTGGCAAGTGAAAATGCCTGTTGAGAGTATGCTCATAATAGAAAACGGCAAAGTGCTTGCACAAAATGCCAATGGTGAGTTAATACCACAACCCGGTAGCGAGCAATTTGTAGGATTACTGAGTGACTTACTTAGCGTAAATATGAGTGCTCTGGAAACACGTTTTGACATTGCTAAAATGCAAGACAGTTGCACACAGTTAATACCAAAAGAAGCGATGCTACAGCAATTATTTAGTGATTTTATTTTATGTGAAACTGCTAAGCAAGTGAGCAGTATTACACTAAATGAGCACTCAGGAAATAACACAAAAATTGAGTTTACTTATTCCAAATAAAATTATGTTTTTAAATAATGCAGTGGTTAATTAAGGGAATAGTGCAGTGACAAAACGAATTACCGTTATTGTAGGGTGGTTTAGCAGTTTAATTTTACTTTTTGCTGCAGCTTTTTGGCTGTCTAAACCAACGTTTAGCGCCGATATGTTTAGCTTATTGCCAAAGTCGCACTCCCAAATTGCACATGCGGAAGATGTTTTTTTTCAGCAAAATGCTAACCGTATTATGTTCTCGTTTGCAGGAAATAATAAAAATAAAGCATTTGATGATTTCCAAAAATGGCTCGACGATAATGCAATTAAAAGCACATTTAACTTTCCGTCCGTTAACGATTTAGCGCAAACATTCTCACCTTTCAAACATGCGTTATTAAGTGATACTTACAAGCAAACATTAAGCAAAAAAACAACGTTTGAACATTATTACCTTGAGCAATTAAATCAGTTAGGCAACCCATTTGTAAGTGCTACCTTAAGCAAAGATACAAGTTTGAGCCTAGCGGCATTTATAGAAGATAACTTAAAACAAAGCCAATTGTTTACGCTTGAACAAGGTCGTTTAACTCGACGTTTAAAAGGCGTTGAATACCGTGTCATTTTGGCAAACTTAGCGCCCGAAAATTTAGGGGTTAATAAATCAATTGATTTAGCTGGCGCGATAATTAAACAGATCAATATACTTAATAAAACCTACCCTGATTTAAGCATTACTTACTCTGGTGTGCTATTTCATACGGCTGAAAATGCTAAACAAGCTAAATACGAGATGAGCCTGTTTGGTGGCATTAGCTTATTAGCCCTTATTGCTATGGTATTTTGGGTGTTTAGGCGTTTAAACAGTATTTTATTAGCAAGCTTTACCGTACTGAGTGCACTTATTGGCGGCGCTATCGCTATGGTGTTGCTGTTTAAGACTATTCATTTATTAACGCTTGTTTTTGCAGTTACCTTGATTGGTATTGCCATTGATTATGCATTTCATGGTATGACTGATTTAGCCAAAAAAGAGCATGAAAAAGGCTACAGCAAAGGGACACAATCTGCGCTTTTGCTGTCTCTTATTACGACTACGTTGGGTTATTGTTGCTTGCTAGGTGCGCCACTAACGTTATTATCTCAAGTTGGCGTGTTTGTTATTGCGGGTTTAGTGAGTGCTTGGCTATTTACAGTTTTAGTTTTGCCATTGTGGCAATCTACACTCAGGTTATCGCCTTCGAGTTTATTGATGAGTCAAAAACTCATTAAGGTTTTTTTATACTGCAATAGTTTAAAAAAACCGATACTCATTACGTTATTAGCCCTTATAAGTGCGTTATTTTTAATAAAACCCATTAGCTTTAATGATGATGTAAAGCTATTAAATGCAAGCTCCGAACATTTAATGCTAAACGAAAAAAAGCATTTGTTATTACTTGGGCAATGGGATAGCCAAATTGTTTTTATGTTTGCAGATAGCGACGAAGCGCTTTTACAAAAACAAGAGCAATTTTTAAAACGCTTAACCCAACTAAACCCTAATTTTAAACATAATAGCATTAGCCATTGGTTGCCTAGTTTACAAAAGCAGAGCGATAACCAAGCCTTGTTTGAACAGGCTAAAAATAAAGGGACTTTGGATATTGCAGAGCGCGTTACAGGGCAAGCGTTAACAAGTACAAAGGCACCGTTATTAACTTATAAAACACTCGCCACGTGTACATTTAAACCATTACTGCTTTCTCAAATGGTTGTTGAGTCAGAACAATCGATAACGTGGATGTCTATTTCGGGTATTTCATCTGATCAATTAATTAATGAAGTTGAAAAAAGTAAAGGTGTTTATATTTATAATAAACCTAAACAAATTAGTGCTTTATTAAGTGATTACCGTGAATATTTACTATTAAGCCTAGTGTTTGCGGGTTTTATTAGTTGGCTGCTTTTTAGTTGGCGATTTACGATTAAGATAGCGCTGCTGCAGGTGACCATTTTATCTGTTGTGGTGTTGAGCATGCTTTGGGTATGTAATGCGATTCAAGGTAGCTTGTCGTTATTTAATTTACTCGGTGCGTTACTTGTTATTGCCTTAGCAATTGATTACCTCGTTTTTTATCAAATAAATAAGTTAGAGCCCAAAAATGTGTTAGCGATTAGCTTATCGGCTGCGTCATCTATGTGGGTATTTGGCATGTTGAGTGCATCTGATACACCCGCTATTTTTAGCTTTGGGCTGAGTGTAATGGTAGGGATTTTAGCTATTTACTTTTTATCACCGCTGAGTGTTTTAAAGCCTCAAAAGGAACAATAATTTGAATAACCTTGAGCAGTACGATGTTGTTGTTATTGGCGCTGGGCCTTCGGGTGCATTGGCTAGTAGTCTTTTAGTTCAAAAGGGATGGCGGGTACTGGTACTTGAACAGCAGGTGTTTCCACGTTTTTCAATTGGTGAAAGCTTACTGCCGCAATGTATGGCGTACTTAGAAGACGCGGGCTTAATCGATACACTACATGACAATGCAGCGGCTTTAGGTTTTCAGTTTAAAGATGGCGCTGCTTTTCATCGGGCAGGGCAAAATACAACTATAAATTTCACTGAAAAATTTACTAAAGGCCCAGGCACTACGTATCAAGTGAAAAGAGCCGACTTTGACAAATTATTAGCAGACAAAGCACAAGGACAAGGCGTAGAAATCAGATATAAGCACACGGTGGTTGACTACTGTGATGAGCCAAATGGTGCATCATTAGTGGTACACAATGAGCAGCAGCAAGCTTATCGCGTTAATGCCCGATTTGTATTGGACGCAAGTGGCTTTGGGCGTGTATTACCAAAATTGTTAGATTTAGAGCTTCCTTCTAACTTTCCTGTTCGAAGCGCTTATTTTAGTCACTTTAAAGACAATATTAGTGATACAAGCTTCGATCGAAATAAAATTTTGATTACCGTACACCCTCAATATTCAGACGTGTGGTATTGGCTTATTCCCTTTAGTGATGGTACTGCGAGTATTGGGGTTGTGGCGCAGTCAGAGCGTTTTAATGATGATGAATCTAGCGATTTACTAAATCAATTTATAGAGCAAGACCCTTATTTAAAAACACTGTTAGCACAGCGTGAGTTATTAACTCCAGCAAAAAATATAAAAGGCTACTCGGCAAATGTGAGTAAGTTATATGGTAAGCACTTTGCTTTATTGGGTAATGCGGGGGAATTTTTAGACCCGGTATTTTCATCAGGTGTAACAATTGCACTCAAATCTGCAAATTTAATTGCCCCACTTGTTGATCGCTATTTAAAAAACGAAGTCGTCGATTTTGACGCTCACTACGCACAGCCATTACAAGCTGGGGTCGATTGTTTTAGAACATTTGTAACAGGGTGGTACGATACGCGTTTTCAGGATGTGATATTTTACTCTGAACAAAATACTCAGGTGCGAGAAATGATTAGTGCTATTTTAGCGGGTTACGCATGGGATACAAATAACCCATTTGTTGCACAAAGTGAACGCCGTTTAAATGTGTTGGCTCAGTTATGTCAAAATTAATTAAGTATGCGGTGTGTAGTGTATTTATATTTGCTGTATTGAGCGCATGTACGAGTTTTACAGCATCTAAAAATAGAGTGTATCTATCACCTAATATTCAATTAAATATTAATAGCGTGCCAGCACAAATGTTTGATAAGTCTTGGCAGCATGTTTTGTATATTACGAATCAGCAAAAAACACACACTGTATTTGCCCAATTAGCTATAAATGACAAAGGTGCAATTAAGTTATTGTTAATGACAGTGCAAAGCTTTCCGATTATGGAGCTTGAAAAACCTTTAAATGGCCCAGTAAAAACACGAAATATGCTGGCGGTAGAAGGGATAGACCCTCATTATATTTTGGCGGATATTGCATTAGTACATTGGCCAGTAGCATTTTTACAAAAGCAGTTAGAGGGTGCTTTAATAGAGCAGGTTGGCTCTAATCGGCAGGTATTTAACGATGAGGGTACATTTATCACCATTGACTATAGTGATGAGTCGACAACGTTGAACAATATTTTACATCAGTATCAAATAACATTTAAAAAGGTAGAACAGTGACATATTGGCTGAATGATTTAGGCATTGTGAGTGCGATGGGCATAGGCCAAGATGCAACCACAACAAGCTTAAATAAATATAACCCTGCAACTCCTTTATTAACTTTAAATAAAAGTTTAAGTGCTGAGCAAACTCCGCTGTATGTCGGGCAAGTTCAGTCTATTGCTTTATCAAATAATAAACGTATCAATACATTTATTGATCTAGCTTTAGAGCAGATTAAGCCAACCTTAGATAAACTTTCGCATATTAATAAGTCGCGTATCGCAATTGTAATGGGTACTAGTACATCAGGTATTCATGATGGCGAAAGAGCGCGTAAAAGCTATGAAAGTACAAAACTCTGGCCTGATGACTTTAGTTACAGTGATCAAGAGTTAGCAACACCCGCTCATTATATTGCACATAAAATAGGGGCTCTAGGGCCTTGTTACAGTATTTCTACTGCGTGCACGTCGAGTAGCAAAGCGTTAATTAGCGCCCGAGCTTTGCTAAATGCTGATTTAGCCGATGTGGTAATTTGTGGTGGTGCGGATAGTTTGTGCCAATTAACAATTAATGGCTTTGACTCGCTCGCTTCTTTAAGCTCGGGTTTATGCCAGCCTTTTTCTAGCACCAGAGACGGCATTAATATTGGTGAAGGGGCCGCTTTATTTGTAATGACTAAAAATAAGCCAATAACAAATAACGGCGTTATGTTATTAGGCAGTGGCGAAAGCTCAGATGCGCATCATATGTCAGCCCCCGATCCTAATGGGATGGGCGCCCAAGCCTCAATGGAAAAAGCACTAAAAAGCGCAAAGTTATCCTGTGGTGATATTGATTATATTAACGCTCACGGTACGGCTACTGTAAAAAATGACGAAATGGAAGCACTTGCAATTAATCGCGTGTTTGGCAACAATACCCCGCTTAGCTCAAGTAAGCATTTAACAGGGCATACTCTTGGTGCTGCAGGCGCCATTGAAGCCGGTATATGTTGGTTATTATTAAAAGACAGCGGCCAACATATGCTGCCGTATAACGCGATTAAAGAAGGCAGTGATTTGGCTGATATAAAAATAATAAAACAAGCGTTTAAGCCCGCTCTTAAATACTGCTTATCTAATTCATTTGCGTTTGGCGGTAATAATGCCAGCTTAATATTGGGAGTTAACGTTGACTAATTACCCTATAGAGCAAGTAGTCCCGCATGATGCGCCTATGATTTTAATAGATAGCCTTTTAACACACAGCGAAGATGAAGCTCAATGCGGCGTTACTATCACTGAGCAAAGCCCTTTTTTTAGTCCTGCAATTAACGGCGTACCTAGCTATATTGGTGTTGAGTACATGGCGCAGTCTATTGCCGCTTACGCTGGTGCGTTAGCGAATGATGAAAATAAACCTGTAAAAATTGGTTTTTTAATTGGCACGCGAAAATATCAAACTTATCAACCGTGTTTTAAAAACGGCAGTAAGCTGACTATTGAAGTGAAAAAGCTATATCAAGAAGAGTCAGGTTTAAGTGTATTTGAATGTCAAATACTCGTGTGTGAAACTCTACTTTGCCAAGCAAAAATTAATGTATTTCAGCCTGAAAACCCGTTGGAATTTATAAGAGAAAATCAATGACAAAAAGAATTTTAGTTACGGGTTCAAGCCGTGGTATTGGTAAAGCTATTGCGTTAAAACTTGCTGAGCAAGGGTTTGATATTGCAGTACATTGCAGAGCGGGTGTTGAGCAAGCTCAAGCAACATGCGATGAAATTAATGCATTAGGTAGAGCCACCAGTTTATTACAATTTGATGTATGCGACAGAGAGCAGGCCAAAGCACAAATAATAGAAGATATAGCTCAGCATGGCGCTTATTATGGCGTGGTGTGTAATGCAGGTATTACTAACGATATGGCATTTCCTGCTATGCAAGGGGAAGACTGGGATTGTGTAATACGTACAGGCCTTGATGGGTTTTATAATGTAGTACACCCAACTGTAATGCCTATGGTACAAAGCCGTAAAGGTGGGCGAATAATTACAATGTCATCGGTGTCAGGTATTGCAGGTAACCGAGGACAAGTAAATTATAGTGCAGCAAAAGCCGGTATTATTGGGGCCACTAAAGCACTTGCATTAGAATTGGCAAAACGCAAAATCACAGTTAATTGTGTGGCACCTGGTTTAATAGAAACCGCGATGACTGATGAATTACCTATTGATGAAATGATGAAAATGATACCCCTTAAACGCATGGGGAGCGTTAAAGAAGTTGCGGGAACAGTCGCTTTTTTAATGTCTGATGATGCAGCTTACATAACACGCCAAGTGATTTCGGTTAATGGTGGCATGGTTTGATTAAACGCGTTGTTGTAACAGGGATGTCGGTGGTCACTGCATTGGGCGATGATTGGTCTGAATTCAAACAAGCCTTAATTAAAGGCGAAAATGCTGTTGTTACTATGCCAGAGTGGGATATAGCTGACAACCTCAATACTCGTTTAGCCGCGCCAGTTAAACACTTTGAGCGACCAGGTCATTACAAACGAAAACAAATCCGTTCAATGGGGCGAGTGTCACTTATGTCAACTCGTGCTACTGAATGCGCACTTGAACAAGCCAAACTACTCGAGCACGAAAGTCTAACAGATGGCTCTACGGGCATAGCGTATGGCTCATCTACTGGCTCTACTGAGCCATTACTCGCCTTTGCAAATATGATGGAAACGGGGTCGATGTCAGGTGTAACAGCCACGAGTTACATTAAAATGATGGCGCATACTGCCCCTGTAAATGTTGGTGTTTTTTTTGGTTTAAAAGGGCGTGTTATAACAACAAGCTCTGCTTGTACATCGGGATCTCAAGGAATAGGCTTCGCCTATGAAGCGATCAAGTTTGGCCGACAAAAAATAATGGTGGCTGGTGGAGCTGAAGAGTTATGTATTACTGAAGCCGCCGTATTTGATACGCTTTATGCAACATCTACAAAAAATGAAACACCAAAACAAACACCAAGACCTTTTGATAAAAATCGCGATGGCTTAGTGATAGGCGAAGGCGCGGGTACACTTATTTTAGAAGAATACGAACATGCAAAAGCGCGCGGAGCAACAATATTAGCTGAGGTGGTTGGTTTTGGTTGTAATTCTGATGGACAGCACGTTACTCAACCAACATCAAAAACAATGCAACTAGCGATAGAAATGGCACTGCAAGATGCCAATTTAGAACCAGAAAAAATTGGTTACGTTAATGCTCATGGTACATCAACAGATAAAGGTGATATTGCCGAGTCTCACGCAACGTTTAAAGCATTGGGCAGCAAACCTATTAGCTCGTTAAAAAGTTATTTGGGGCATACATTAGGTGCTTGTGGTGCAATAGAAGCATGGGCAAGCATTAATATGATGGCAGATAACTGGTTTGCACCAACAATTAATTTAGATAACGTTGATGACGAATGTGCTCAGCTTGATTACATAAGGCATCAAGGGCGTGAGATTAATACCGATTACGTGATGAGTAATAACTTTGCGTTTGGTGGTATTAACACCTCTTTAATATTTAAACGGTATAAAGTAGATTAAACACGTTAAAAGATAAGTTATGACTAACTGTTAGCTCGTTTTTACTGTATAATTTGCGACCCTTGATAATGTGGCCGTAGGTTATACAGCATGAATTTTAAATCTTTTAGTTTCGCTCCTGAAATCATCCAGGCGTTGGACGAACTTAACTATCACACCCTTACGCCCATTCAGCGCGCAGCAATTCCTGCTGTTCGTAAAGGTAAAGACGTTTTAGCCAGTGCACAAACTGGTACCGGCAAAACTGCCGCGTTTGCTTTACCTATCATCCAAAAATTGGTTGAGTCTGAACTCAGCACAACTAATGCACCTCATGCATTAGTACTTGCTCCAACGCGTGAACTTGCAGAACAAATTGCAAATAATTTTAGAGATTTTGCAAAGCATACATCACTTAAAGTCGTAAGTTTATTTGGTGGTGTTAGTACCGCCGGCCAAGCAAATGCTTTAAAAGAAGGTGTAGATATTGTTGTTGCAACACCAGGTCGTTTATTTGATCATATTCGCTTAGGTAACTTAAGCCTTGCAAGTGTAAAACACCTTGTTCTTGATGAAGCCGACCGTATGCTTGATATGGGCTTTATTGAAGACATGCAAAACGTGATTAAAAGCTGTGCAGAAGAGCGCCAGATTTTACTTTTCTCTGCTACTTTCCCTGCAGCAATTAAACAATTTGCATCTAAAGTATTAAAACAAGCTGAAATAGTGCGTGTTGATCAAACTAACAGTACAGCAAGTACTGTTGAGCATGTTGTTTACCCTGTTGAAGAACGTCGTAAGCAAGAGCTACTTTCTGAATTGATTGGTAAGAAAAACTGGCAACAAGTGCTTGTATTTGTAAACATGAAAGAAACGGCTGACGAGCTTGTTAAAGAGCTTAACCTTGATGGTATTCCGGCGGGCGTTTGCCACGGTGACAAATCTCAAGGTAACCGTCGTCGTGCTTTACGTGAATTTAAAGAAGGCAAAGTACGTGTATTAGTAGCTACAGAAGTGGCTGCTCGCGGTATTGATATTGATGGTTTACCTCGTGTAATTAATATTGATTTACCATGGCTTGCAGAAGATTACGTTCACCGTATTGGCCGTACAGGTCGTGCTGGTCGTCAAGGTCAAGCAATCTCATTTGTTAGCCGCGAAGAAGAAAACACTTTGTTTGAAATTGAAACGTTAATCGGCCAGAAAATCAAACGTGTATATTTAGAAGGTTACGAAGTAAGTAACCGTGAAGTACTAATTGATAAAATTGGTAAAAAACCAGCGCATTTACGCCGTACACGTTCTAACAAGTTATCAGGGCAAGCAACCGGTGAAGCGAGAGCAGTAAATCGCTCACGTATTTCAAGCGTTCGTAAAAGCTTAAAAGGCGAAAAACTGTCACTTAAAAAGTCATAGTTAACGCCGTTTAGTTTAAAAAAACCTGAGTTTACTCAGGTTTTTTTGTGCCTGATGATAACACCTCATCAATAATATTTGCGTATACATAAGCCGCTTGCTCGCCCTCTTTATTTGCTATTATGGACAAACCAACCGGTAAACCACTTACTTTTCCGACCGGTAGGGTTATGTGCGTTGTGCCAGCAATAGCAGATAACGAACTACTACTGCCATTAAAATTATCACCATTAACTAAGTCAGTTTTCCAGGCGGGGGATACTGTAGGCGCTATAACAATATCAAGCTTGTTGTTTTTATATACATTAACAATGGCTGTCGTTGCTAAAGTGCGATAGCGTTCTTTAGTCTCCTGGTATTTTTGTTTGTTGGTTAAATCAATAGCCTGCGATTGAACTAGGATGTCTTGCTCAAAGTGGGGCATTTCTGTTTTTTTATTTTGAATATTAAAATTAATAAGTGCTTTTAGGCTTTTAACAGCCACTTGTGTTGGAGTGTTTGCGAGGTAGTGATTAATTTCGGCTTTGAAGTCATAAAGTAAAATATAGTATTCATCAACAAATAGCGTATCTAAGTTATCAGTAATATCTACATTTATAACAGTGTGTCCAGCCTGTTGTAATGCTTGTAACTGCTTGGCATAAAGGCGCTGCGTTTCAACTGTAAATTTGTCGCTAGGCAGTGCACCAATAATAAGTGACGATTTTGATTTTATATTACCTGTTTTTAATTCAAACCCTGTAGTTGTCGCATCAAGGGAGTCTTCACCTTGCAAAACAGATAAAACCAGCAGCGAATCTTTAAGTGAATGCGCCATCGGCCCTACTGAATCTTGGCTACTTGAAAGAGGCACAACGCCTGAGCGTGATACTTGGCCCATACTCGGTTTTATTGCATAAACTCCATTTACTGAGGCAGGGCACGTAATTGAACCGTCTGTTTCAGTCCCTAATGCTATAGGCGCAAAGTTAAGTGCTACCGCAACAGCAGAACCTGCGCTAGAACCACATGGGTTACGTGTTACATCGTGCGCATTATGTGTTTGTCCGCCTAAGGCACTCCAGCCTGAAGATGAATAGGATGAACGAAAATTTGCCCACTCACTTAAATTAGCTTTACCTAAAATTATAGCGCCCGCATTACGTAGTTGTTTAACAACAAAAGCATCATTATCAGTAACGTTATTTTTAAGTGCTAAAGAGCCAGCCGTTGTGGGAAGTGTGCCTTTAGTTTCTATATTATCTTTAAGAAGTACAGGTATTCCATGTAATGGCCCAGCCCAAGTTCCTTTGGCGGCAAGTTCATCTAACGTTTTAGCTTGAGCAATAGCTGTAGGCTCTAAACTAATAACCGCATTATAGTGTGGATTAAGTTTATTAATTCGATCTATATAATTTTGGGTGAGTTGCTGTGCATTAATAGAATTATTTTTATATGCACTGTGAATTTCATCGATGGTTTTTAGCTCTTGTGCTTTAGCGTTAAAAATTGCTAATACACTAAGCAACGAAAAGGTAAATGTTTTGATCATTGTTGAGGTGCTTGAGGTGTTATTATTTCCTATACATTTAGCACAAAAAAGCCTCACAAAGTGATAACACCGATCAGTTAAGGTATTTTTGATCGGTTGACCGATCTTTTGGTTGCTTCACAATACCCTTATCATCTTTTGATTATGAGGGTATTTTTATGCTTAGTCATTGGTTACTTGATACG
>NZ_JADYXK010000031.1:0-45948 GCF_015864275.1 Pseudoalteromonas sp. NZS11_1
CCCACACAGATGATTGCTTTATATTGTTAAAGAACGTTTTGAGTCGCTTTAGCGTCTCAAGGGATGCGAATAATACACCCTTTATTTTTCGAGTCAACACTTAGTTTTAAACTTTCTTTTTGGAAGATTTAAAACCGAAGTTTTACTTAACTCTCTGAGTAGTTCGTGCCTCGCTATGCGTTGGCGTTTCCTGTCTCAGTGGGGTCGCATTATAGGGAGATTCGAGCGGGGGTCAATGTTTTATTTCAGCTTTTTGACAATTAAATGAATTTAGTATGAAAGCTATACAAATAAAGGGCTGCAGGATACTTTTAGTTTAAAAAACACTCATAATTTATGTATCAATTGATGATGTATTAGTAAGGTTTAAACTAAGCTGTATGTTAAACAAACAACACACAGCTTTATTTAAAATTAAAGATTTATTTAGATGCTATTTCCCATACGGCAATAGAGCCTGATATTTCATTTCCAACAATTAAGAGTGGATTTCCTGTTGCACTTTGCTCTGCTGAAACGAATACCATTCCTTCAGGTGCCAAATCGCCTGTAATATTCGCTCCTTTAATTAAGCCTCTATTATAGAAGTAGTCTTCAAATTGCACATTGTATGGATTAGTAATGTCGTAAACCATAATACCGCCCATACGTTCTAATCCAACAAAAGCAAATGTACGATCGTCAATTTTACCAATAGTCAGCGCTTCAGGCTCTGCGCCTTTATCATCTGAACGTGAGTCACCTTTGTTTTCATCTTCATTATTGTTAAATGATTCACCATGCACAGATGCTGTTATACGTGCTATATCGTCACCTGAATCAAAAACCACCAGCCCATTGCTATCCCAAATAGTAAAAGAACGTGCGCCATAGCCGTAAAGCGATTCGTATTGCCCGTCGTTATTGGTATCGCCTTTTATTGTTGTTACTTTTAAGCGACCAATATCATCATCGTCATTATTTAAGTAATCAAAATTAGTAGCAAGCGTTAAGTCTTCAACGCGGCTCTCATCTATATAAGCTAAGCAGCCATCGTCTTTATCGAAATCAAGCCCGCCCTTTGCTATACAGTCTGCTTCATCCGTTGTATCAAAAAAGTATTCTCTTGCGTCACCTTCGTTGGCAGTAACTATAAAGTTAGCGCCTTTCCAACTAAAGCTTGAGATAGTATCGGGCTGGTAAATACCATAGAGCCCTGGGTATGATTTAAAATTAACGCCGCCGTCTTTATCTGAGGCATCAAGTTGTAAGCTTGACCAATCTTTAAAGCCTAAGCCCTTTAGCTCAAGACTGTTGTCTTGTAGGTTAACTATTGCAAGTGCATTGTTTTCTTGAATAGATACATAAGCATATTTGTTATCTTTAGAAATGCTAACGTACTCGGGCTCTAAATCCATAGCTACTGTGGTATTTATTAGATTACCGTTAATAGTACGACCATTTGGGTTTGCAAAAACGACCCCTTGCGCTTCTAGTTCGGTTTGTTTGTTGTTATAGGCTTTAAAATCAATATTTATTGCTGTATCGGCTATTACATTATTTGTTATATCGATAATACTAATAGAACCTTCAGGATCTACGCTGTAGTCGCCACTTGGTTCACCTTCGTTAGCAACCACTGCCTTTGCGCCATCATGGGTGAACGTCACCATGTCTGGTAAAAATCCGACTGTAACATTTTTAATAAATACAGGTGAGTCGCCGCTTATATCGTAAAAAGCAATTTGACCTGTATCACCCGTGCTTTCAGCAGCCATTGCCACTGCAAGTAGATTGTTATTTTCATCAATAGCAATGCTGTTTGCATCGCCTTGGGTATGCTCGTTTAAAGGCAACGTAATAACGGATGTTAAATTTGTGGCGCTGATAACCCCTTCGTTATCTTTAACGAGTGCGGCAGTATCAAAGGTGTCGGCGGGTAAAATATTAACAACAGCGTCATCACCTGAACTGTTAATAGCG
The DNA here is from genome assembly GCF_015864275.1 of Pseudoalteromonas sp. NZS11_1. Classification (NCBI taxonomy): domain Bacteria; kingdom Pseudomonadati; phylum Pseudomonadota; class Gammaproteobacteria; order Alteromonadales; family Pseudoalteromonadaceae; genus Pseudoalteromonas; species Pseudoalteromonas sp. NZS11_1. Next base: position 1,963 of record NZ_JADYXK010000031.1, read on the forward strand.
TAAATCCATTTTTTAGATGCTTGATATGCAACTATTTCAGCTGCACCTTCTGGGCTTTGTGCATTTAATACACCTCTACCCACAAGGTTAATATTTAATGCTGAATTGGCATTTATACCATTTAACCCATTAGTCCCACCTGTGCCTTGTTCTCCCTGTAATCCTTGAGAGCCGTTTTGACCATCGTCACCATCAAGTGAGCAACCAGTAAGAACAGATATAAGTGACAGCGCAATAATTGATTTTTTAAACATGTAATTTTCCTTAGTATTGTATTTGCTAAATATCAACACACAGGCATGACAAGATTATGGCAGTTTTAATACACCCCCTCAGTCTAAGTAATTAGCTTATACGCTAGCGGAGTTATTAAAATTAAAGCGGCCGTATAACCAAGAATTTTTACAGTAGGGGAATAATCTCGTTTAATTGCAACCCCTAGCAAAGGTCTAAGTACATCAATACGTGTAATACCCCATGTAATAACACCGCAAAAAGACCAAGTCCCTGTAATAATAATTAATGGTTCAGCAACAGGCCCTAAACTTAAAGGCTGTAGTAAAAAACACAAAATAATCAAAATGCTTTGATGCAATAAATAAAAGGGAAACACCCATACATTGAGCTGTTTTAAATAGTAAGTATTAAAATTTAAAAATCGGTGAGCGAACGCAAGTACAAAAAATACACCTACAACACGTTGAATATTGTAGCTACCGATTAAAATAAAATGAGGAAGAGTAAACACCTTCTGATAACTTAATATTATAAGTACAAACAAAACCGCAAAACTCAAAGCCAGTAATACCAAGTTTTTATTTAAGCAGTTCCAAAAGTAAGTGTTTTTAGCAAGTATGTATCCTGAGAGTAGCAGTATTAAGCCGTTAGTCTCTCTGATTGAATCGCCAGTTAAGTAATGGCTTGTAAATAGTTTGGCAATAATGAGCAAGGTAATTAAAAACCCAAATGACATACCCCCTTTAACAAATGTTTTTAAAGGCGCAATAAAGGGCAAGCGTGCAAAAAGAGTTAAAACAATAATGATCAGCATAAATTGCCACAACGAGCGCAAATACCATAAGTGATTTACATCCACATTCGGCCACACTCCAGACTGATAATTAATAAAAAGCGTATTGTTCGTCTCTATAAAAGCTAAATAAAATTGCCAATAGCTAATATCAATAACACCTTGCTGCGACATTTCTGCAAACAGCTGAAAAGGCACTATTAGCCATAATCCCACCAGCAAGGGTAATAGTAAAAAAATGGAACGATTTAAAGTGAACAATAACCAAGGCTTAAAGCCGCTTACTTTATCAATCATAAAACGCAGTGCTACGCCCGATATAAACCAAATGAGCAACATGCGCCAAGGTGAAAACACCAACATTAAATATTCAACATACTGTGATGTATAATTACTTTTAAAATGAAATCCCCAGTTTTCGCTATACAACATGCCAATGTGATAAAAAATTAGCGACGCAAATGCGATTATCCTAAGCCAATCAAGATAATATTTACGCGAATTAACTAATGAAGGTTGTTGTACTTGAGTGCTCATGCTTTTACTACTTTATGTATGTTATGCGTTATTCATACCTAAAGCTCTCGCTAAAACTATCTATAAGTGCTTATATTACAAGCAATAGTGATAAAAGGTGGTATACAGGGATAAGCGTGCCACATCAGCAATAAGCATATATTTATGAACCTACAGCACTTTCAACGTTTTCAAAGCATTTACGCATCAGTATTACTGTGTGCTTACGTATTAATTAATAATACAGTAAACGCTACAACCCAAATAATGGAAGCCCAAAGAGAGGGTGTTTTAACATTTTTAATGTGGGAACCTTTTGTTTGGGAGTATTCAAGTGCCTTGAGTACTTTGCTTATATTCCCTATTTTAATTTGGTTTTTAAGATACTTACCTTTTAATTGGCAAAACATTACAGCCTCATTAGGTATGTACTTTGGTGCCTCTATTATATTCAGCGTGTTACACGTTGGTATTATGGTAGGGGTTCGTAAATTCATATATTTGTTGAATGATGGGTCTTACAACTTTGGACTTAGTTGGTTTGAGCTTATTTATGAATACCAGAAAGATGCTATAAGCTTTGTATTTTTCATCGTACTTATCAAAGTATATCAATATGTGGTGCAGCAATTATTAGGTGAAGCTTCTTCAATTGAAGAAAGTGAGCAGCAAACAACATCGACCATAAATCGCTTATTGGTTAAAAAGCTCGGAAAAGAATTCATTATAAAAATAGAGGATGTTGATTGGCTTGAATCGTCGGGTAATTATGTAAACCTACATATAGGCTCACGTATATATCCTTTAAGGGCAACGCTTACAGCATTGAGCAAACAACTTGAAGTGCAGGGGTTTTGTAGAATTCACCGCAGCCATGGCGTAAAACTCGATAAAGTGGAGTCCATTACAGCACTCCCCAGTGGCGACAGTGAAATAAAACTAACAACAGGTAAAGTACTTAACTTGTCTAGACGCTATAAAGAGCAATTTAAACTTCAGCTAAAATAAAAAAGGCTACCTAAGTAGCCTCTATTGTTATTTTTTAACTGGGCGTTTCCAACCCGTTAAATTACGCTGTTTAGAGCGTGCTATTGCTAATTGGTCATCTTCAACGGTACTGGTGATCACAGAGCCTGCACCAATTGTTGCAGTTGCGCCTATATTTACTGGGGCAACGAGTGATGAATTAGAACCAATAAAGGCATTATCGCCAATAATAGTTTTTGCTTTGTTAACACCATCGTAGTTACAGGTAATAGTGCCAGCGCCAATATTCACTTTTTCGCCAATTTCAGCATCACCTAAATAACTTAAGTGGTTGGCTTTAGAGCCTTTACCTAGACGGGTTTTTTTCATCTCAACAAAGTTACCAATGTGTGAGTCTTCTTCCATTACAGCGCCTGGGCGAAGGCGAGCATAAGGACCAAGCGTACACTTATCTGCAACTGTGGCATCTTCAATCAGTGTATTAGCTTTAATAATAACGTTATCACCAATACTACAATTTTTAAGGACACAGTTAGGACCTATTTGTACATTATTACCAAGCGTGACCGTGCCTTCAAAAATAACGTTTACGTCGATAAGTACATCTTCACCGGTGGTAACTGTTCCTCGCACATCAATACGCGCAGGGTCAGCAAGTGTTGCGCCATTTAACATTAACTCTTCTGCTTGCCATGCTTGGTAAGCGCGCTCTAAGCCTGCAAGTTGTACGCGGTTATTTGCGCCCTCAACTTCCATTGCATGGTCTGGCTGAGCTGAAGTGATTTCTACGCCTTCACTGTGAGCCATTGCAACGATATCTGTTAAGTAGTACTCGCCTTGTGCATTATTGTTAGATAAGTTACCTAACCATGTTTTTAATAGCTTACCGTTAACAGCCATAATGCCTGTATTTACTTCGTTAATAAGTAACTGCTCTGGACTTGAATCTTTTTGCTCAACAATACCAACTAACTTACCACCGGCACGAAGCATTCGACCATAGCCATTTGGGTTTACCAAATTTACCGTTAATACAGCTAAACCATTTTTAGGTGTTGCGGCTAATAAACGCTCTAGTGTTGATTGTTTTGTTAGTGGTACATCACCGTATAAAATTAATACCGTGTCTTCATCATTAACATGAGAGTTGGCTTGCGCTACTGCGTGGCCAGTACCAAGTTGTTCAGCTTGAAGTACCCAATTTACATTGTTATCGGCAAGTTGTTGTTGTAATAGTTCGCCGCCGTGTCCGTAAACTAGGTTTGTAGTCGTTGCACCTAATGCCATCGCATTATCAATAACGTGCTGCACCATTGGTTTACCTGCAACTTTGTGCAAAACTTTAGGTAGAGCAGAGCGCATACGAGTACCTTTACCCGCAGCAAGAATAATAGTTGTTAGAGCCATTAAAACAATTTCCTTTTTTCGTTGTTTTAGCTAAATAAGTCTTATGTTTGATCAGAAGATTACGTAAATCACTTCTTGTGCAAATACTCAGTAGGTTAGTTTATTAGTACTGAATCTTGACTGAAAAAACACACTTAATTGGATGACGTTATTGTAGCGAGGATTCCGGCAGGATATAAGTGTAAAAGTGTAGATAATAATCGGACTAAGGTATTTAGTGTAAATACAAAAGTAACAGGCACAAAAAAGCCCACTTAAAGTGGGCTTTTTACAAACCGGATAGGCTTACTTGTGACGTAATTGCTGAATTACGCGTAACTGAGCAACTGCTTCTGCCAGTCGCGTAGCCGCTTGCTGATAATCAAACTCAACAGCTGACGAATTCGCCATATGTTCTTCAGCTTCACGTTTAGCTTTTTGTACAGAATCTTCATCTAAATCTTCACCACGAACCGCAGTATCTGCAAGAATCGTGATGTGATTTGGTTGAACTTCTAATGTACCGCCAGCAACATATATCACATCTTCGTGACCAAATTGCTTAACTAAACGTACCATACCAGGTTTAAGGGCAGTTAGTAGTGGAGCATGGCCTAGGTTTACACCCAGCTCGCCTTCACTACCAGATACTTGAATCGATTCAACAAGACCAGAGAACAAACTCTGCTCAGCGCTTACTACGTCAAGATGTACAGTCATAGCTGTCATACTACCCTCCTAGTTACATGCCTTTGGCTTTTTCTTGAGCTTCTTCGATAGAGCCAACCATGTAGAACGCTTGCTCTGGCATATCATCAAATTCACCGTTTAAGATGCCTTTAAAGCCAGAAATTGTATCTTTCAGTGATACGTATTTACCAGACGCGCCTGTAAACACCTCTGCCACGAAGAATGGCTGAGATAGGAAACGTTGGATTTTACGTGCACGAGATACAAGTTGCTTATCTTCGTCAGAAAGCTCGTCCATACCTAGGATTGCAATGATGTCTTTAAGTTCTTTATAACGCTGAAGAACTGTTTGAACGCCACGTGCTGTATCGTAGTGCTCTTGACCAATTACTTGTGGGTCAAGTTGACGTGAAGATGAATCAAGTGGGTCTACCGCTGGGTAGATACCAAGTGATGCGATATCACGTGAAAGTACTACTGTTGCGTCTAAGTGAGCAAAGGTAGTTGCTGGAGATGGATCCGTTAAATCATCCGCAGGTACGTATACCGCTTGGATTGATGTAATTGAACCCGTCTTAGTAGAAGCGATACGCTCTTGAAGCACACCCATTTCTTCAGCAAGTGTAGGCTGGTAACCTACCGCTGATGGCATACGACCAAGTAGTGCAGATACTTCTGTACCAGCAAGAGTATAACGGTAGATGTTATCTACGAAGAAAAGTACATCGCGACCTTCATCACGGAACTTTTCAGCCATAGTAAGACCTGTTAACGCTACGCGTAAACGGTTACCTGGAGGCTCGTTCATCTGACCGTATACAAGCGATACTTTATCAAGTACGTTTGAATCGTTCATCTCATGGTAGAAATCGTTACCCTCACGTGTACGCTCACCAACACCTGCGAATACTGAGTAGCCGCTGTGCTCGATTGCGATGTTACGGATAAGTTCCATCATGTTTACAGTTTTACCAACACCGGCACCACCGAATAAACCAACTTTACCACCTTTAGCAAACGGACATACAAGGTCGATAACCTTGATACCAGTTTCTAAAAGTTCAACTGAACTTGATTGCTCTTCGTATGAAGGTGCTGCACGGTGAATAGACATACGGTCTTCTTCGCCGATTGGACCCGCTTCATCGATTGGCTCACCAAGTACGTTCATGATACGACCAAGTGTTGCTTTACCAACTGGAACTTGAATCGATTCACCTGTATTCATAACTAAAGCACTACGACGTAAACCATCAGTAGTACCCATAGCGATAGTACGCACTACACCGCCACCTAGCTGTTGTTGAACTTCTAGAGTCAAACCAGCTAAATCGCCATCTGTTACTCTTAGTGCGTGGTATACCGCTGGCACGCTATCTTGTGGAAATTCAATATCCACAACGGCGCCGATAATTTGGACGACCTTACCTAAACTCATGTCTATTCCTCTCGTTAATCTTTACCCGAAGCATTAAACTGCTGCTGAGCCAGAACAAATCTCACTAATTTCTTGTGTGATTGCTGCTTGGCGAGCCTTGTTATAAACAAGCTGTAGCTCGTCCATAAGGTCACCTGCGTTATCAGTTGCAGCTTTCATTGCAACCATACGAGCAGCCTGTTCAGAGGCAGCATTTTCTACCACACCTTGGTATGCTTGAGACTCAATAAAGCGTACTAACAAAGACTCTAAAATAGCCTCTGGATTTGGCTCGTATAAGTAATCCCATGTGTGAGCAGATACTTCTTCTTCAGCTTTTGGCAAAGGGAGTAACTGATCTATAATTGGCTCTTGCCTCATGGTATTAACGAATTTGTTATATACCAAGAATAAACGGTCTATTTTGCCTTCAGAAAATGCATCAAGCATAACTTTTACAGGACCAATAACGTCTTGTACTGAAGGTTTATCTCCTAGGCCCGCTTTTTTAGCGAGTAGTTGACCACCAAAACGTTGAAAGAAGCCAGCTGCTTTACTACCTAAAGTAGCAAATTCAGCATCAACACCTTTTTCTTTCCACGCTTTAACATCAAGTGCAACTTTCTTAAACTCGTTTGAGTTTAGACCGCCACACAGACCACGGTCTGTAGAGATAACAATATAACCAACTCGTTTCACTTCACGATCTTTTAAGAACGGGTGAGTAAAATCAAGATTTGCTTGAGCAACACGACCAATTACTTCACGTAATTTGTCAGCGTATGGACGGCTTGAAGCAACGCGTTCTTGCGCCCTTTTCATTTTAGACGCAGCAACCATTTCCATTGCGCTAGTGATCTTTTGAGTATTTTTAATACTCCCGATCTTGCTTTTAATCTCTTTTCCGCTGGCCATGACTCTCTCTCCGAATCAAGGTGTGCTTTAGTTTCCTAAAGCGCACCATTAATAACTAAATTACCAAGTTTGCGTAGACTTGAACTTCGTTAGAAGTTCTTTAAGCTGCGCTTCGATCTCGGCATTCAAGTTACCAGTTTCATTGATTTGAGCCACAAGCTCTGCGTATGTGCTATTTGCATACGAAAGTAAAGCTGCTTCAAAGTCACCGATTTTCGCGATTTCGATGTCTTGAAGGAAGCCTTTTTCAGCAGCAAATAACGACAAAGACATATCAGCAACAGACATTGGCGCGTACTGTTTCTGCTTCATTAGCTCTGTTACACGCTCACCATGCTCAAGTTGAGCACGAGTTGCATCATCAAGGTCAGACGCGAACTGCGAAAACGCAGCTAATTCACGGTACTGAGCTAGGGCTAGACGAATACCGCCACCTAGTTTCTTAACGATTTTAGTTTGTGCAGCACCACCAACACGCGATACCGAGATACCAGCATTTACTGCCGGACGGATACCTGAGTTGAATAAGTCAGTTTCTAAGAAGATCTGACCATCGGTGATAGAGATAACGTTAGTCGGTACGAACGCAGAAACGTCGCCGCCTTGAGTTTCAATGATTGGCAATGCCGTCAATGAACCAGTTTTACCTTTCACTTCACCATTAGTGAACTTTTCAACGTAATCTGCGTTTACACGCGATGCACGCTCTAAAAGACGAGAGTGAAGATAGAATACGTCACCTGGGTATGCTTCACGGCCTGGTGGACGCTTAAGTAGTAATGAAATTTGACGGTAAGCAACTGCTTGCTTAGACAAATCATCATATACGATTAATGCGTTTTCACCACGGTCACGGAAGTATTCACCCATAGTACAGCCCGCGAACGGTGCTAAGTACTGAAGTGCCGCAGATTCAGAAGCAGATGCAACAACTACGATAGTATTTGCTAGTGCACCATGCTCTTCTAATTTACGAACTACGTTTGCAATAGTAGATGCTTTTTGACCAATCGCAACGTACACACACTTAACGCCTGTGTCTTTTTGATTGATGATTGCATCGATTGCTAGTGCAGTTTTACCTGTTTGGCGATCCCCAATGATAAGTTCACGTTGACCACGACCAACTGGAATCATCGCATCAATAGATTTATAACCAGTTTGAACTGGCTCATCTACAGATTTACGCTCGATTACACCCGGTGCAATTTTTTCTACAGGTTCAAACCCGTCGTTATCTAGAGCGCCTTTACCATCGATTGGAGCACCTAGTGTGTTTACAACACGACCAAGTAAACCAGGACCAACAGGAACTTCTAAAATACGACCAGTTGTATATACTTTTACGCCTTCAGTAAGGTCAGCGTACGGACCCATTACTACTGCACCAATTGAGTCGCGCTCAAGGTTTAGTGCGATAGCATAACGGCTGCCAGGAAGCTCAATCATTTCACCTTGCATACAGTCAGCAAGACCGTGGATGCGGATGATACCGTCAGTAACAGATACAATAGTACCTTCGTTACGAGCTTCACTTACAACTTCGAACTTCTCAATACGTTGTTTGATCAGATCTGAAATTTCAGTGGAATTAAGTTGCATGCTCTTTTTCCCAATTACGATTGTAGTGTTGTAGCTAAGCGGTTTAATTTACCGCGAATAGTACCGTCGATTACAGTGTCGCCAGACCTAATAATAAGTCCACCAACCACTGACGCGTCTTCACTACAATTCAGCTTAACTTTGCGTGCGAAACGTTTTTCAAGTGCCGCTACCAATGACTCTTGTTGCGCAGCAACAAGAGGAGTTGCAGAAATCACATCTACTTCGATTTCTTTATCGTATTCTGCTTTAAATTCAGCAAATAACTGTGCAACTTCAGGTAGAGCTGTCAAACGTCCATTTTCAGCCATCACCTTAACTAGGTTCTGACCTTGTTCGTTGAGCTGCTCAGCACAAAGTTGAATAAATAATTCAGCTTGTGCAGTAGCTGTAGGCATACTCGCTAAAACAGACGATGCTTGCTCATTGCTGGCTACATGGCCTGCAAAGAACAACATATCATTCCAGCTTTCTAGAGTGCCTTTCTCAACGGCAAGTTCAAAAGCCGCTTTAGCGTATGGGCGAGCGATAGTAGTCAAATTAGACATGCTCATACCCTCCTAATTACAGCTCAGCGACAAGTTTTTCAACGATGTCACTATGTGCGGCTTGATTAATTTCACGCTCTAAAATACGTTCTGCGCCAATCACTGCCAGAGTTGCTACTTGCTTACGTAGTTCTTCTGTTATGCGATTACGTTCAGACTCAACTTCAGAGTGCCCTTGAGCAATGATACTTTCACGCTCTTGTTGACCACGAAGTGTTTCTTCGTCAACAATTAGCACTGCACGCTTTTTAGCTTGATCAATGATATCAGCCGCTTGAGCTTTTGCATCTTTAAGCTGTTCAGCAGCTTTCTTTTGCGCAAGTTCTAAGTCTTTTTCGGCTCTATCAGAGGCAGCTAAACCATCTTCGATTTTTTTCTGGCGAGCTTCAATTGCACCGTTTAGTGGTGGCCATACGTATTTCATACAAAATAATACGAACACCGTAAACGCAATCAATTCACCGATAAGAGTGGCGTTTAAATTCACAACCGCTCCTCCTTAAATAGTAAGCTGTTCAAAGAATAAAATTAAAGTACGAACAACAATACCATAGCGATACCAACACCAATCATTGCTACAGCATCGATTAGACCAGCAAGAATAAACATCTTAACTTGTAGCGAAGGTGCAAGCTCAGGTTGACGCGCACATGCTTCAAGGAATTTACCGCCCATGTTACCAAAGCCGATTGCTGTGCCGATTGCACCAAAACCGATTAGTAAAGCTACTGCGATGTATTTTAAGCCTGTTAATAATTCTAAAGCTTCCATTTATTTCTCCAAAGTTTCAATTGTAAAGTTAAAAGTAAAAGTAAAATTGTAAATCTAAAAATTAGTGATTATCTGAACTTGCCATGCTTAGGTATACAATCGTAAGCATCATGAATAAGAATGCTTGTAATGTAATAACTAGAATATGGAATACTGCCCAAACAAAGTGCAACGGTAGTTGCATAAAACCGATAGCGCCGATCAAGATGAAAATCAACTCACCCGCATATAAGTTACCAAACAAACGTAGTGCTAATGAAAACGGTTTAGAAACGAGTGCAATCAGTTCAAGTAATAAGTTAAATGGTATCAAAATAATTTGAACGAACACGTTATTTGAGTTGAACGGATGAAGCGTTAACTCTTTAATAAACCCGCCAATACCTTTTATTTTGATTGAAAAGCCAACCATTAGTATAAATACACCCAGCGCTAGCGCTGAAGTCATATTAATGTCAGTCGTTGGTACAATTTTCATGTACACATCGTGTGAATCCATACCAAATGCAGTCTCACCAACGAAACCTGCAAGTGCTGGAATGAAATCAACTGGTATTAAATCCATTAAGTTCATTAAGAACACCCAAACGAAAATCGTTAAGGCTAATGGTGCAATAAGCTTGCTTTTACCATGGAAAGTATCGCGTACGTTGTCGCCAACAAATTCTACGATTATTTCAATAAAACACTGAAATTTTCCAGGTACACCTAGTGTTGATTTTTTAGCGGCACTACGAAAGATCCATAAAAATATAAGACCTAAACCGATAGACCATGCAAGGGTATCTATATGCCATGTCCAGAATCCACTGTCCGTACATGCTTTATTGAAGGCGAGACCTGTATCGGTCGAACACATCTTAGCATTGGTCAAATGGTGCTGGATATGGCCAGATAGAGTAACTTCTTCTGCTGCCATGTTATATCCCAAAAGTTAATGTTTAAAAAAAACGGGTGCGAACAATCCAGTAAAGAGCGCCAGTATATAAGTACTAAAAAAGGGTAATAAAATTACCGGAAAATGCTTCAGTACCAGCGCAAACAATACAATTGTTAGCATAAACTTTAATCCGTTGCCGCGTTTCAACGAGGCATACGCTTGATTTGCTCGACTTGCACCCATATATCTGAATGCATAAAGTGCAAATACAAAGTGCGGAAGTACTGCTACAGCTCCACCAGCGAGTGATGAAAGCGAGGCATTGACTCCCGAACTAAAAAAAATAATTACAGCAGCAACTAATGCTACAACACCCTGAAGGCAAATTAACTTTAATACGGCAAGTCGATATGGACTCGCTAACTTATCAGTCACGTTTAGTTAACCTTTATTGCGTTCTAATTGTTAGGGTGTGAAAACTGGCGAAATTATACTTAATCCTGCCAGTTTTGCAACTTGAGTAGATGCTTTGTAACACGAAATAGCTACAAATGTCCCTTTTTAGACATGTAGAAAACTAATGGTGGGTATTGTCGTGATTGATACGATTTAAAATGCCGTCAAGTTCATCTAGGTTAGTATACGAAATAACCAGTTTACCTTTGCCTTTTTTATTGTAGTTAATCTCTACTTTAGCACCTAGATTTTCAGCGAGTTGTTGTTCTAACTGCTTAACATCTGGATCTTTTTCGGTTATTTCTTTAGCAGGTAAAGGTTCTATAATTGAACGTACGAGCTTTTCAGTTTCTCGAACTGTTAATGCTTTAGCTACAGCTAAACGAGCAGCATCTGACTGCGCTTCACCTTCAAGTGCTAACAGGCAACGAGCATGGCCCATTTCAATATCGCCATGCTCTAACAGAATCTTTACATCGTTATTTAAGTTATTTAAACGCAGTAAGTTAGTTACAGTCGTACGTGATTTACCCACTGCATCGGCTACTTGCTGATGTGTTAACTCAAATTCTATTAGTAAACGATTAAGTGCAACCGCTTCTTCCATGGCATTTAAGTCTTCACGCTGAATGTTTTCTATCAGTGCAATCGCAACGGCAGCTTCATCAGGTACATCTTTAATAATACACGGTACTGTTTCAAGCTTAGCTATTTGCGCTGCGCGCCAACGACGCTCACCAGCAATAATCTCAAAGCTATTGTGTGCAATAGGGCGCACAACAATAGGTTGAATAATACCTTGTGAGCGAATAGAACTAGCAAGCTCTTCTAGCGCCTCTTCAGACATGTCTTTACGAGGTTGGTATTTACCAGAGTGTAAGAACTCTATTGGGAGTTTTTGTAATTCACTATTATTAGCCGCGGCATTTTGCATAGCCTCAGAAACGTTTGATGTGTCTTGTTCCTTGCTTGGGCTTGGTGCAGGCTTTGACGAACTTAAAAGTGCATCGAGTCCTCGGCCTAAACCTCGTTTTTTAGCAGACATGTTATTTTTTTACCTCAAAGTTAGGCGACAACGGACGCTGTTTTTTCTTTTCTGCGTAACATTTCACCAGCGAGTGCTAAATACGCTTTAGCGCCACTTGATGCCCGGTCATAGTACATAGCAGGAGTACCAAAACTGGGTGCTTCAGCTAAACGAACATTACGCGGGATCACCGTACGGTATACTTTATCGCCAAAATGTTGTTTTAATTGTTCTGATACATCATTTGCCAAACGGTTACGCGGGTCGTACATAGTACGAAGTATGCCTTCAATTTGTAAGCTAGGATTCACTAACTTAGCAAGTTGCGTAATCGTATCCATTAATGCGGTTAACCCTTCAAGTGCATAATACTCACACTGCATTGGCACTAAAATAGAATCAGCTGCGGCCATTGCATTAACAGTTAACATATTTAGAGAGGGTGGACAGTCGATAAAAATAAATTCGTACTGGTCCTGAATTTTTTCAAGTGCGTTACGTAAACGCACTTCACGGGCAAATAATTCCATCAATTTAACTTCTGCAGCGGTTACATCACCGTTTGCAGCAATCATGTGGTATTCACCAGACGTTTCTTTGATGATAACGTCTTCTATAGGTTTATCTTCAATAAGTAAGTCGTAAATAGTTGGCACGTCGCCATACTTATCTACGCCACTACCCATAGTCGCATTACCTTGCGGATCGAGATCAATTAACAGCACTTTACGTTTCGTTGCAGCCATAGACGCAGCGAGGTTAACAGCGGTTGTAGTTTTACCCACTCCACCTTTTTGATTTGCTAATGCGATGACTTTTGCCACGGTGTCTCTGATCCCTAGTCTTTAGAAAGAATAATTAAATGTCGTTGTGCATCTAAATTAGGTACTTCTAATGCAATTTTTTGCTCAAACTTAACGCCTGCAGGTAGTGACTCTAGCTCTTCGCTAGGGAACACGCCTTTAAGTGCTATAAATTTACCCGAATGATCGATTAAGTGCGAACACCAGTCAACCATATCTTGTAATGAAGCAAAAGCACGACTTAGTACGCCGTCTAATTTAACACTTGGTTGATATTCTTCAACTCTTGACTGAACCGGGGTTACATTATCAAGACCAAGCTCATGTTTAACATGCATTAAAAATCGTACACGTTTACCTAAGCTATCTAATAACACAAAATGTGTATTAGGTAATGCAATTGCTAATACGATACCCGGTAATCCGGGACCCGTTCCAACATCAATATAATGATGACCGGGTAAGTAAGGCGCAACAACTAAGCTATCCATAATATGCTTAATCATCATTTCTTCAGGTAAGCGTACTGAGGTTAAGTTATAAGCCTTATTCCACTTATTCAATAACTCGACGTAACGAACTAGCTGTTGCTGTTGTTTTTCTGTTAGCGCAATATCAGTTTGCGCTAACAATGTAGTTAATTGTTGCTGTAACACTATGTACCCTTACCGTTACGCGGATTTGCGTAATAAGCCTTGCTTCTTCAGATACACTAATAATAGCGAAATCGCCGCTGGGGTGATACCAGAAATACGCGATGCTTGACCAATAGTGTCAGGACGCGACTCAATAAGCTTGGCAACTACCTCATTTGACAAACCAGATACGGTTTTATAATCAAACTCTTTTGGTAAAATTGTTTGCTCATGACGAAGCTGTTTGTTGATCTCATCTTGTTGACGCGCAATGTAACCTGCGTACTTAGTATGGATTTCAACTTGTTCTAATGCCGCTTTGTTTGTAAATTCAGAGCCTAATCCTTCTATAGCCATAAGATCGTTATAACGGATCTCAGGACGACGCAGTAGTTCCTCTAAACTTGCTTCACGTGTAAGCGGAGTTTTAAGTAATGCGTTTACTTGATCTACAACGGCATGATCCTTATGGATCCATGTATCTTTAATGCGTTGCTTCTCTTTTTCGATTACTTCCATTTTTTCGTTAAATGCCTGCCAGCGTTCGTCATTAACCAAACCTAGCTCACGGCCTTTTTCAGTTAAACGAATATCAGCATTATCTTCACGAAGTAATAAACGGTATTCGGCACGACTGGTAAACATGCGGTATGGTTCTTTTGTACCCAGTGTTGCTAAGTCGTCGATTAATACGCCAACGTAAGCTTCATCACGACGTGGTGTCCAAGAATCTTTGCCTTGCACTTTTAGTGCAGCATTCATACCTGCAATTAAGCCTTGTGCACCCGCTTCTTCATAGCCGGTAGTACCGTTAATTTGACCCGCAAAAAATAAACCTTCAATAAATTTAGTTTCTAAAGATTGTTTTAAATCACGTGGATCAAAGTAATCATATTCAATTGCGTAACCAGGTCGACAAATATGTGCATTTTCAAAACCTGTAATCGATTGCACAATTTCAAGTTGTACATCAAACGGTAAACTAGTCGAAATACCATTTGGGTATAATTCGTATGATGTTAAACCTTCAGGCTCAACAAATATTTGATGTTTATCTTTATCTGCAAAACGAACAATTTTATCTTCAATTGAAGGGCAGTATCGTGGACCAATACCTTCAATAACACCTGAGTACATAGGTGAGCGATGTAAGTTTTTACGAATAACATCATGTGTTTTTTCGTTTGTGTAAGTTATGTAACACGGTATCTGTTGTGGGTGATCTGATTGTTTACCCATAAACGAAAACACAGGAGTTGGTGTATCACCTGGCTGTGCTTCCATTTTTGTAAAATCAACAGTACGTGCATCAATACGTGGAGGTGTACCTGTTTTTAAACGATCAACTCTAAATGGATGTTCACGTAAGCGATCAGCTAAAGCGATTGAAGGAGGATCGCCTGCGCGACCGCCTTTATAATTTTCTAAACCAATATGAATTAAGCCGCCTAAAAAAGTACCCACGGTTAAAACAACACTTGGTGCACTAAAACGTAAACCCATTTGAGTTACTACGCCAGTAACACGATCGTTTTCAACAATAAGATCATCACATGATTGTTGAAAAATCTTAAGGTTATCTTGGTTTTGTAATGTTGTTTGAATAGCCGCTTTGTACAAAGCGCGATCTGCTTGTGCTCGAGTAGCACGAACAGCAGGTCCTTTTGAAGAATTTAGTGTACGAAATTGGATCCCGCCTTTATCAATGGCCTGTGCCATTGCACCACCAAGCGCGTCGATCTCTTTTACCAAATGACCTTTGCCAATCCCACCAATTGCTGGGTTGCAAGACATTTGACCAAGGGTATCCATATTGTGAGTCAGTAGCAGGGTATTCATCCCCATACGGGCAGCTGCTAATGCGGCTTCAGTGCCAGCATGTCCACCACCTACTACGATAACGTCAAAATTTTCGTGAAAAATCATTAATGGGATCCTACTTAAATCAAACCGGTAAACTTCAAAAGGGAGCGTATTCTACCTAGAAATTGGCAGAAGATAAATGATTAAACAAAGGGCAAGATCTAAGTATGTGATCTCTAATAATATAAAGGATCTTTTAAAGAGATCTTTTATTACTATTACTACTACTGATCGACTTTTCTGTTGATAAGGTTTAGATCTTCATTTAAAACATGAAATTAGATCAGATCTAAAGGTGTTAATATGATCGGATCATCCAGCAAATAAGCTCTGATCAAAAAGGCACTTTATGCACAGGGTTGAATCAGTTGGATCTTATCCAATGGATAAGCATGCTTTAAAACGCAGTTTATTCAATCTTTATCCACAAAACCTATTAAATTATTAGTAAATTGTGGGTAACTTTATATATAACTTTTTACTTGATCTATCTATTTTATGCCTGTTTGAGCTATCCAAGAGTCTAACCATGTTAATGCAGTGTCTTCTGGTAGTGCTTCATCGAGAATATTAAGCTCTAAACGTTCTGCTACTTTTATAGCGCCTTTTTGAGTTAATAAGGCATCTATATTACGTCCTGCTAGGTTATAAGTGTCATAACTAGTGTCGCCTAAAGCGATTACTGAATATTTTAATTCAGATAAATCATCTGCTTGAGTTACATCTTCAACAAAACTAATAAGATTTTCAGGGTAATCACCTGCACCATAAGTTGATGTGCAGATTAACCAAATGGTATTTTGCTGATCAATATCGCTAAATTCAGGTTGATCATGTAGTTGCGTAGTAATACCAAGGTTATTAAGCGCGTCGCTTAATTGCTCTGCAACATACTCGGCTGATCCCATTTGGCTGCCGACAATAAGATTTACTGAACTCATGAATATTAGTGATCACATTGGTTTTAATTGCCGCCTATGATAACTGAGTGAGGATAACAGTAAAGTTAAGAGTGCTTTTTTGTATAACTATTTTTGCGGTAATTTTACACTCATTCAAAATTGTGTCTTTAAGTTGTTGATAATATAGTGTTTAACAAATTATCTTTAAATGTAATCTTCTGATCAAGTTGTTGATAACAGTGGGGAAAGCTCTGCTTAAACTGTTTTTTTAGGTTGTTTTATATTCGCTAAGTTATTGATATTACTTGTCAGTAAAAAATTAAATTATAAATATCCCAATTAAAAATACATGTTGATCATAATGTGGATATAAAGCCTGTTGATAACCTTAAATTTAGATCGAAAATAATTTTTAAAAATGATCTAATAAAGCAGATCTAATGAAATTAATTAAAAATAAGTTCATAAATAGATAAATTACAATTGATCATGAGGTTTTTGCAGCTGATTTACCTAGTTTTGGTATTTATTTGAGCTGAAAATTAGGTATTGTGGATAAGTGATCTCGGTATTTTTAATTTTATGCGAATTTAGAGCTGCTATTTTTATTAATTTTGCTGGTGGAGTTAGCAGATCAAAAGTTTTGAATACTTAGCAGTTGAGTTATTTTATTTAAAAATCACAGTGATTATCAAATTATATGTTGTCAAAAGTAAGCTTTTTAGAGTACTAATCAGTGTTTTTTAGCTCTTTAATTGAGCGAATAGCATCATTTTTTGCGTGTATGGGGTGTGTTTTAGTGCATTTTTGTGAGCTAAAGCAAGTATAAGGAAGCCATTTATAACTACTTTTTGTATGACATATAACGCTATTAAAGCGTGCGGTTGTTTGAAAAGGCATCGGTTTTAGCCTTAATAATAGGTGTAATTTGTGCTATTAATTCCCCCAATAAGCACTCTCAGTATTGCCTACTCTATATAATCAGACCTCTCTTAGCACGTAACAAAGGTAGTTTTGGATATGATTTTATTGGCAGTAATTTGCAGGCATCAGGTGTATAAATACATATTTTACAGCAGAATATTTTACATAAAAAAAGAGCACCTAAGTGCTCTTATAATAAAAATATATATGTAATAGGGTGTTTATTTACCAATACAAAACGAGCTAAATATTTTGCCAAGTAAGTCGTCTGAGGTAAATTCACCGGTTATTTCATTCAAATACTGCTGTGTTAAACGCAGTTCTTCAGCGAGTATTTCACCAGCAATGTGCATTTCTAACTGTGTTTTACCCGTTTCTAAATGATACGCAGCACTTTCTAGTGCATCCAAATGACGACGGCGCGCCATAAAGCCACCTTCTGTTGCACCTTGAAAGCCTATACAAGCTTTTAAATGCTCGCGAACAAGTTCAATACCGTCAGCATTTTTAGCACTTAAGCTGATGACCGGGTATTGTTGCTCTTGCTCCATTCCGACTATGTCGCCCGATAAATCAGCTTTATTTCTGATGACCGTAACCCCCATACCTTCTGGTAATTTTGCCATAAATTCAGGCCAAATTTTGTGCGGGTCAGTATCTATAGTGTCAGTGCCATCAAGCATAAATAAAACGCGGTCGGCTTGGTTTATTTCATCCCATGCACGCTCAATACCTATTTGTTCTACTCTGTCTGGGCTTTCGCGTAGGCCTGCTGTATCTATAATATGCAGTGGCATACCATCTATATGTATATGCTCTCGTAGTACGTCGCGAGTGGTACCGGCTATTTCTGTTACGATTGCGGCTTCACGACCGGCTAGAGCGTTAAGCAGGCTTGATTTACCCGCATTAGGGCGACCTGCAATAACAACACGCATACCTTCGCGCATGATGCTACCTTGCTTGGCTTGGTTGGTTACAGTGTTAAGCTGAGTAATAATCGCGTCTAAGTCGCCTGACACTTTACCATCTGATAAAAAATCAATTTCTTCATCAGGAAAATCTATTGCCGCTTCTACATACATGCGTAAGTGAATTACTTTTTCTACGAGTGTTTCTATGTGCTTAGAAAATTCACCTTGGAGAGACTGTAGGGCGCTTTTAGCGGCTTGCTCGCTAGTGGCATTAATTAAGTCGGCGATAGCTTCTGCTTGTGTTAAATCAAGCTTGTCATTCATAAATGCGCGCTCAGAAAACTCACCAGGCTTTGCTAAACGAACGCCCTCTATTTTACTAATTTCTTTAAGTAACATATCCAGTACTACAGGACCGCCGTGGCCTTGTAATTCAAGTACGTCTTCACCAGTAAATGAGTTAGGACCTGCAAAGTAAATGGCAATACCTTGATCAAGTTGCTCGCCAGCAAGGCTTTTAAATGGCACATAATCGGCGTAGCGAACTTTAGGTATTTTACCTACTACTTTTTCGGCGACACTTTTAGCAAGGCTACCTGAAACGCGAATAATACCAACACCACCACGTCCAGGTGCTGTTGCTTGTGCTGCAATTGTATCTTGATTGATCATGCTATTAATTTGCCAACGATGAGTAACTTTATGCCCGTATTGTAACCTATCGATTTATTTGTAGCGAATAGCTGTGGTGAAAAACAGGCAATAAAAAAGGCGACCGAAGTCGCCTTTATATAAGTAGGAGCTTAGTTAGCCTCTTACTTTAATTCCTTTCTTTTCCATGCCACGGTAGATGATTAACATCTGGACAATAGAAATAAGGTTAGACACTAACCAGTAAAGAACTAAACCAGATGGGAACCATAAGAAGAATACAGAGAAGATAACCGGCATAAAGGTCATCATTTTTTGCTGCATTGGATCAGTAACCGTCATAGGTTGTAGCTTTTGCGTTACAAACATACTCGCACCAAATAATATTGGCAATACGTAGTACGGGTCTTTCGCAGAAAGGTCAGTTAACCAAAAAATGAATTCAGCATGGCGAAGTTCAGTAGACTCTAAGAATACGTAGAATAAGGCTAAGAAAATTGGCATTTGTAGCAAAATAGGGAAACAGCCACCCATTGGGTTAACTTTTTCTTTTTTGTACATTTCCATAGTTGCTTGGCCGAACTTTTGACGGTCATCACCAAACTTTTCTTTAAGGGCTGCCATTTTAGGCTGTAGGGCACGCATTTTTGCCATTGAAGTGTATTGCGCTTTAGTAAGTGGGTACATTAACGATTTAACGATAATAGTGATGGCAATAATTGCTACACCCCAGTTACCTAAAATGCTGTGTAGCCATTTTAGCAATACAAATAAAGGTTGCGAGATAAAAAATAACCAACCGTAATCTACGGTTAGGTCTAGGTCTGGGTGAATCGCTTCAAGAATATCTGACTCTTTCGGGCCCATATAATAAGTAGCAGTTAATGTTTGCTCACTACCAGCTTGAATATTTACAGCGGGATCTTTAGCACCAATAATAGCGGCATTACTTTTTGTAATTAAGCTATAAAGTGTATTTGATTGATCCTGCATTGGAACCCAAGCACTTACAAAGTAATGTTGAATAAAGGCAACGTAACCACCTTGTGTGCTTTTATTTAGGTTTTTATCAGCCATATCTGAAAAACTATACTTTTCGTATTTTTCTTCATCAGTACCGTATGCAGCACCTAAATAGTTTTGATCAACCATGCTACCTTTTTCTTGTACGGTACGCTTAATTTGCGTGTATAGCTGTACTTGAAGAGGTGCGCTGGTAGTGTTGTTAATTTTGTATTCTAAGCCTACGTCATACTGACCTTTTTTGAATACATACGTTTTAGTAAAACTAACACCATTACTATCAGTAAACTGAAGTGGAACGCGAAGCTCATCACCCGTTAAGGTATATGATTTTTGTTCGGTACTATAAGTAGGGCGACCATTAGCTGATCCGTCAGGGCCATTTAAACCAATTAAGCCACTTTGTGAAAAGTATTGTTTGCCACCATCAAGCTGACCAAGAAGCATATAAGGCGTGTCACTGCCTTTTGTCTCTTCGTATTGAAGAAGGTCTGTTTCAACAATGTCACCGCCTTTGGTGTCAATTTTAACTTTAAAAACGTCAGTTGTAATTTCAATAACTGAACGCTTAGCTAAAGTTGCTGAAGCAGGTAACTCTGAATCTGACGATGAAGGAATATAATCATCCGACTCTGGTGAATTTGCTTGTAGTGTTTGTGTTGTGGCACTTGGATCGACTTTAGGCTTGTTGTAATCATTATCCCATTCTTGGAACAATAAAAACGACACTAGCATTAGGCCAATTAATAAAAACGTGCGTTGCGATTCCATAACAGCTCTTATTTCTCGTGTTGGTGGTTAATATGGGTTAATTTTTCAGGAACGGGGTCGTCTCCGCCTGAATGTAAAGGATGGCATTTTAATATGCGTTTTAAAGCTAACCAACTACCTTTTACCGATCCATGCAATTTAATTGCTTGAATAGCATAACTAGAACAGGTTGGATTAAAACGACAATGCGGACCTAACAGCGGGCTAATCCACTTTTGATAACCGCGGATAAATAACACTAAACAAAAAGTTGGTAAAGCAACAAGTGGTTTAAGTAACCTCATGATGTTTATGCCCCTACTTAAGTTTAGTGAGATAGATATCATGTATTTAAAGACTCAATTAGAAAATTTAAATGCATGATTAAAAGGTGAGCTAAAGATACATTAATTAACCCTGCAATTCTATTGCAATTAGGTTTGTTTGTTAGATTTAGCTGATTTGTTTGGGCGTTTCTTAAAAGGTGGCGGTTTAGGTGCACCTGGTTTACAGCGTTCGTTAATTTTTCGCCATAATTTAGTAAGTTGTTTGGTTATTTCTTCATTAGACTGCTCATCAATACCATTTTTAACCATAAGCACAATATCAATATTATCGATGCTGTGTTGATTTAAACGAAAACTTTCGCGAGCGAGACGTTTAATACGGTTTCGTTGGCATGCCTTTTTTACACGTTTTTTAGCAACAGTAAGACCTAACCGAGGTTTTTCTTGGTCATTTGGTTTAGCTAATAGAGTAAAGAAAGGAGTTGCAGCCCGAGCGGGTTCATTAAATATGCGAGAGTAATGCGAGGGAGTTAACAGACGTAACTCCCTGCCAAAGCTAAAGTCTTCCACTTATAAATTAAGCAGAAAGAACTTTGCGGCCTTTAGCGCGGCGACGTGCTAATACTTTACGGCCATTTACAGTTGCCATGCGAGCACGGAAGCCGTGTGCACGTTTGCGTTTTAAAACGCTAGGTTGAAAAGTTCTTTTCATAACAATCTCATCCGATCGGTTAAAGTTAAAACATCCTATACAGGTCGCGATCCTGGCATAGGTGCCATTGCGAGCGCGAGATATTATAGAGTAAGTAATGTAAAGTCAATCATAATTACGTTAAGGGTATATAACCCACCTACTACTATATAAGAGATCATATAAGGCGATCTGTTAGGATCATCATAAATAAGAAGTTTTCCACAGCCCCTGTATAAAAAGTGAATAAAAGCGGGGGAAAAGTAAATTGGATCGTAAATTTGGTTCGCGATCTTGGTGTTATTTTGTTATGATCTCCTCTCAGGATCTAAAATAAAAACTGTTTTAAATCAGCTTGTTAATGATTTTATACATCGATATCAACAATTTTATAAAAATCAATCTTTTACTTGTGGATAAAGTGTCTTCATAATACGCGGTCTTGGGTCGCTTATTGGACCATTTGAACGCAATAAATGTATGATTTATAATCATTAATGATGTGCGGGAATAAAAATTATATCTCTGGGAGTTTAACTGTGTATCTGTCGGTTTGGCAAAGTTGTTTATATGTATTGCAAGATGAGCTGCCTTCGCAGCAATTCAGTATGTGGGTAAGACCGCTACAAGCAGAAAGTACCGAAGATACCTTGACGATTTATGCACCTAATCGCTTTGTGCTTGATTGGGTGAGAGAAAAGTACCTAAATAGAATTAACGAATTACTAGTAGAGATTTGTGGTGTTGAAGCACCAAAACTACGTTTTGATGTAGGTAGTAAACCTTTATTAAATGCACAAGCTGCACCGGTTATAGAAACTCAATCGGCACCAAGTGCACACGCTTCAGCAAAACAACAGCCTCGCGAGCAAAAGCCAGTTGTTGAACCTGCACCTAAGTCAGGTTACAAATCTAACATTAAAGAAAACTATACTTTTGATAGCTTTGTTGAAGGTAAATCAAACCAATTAGCAAAAGCTGCGGCCACACAGGTTGCCGACAATCCTGGCTCTGCTTTTAATCCTGTATTTATATACGGTGGCACTGGTTTAGGTAAAACTCACTTATTACATGCAGTAGGTAATGGCATTATGGCAAATAAGCCAGATGCTAAAATTGTTTACATGCATTCAGAACGCTTTGTTCAAGACATGGTAAAGGCACTTCAAAATAATGCGATAGAAGAATTTAAGCGTTATTACCGTAGTGTTGATGCATTAATGATTGATGATATTCAATTTTTTGCTAACAAAGAGCGTTCACAAGAAGAATTTTTTCATACCTTTAATGCATTGCTTGAAGGCAACCAACAAATTATTTTAACCTCTGACCGTTACCCTAAAGAGATTGAAGGGGTCGAAGACAGGCTAAAATCACGTTTTGGTTGGGGATTAACAATTGCGATTGAGCCACCAGAGCTTGAAACACGCGTTGCTATTTTAATGAAAAAAGCCCAGCAAAGTAAGATTAACTTACCACACGAAGTTGCTTTTTTTATTGCCAAAAAATTACGTTCAAATGTTCGTGAGCTAGAGGGTGCACTTAACCGTGTAATCGCTAATGCGAACTTTACCGGTCGTCCTATTTCAATCGATTTTGTAAAAGAAGCGCTACGCGATTTACTTGCCTTGCAAGATAAACTGGTTACCATAGACAATATTCAGCGCACTGTTGCTGAGTACTATCGAATTCGTATATCAGACCTGTTATCTAAGCGCCGCAGCCGCTCTATAGCGAGGCCGCGCCAAGTAGCTATGGCCTTATCTAAAGAATTAACTAATCACAGCTTACCTGAGATTGGTGACGCATTTGGTGGACGCGATCATACGACCGTATTACATGCATGTCGTAAGATAAAATCACTACGTGACGAAAGCCACGAAATTAAAGAAGATTACCAAAACTTAATAAGAACATTGTCATCTTAGGGCTGACTTTATTATGCAAATAACAATATCAAGACAACAATTTTTAAAGCCATTGGTGCAAGTGTCGGGCGCAATAGAGCGCAAACACACGTTGCCAATTTTATCTAACGTTTTGTTAGTGGTAGAAAACGGACAACTTTCAATGACGGGTACTGACCTTGAAATTGAACTAGTTTCTGGCGTATTTGTAGGTGATGATATTGCCGATACAAAACTAACGTTACCCGCTAAAAAGTTACTCGATATTTGTAAAAGTCTACCAGATGGTTCAGACATTACTTTAAGCTTGCAAGAGCATCAATTACTTTTAACCAGTGGTAAAAGCCGTTTTTCATTGACGACTTTATCTGCTGATGATTTTCCTAATTTAGAAGAGTGGGACGGAGAGGTTGAATTTCAACTAACTCGTTTAGAGCTTCGTAAGTTACTCGAAAGCACGCATTTTTCGATGGCAAATCAAGACGTACGTTATTACTTAAATGGTATGTCGTTTGAAGTAGATAATACCGATATAAAAACAGTAGCAACAGATGGTCACCGTTTAGCTATAGCGCAAAAGCAATTAACGCAATCGCTTAATACACAACGTCAATTAATTATACCTCGCAAAGGTGTGCAAGAAATTATGCGCCTTATGGTAGCTGACGATGAATTGGTAACAATTCAGTTTGGTGCTAACCATATCCGTATTATTGATATTGAGTTTACATTTACAAGTAAACTGGTTGATGGGCGTTTTCCAGATTACCGTCGTGTATTACCACGTGGTGGCGACAAAGTAATTACAGCTAACCGAGAATGGTTACGTAATGCGTTCCAACGAGTGTCTATTTTATCTAATGAAAAGTTTCGTGGCGTACGCTTAAACTTATCAAATGGTTTATTAAAAATTACGGCCAACAACCCAGAGCAAGAACAAGCTGAAGAAGTTGTTGAAGTAAGTTACGAAGGTGCTGACCTAGAAATAGGGTTTAACGTGTCTTACGTATTAGACGTACTAAACACATTAAAAACAGAAGACGTACTATTTACATTAGCCGACTCAAACAGCAGTGCATTAATTGAAGGTGCAGGCGATGAAGAAGCAATGTACGTTGTTATGCCTATGCGTTTATAAGACTATAAATACATAATGAGCTTAAGTCATTTGAGCCTCAAATATTTTCGTAATATTGAGGCGCTGACGCTAGAACCAGTTAACGGCGTTAATATAATATATGGTGAAAATGGCAGTGGAAAAACCAGCCTTTTAGAGGCTATCTATTACCTTTCTCACGGCAAATCTTTTCGTACTCCAAAACACAAAAGTATTATCGCGCATCAGCAAGAGCAGTTTGTAATTCACGGGCGCAAAACAATACACGACTTATCTATTCCAATTGGTATTAGTAAAACTCAAACGGGTGAAACTAATTTAAAAATTCAAGGTAAGGCGAGCCGTAAAATATCCGAACTAGCTCAACTCATGCCAGTGCAAATTATTACACCAGAGAGCTATTCTTTATTTTTTGGTGGGCCTAAAGAGCGCAGAAAGTTTTTAGATTTAGGTTTGTTCCACGTGGAACATGAGTTCTTTTTTTTATGGCAATCGTTTAATAAAGTACTTAAACAACGTAATGCATTGTTAAAAACTAAGCCCAAGAATTATTTTGACCAAATTAAGTTTTGGGACAAAGAATTTGTTAGACTGGCTGAAGAAATAAATAAATTAAGATTGGCGTATATAAGTAGGTTTAAGCAGCAGTTTTTTGATAAAATGTGTGCAGAATTAACGCTTGTACGTGATTTAGAAATGACCTTTAATGCAGGCTGGAAAGAGACCGAATCTCTTGCAGATGCGTTAGAGCAAAACTTTGAGCGAGATGCTCGCCAAGGATTTACAAGTAAAGGCCCTCATAAGGCCGATTTTAGTTTTAGTGTCGCTGGCAACAGTGTGGAGAATACATTCTCACGCGGTCAATTGAAGTTACTATTATATGCGTTAAAAGTTACGCAAAATAGCTTAATTGAGTCAGAGACAGATAAGCAATCTATATTGCTAATAGATGATCTACCTTCAGAGTTAGGCGAAGATACAAAAGAGAAAGTGGGACAATTACTTGCTCACTGCAGTTCTCAAATTTTTATCTCTTCAATTTTGTCTGAAAGTATTTCTGCTGTGGTGGAACCCATGCAACGAGAACTACAAATGTTCCACGTGAAACATGGCAACCTAATAACAAGATAAGTGGGATTAACCATGTCTGAGAATTATGACTCGTCGAGTATTAAAGTACTTAAAGGATTAGACGCAGTAAGAAAGCGTCCTGGAATGTATATTGGGGACACCGATGATGGCACAGGCTTACACCACATGGTGTTTGAGGTCGTTGATAACTCGATCGATGAAGCCTTAGCAGGTCATTGTGATGATATTTATGTAACGATTCACTTAGACGGTTCTGTCTCAGTACGAGATAACGGTCGTGGTATTCCAACTTCTATCCATGAAGAAGAAGGCGTATCAGCAGCCGAAGTTATTATGACGGTACTTCATGCCGGTGGTAAGTTTGATGATAACTCTTATAAAGTATCAGGTGGCTTACACGGTGTTGGTGTTTCTGTTGTAAATGCACTTTCAGAAAAGCTAAAACTTACAGTTCGCCGTGAAGGTAAACTTCATGAGCAGTTTTACACTATGGGTGTTCCAGATGCACCTTTAGCTGTTATTGGCGAATCGGACACGACAGGTACAGAACTGCGTTTTTGGCCAAGTGGTGAAACATTCACAAACTTAGATTTTCATTACGAAATTTTAGCTAAGCGTTTACGCGAGCTTTCATTCCTAAATTCAGGTGTGAGCATCATTTTAAATGATGAACGTGAAGAAAATAAATCTGACCACTTTAAATACGAAGGCGGTATTCAAGCTTTCGTTGAATACTTAAACCGTAATAAAACACCTATACATAAAGGTGTATTCCATTTTACTCACGAACGTGAAGAAGATGGTATTAGCGTTGAAGTATCAATGCAGTGGAATGATGCATACCAAGAAAATATTTACTGTTTCACAAATAATATTCCACAACGTGATGGTGGTACTCACTTAGCCGGTTTTAGATCAGCGCTAACACGTACACTTAATAACTACATGGAAAAAGAAGGCTTTAACAAAAAAGCTAAAACAACCAGCAATGCTACCGGTGATGATGCCCGTGAAGGCTTAACGGCTGTTGTTAGTGTTAAAGTTCCTGATCCTAAGTTCTCATCGCAAACTAAAGACAAGCTTGTTTCAAGTGAAGTTAAGTCTGCAGTTGAACAAGCAATGGCTGAAAAATTCACTGAGTTTTTATTAGAAAACCCAACTGATGCCAAAATTGTTGTAGGTAAGATTATTGATGCCTCACGTGCTCGTGAAGCGGCGCGTAAAGCCCGTGAAATGACACGTCGTAAAGGTGCAATGGACTTAGCAGGCTTACCTGGTAAGCTAGCTGATTGCCAAGAAAAAGATCCTGCCCAATCTGAACTATATATAGTGGAAGGGGACTCTGCTGGCGGATCAGCCAAGCAGGGACGTAACCGTAAAAACCAAGCTATTCTTCCGCTTAAAGGTAAAATCTTAAACGTAGAAAAAGCACGTTTTGATAAAATGTTATCTTCACAAGAAGTAGCAACACTAATTACTGCATTAGGGTGTGGTATTGGTCGTGACGAATATAACCCTGAGAAATTACGTTACCACCGTATCATCATCATGACCGATGCGGACGTGGATGGTTCTCACATTCGTACGTTACTATTAACATTCTTCTATCGCCAAATGCCTGAAATTGTAGAACGCGGCTATATTTACATTGCTCAACCACCACTTTATAAAGTGAAAAAAGGTAAGCAAGAGCGTTATATTAAAGATGACCCTGCATTAGTTGAATACCTAACATCGCTTGCTCTTAATGGTGCAGCGTTGTATGCAAGTACAGATGCACCAGCTCTTGAAGGTGAGGCACTAGAAGAAATCGTTCACGATTATCAAAACACAGTTAAAGTAATTGAGCGTTTAAAGCGTAAATACCCTAACACGGTAATGGAACGCTTAATTTATCAAACAGAATTGAAAACTGATGACCTTTCAGATGAAGCTAAAGTAATTGCTTGGACTAAAGTGTTGGTTGACGACCTGATTGCACGTGATGAAGATGCGACTATTTTCCATGCTGGTACAGAGCATGATGCTGAGCGTAATATGTATTACCCGGTTGTGAATATTCGTCAGCACGGTGTAGATAAAGCACACGTACTTCATTATGACTTTATTGCGTCACGTGACTACCAACGCATTGCTGTGACTGGTACTAACATCGCAAACATCCTTAGCGAAGGTGCATATATTCAACGTGGTGAGAAAACAAAACCTGTTGATAACTTTGTGGATGCTTTGGAATGGTTGATCACAGAATCGAAGCGCGGGATCTATATTCAACGCTATAAAGGACTGGGCGAAATGAACCCAAGCCAGCTTTGGGAGACCACAATGGATCCTAGTGCTCGCCGTATGTTACAAGTAACGATCGAAGATGCTGTTGGCGCGGATCAATTATTTGCGACCTTAATGGGTGACCAAGTAGAGCCTCGTCGTGAGTTTATTGAAAAGAACGCACTACGTGTAGTTAACTTAGACGTGTAAAAAATATTGCTTACATAGAAAAAGGAGCCTAATGGCTCCTTTTTTATTTTCTTCAATTACACAAACTGCTTAAAACCTGAGTGTACACACGGTATACTAAGGGTAATTTTCACGCTACTTCTTAGATAGTAAAAAGCCAAATATGCAAAAATATGACGTAAAAACCTTTCAAGGTTTGATCCTGGCTTTACAGGATTATTGGGCGCAGCAAGGCTGTGTCATTATTCAACCACTTGATATGGAAGTGGGCGCAGGGACATTTCACCCGCAAACTTTTTTAAAGTCTATTGGTCCAGAGCCAATGGCGAGTGCATACGTGCAACCGTGTCGTCGTCCTACCGATGGTCGCTACGGTGAAAATCCAAATCGCTTACAACACTACTACCAATTTCAGGTAGTTTTAAAGCCATCGCCAGATAACATCCAAGAGCTTTATTTAGGCTCTTTAGCGGCTATGGGTATCGATACACTAACTCACGAAGTTCGCTTTGTAGAAGACAACTGGGAATCACCTACGTTAGGTGCGTGGGGCCTAGGTTGGGAAATTTGGTTAAACGGCATGGAAGTAACGCAGTTTACCTACTTCCAACAAGTTGGTGGTATTGAGTGTTCACCAGTAACGGGTGAGATCACTTACGGCCTAGAGCGTTTAGCAATGTACATTCAAGGCGTAGATAGTATTTACGACTTAGTATGGGCAGACGGTCCACTAGGGCGCGTAACCTACGGCGACGTGTTCCATCAAAATGAAGTAGAGCAGTCTACTTACAATTTTGAACACGCAAACGTAGAAGACTTATTTGCTCAGTTTGATAAATGTGAAGCAGAGAGCCAAAAGTTAATTGAAGCAAACTTACCACTACCGGCTTACGAGCAAGTAATGAAAGCATCGCACGCATTTAACTTACTAGACGCACGCCACGCAATTTCGGTAACCGAACGTCAACGTTATATTTTACGCGTTCGTGCGTTATCAAAAGCGTGTGCACAAAGTTACTATGACAAACGCGAAGCACTTGGTTTCCCGCTGTGTAAGGATAAGTAAGTATGTCAGCACAAAATTTATTAGTAGAAATTGGCACAGAAGAGTTGCCACCAAAAGCGCTGCGTAAATTAGCAGAAGCTTTTGCTGCAAACTTAACTGCAGAGCTAGAAACACTAGAGTTAGCACATCAAGGCGTAAGCTGGTATGCATCGCCTCGTCGTTTAGGTTTACAAGTAAAAGCGCTTGAAGCTAAGCAACAAGACAAAGAAGTTGAAAAACGCGGCCCAGCAACTAAAGCTGCATTTGACGGTGACGGTAACCCAACAAAAGCAGCAATGGGTTGGGCACGTGGTTGTGGTATTGAAGTAAAAGATGCACAAACACTCGAAACAGACAAAGGCGCATGGTTATTGCACATTGCTAAAGTAGCAGGGCAAGAAACTAAAACGCTAATGACAGGTGCAATTACTAAAGCGTTGGCTAAATTACCAATTCCTAAACCAATGCGTTGGGGCGCGAATAAAACACAATTTATTCGTCCTGTGCATACGGTAACTATTTTGTTTGGTGATGAGTTACTTGAAGGTGAGATCCTTGGTAAGAAAATAACTAACCAGCTTCAGGGTCATCGTTTTCACCACCCAGAAAAAATTAGTATAAACCATGCAGATGACGTTTTTGACGTACTTAAATCTGCCTACGTTATTGCTGATTACGAACAACGTAAAGCGCAAATTCGTACACAAATAGAAGAAGCTGCAAAAGCAGTTAACGCTATTGTTGCTATGGATGAAGATTTACTAGAAGAAGTAACATCACTTGTAGAGTGGCCAGTTACTTTAACGGCAACATTTGAAGAAGCATTTTTAGATGTACCAGCCGAAGCGTTAATCTATACCATGAAAGACGATCAAAAATACTTCCCGTTATTAGATCAAAACGGCAAACTTTTAAATAAATTTTTGTTTGTATCTAACATAGAAAGTAAAGATCCAAGTGTGGTTATTTCTGGTAACGAAAAAGTAGTGCGCCCGCGTTTAGCCGATGCACAGTTCTTCTTTGAAACAGATAAAAAGAAAACTCTAGAAAGCCGATTAGAATCGCTTGATAGCGTATTGTTCCAAAAGCAACTTGGTACGCTTAAAGATAAGTCTCAGCGTATTAGTGAACTTGCGGGTTACATTGCTGAGCAATTAGGTGCTGATAAAGTACTAGCACAGCGTGCAGGCTTATTAAGTAAAACTGACCTAATGACTGAAATGGTAATGGAATTTACCGACGTGCAAGGTGTAATGGGAATGCATTACGCTCGCCACGATGGTGAAGCCGAAGATGTAGCCGTAGCGCAAAACGAGCAGTACATGCCACGCTTTGCAGGCGACAACTTACCTACAAATTTAATTAGCTGTGCAGTAGCTATTGCTGATAAGTTTGATACGCTGGTGGGTATTTTTGGTATAGGCCAGGCACCTAAAGGTGACAAAGACCCATTTGCTCTTCGTCGTGCTGCTATTGGTGCACTTCGCATTATGGTAGAAAAAGAACTACCACTTGATATTTTAGACCTAGTAGCTAAATCGCAAACATTGTTTGGCGACAAGTTAACTAACTTAAATGTATCAACTGACGTATTTGAATTTATGCTAGGGCGCTTCCGTGCTTGGTATCAAGACGAAGGTATTGAAGTAGACGTAATTCAAGCAGTGCTTGCACGTCGTCCGACTAAACCTGTTGATTTTGATCGCCGTGTTAAAGCCGTAAGCCACTTCCGTACATTAGACGCAGCAGAAGCGCTTGCAGCAGCTAATAAGCGTGTAGGTAATATTCTGGCTAAAAACGACATTACCAGCCAAGGTAGTGTTGATGAGAGCTTATTAAGCGACGACGCTGAAAAAGTATTAGCATCACAAGTAGCAAAATTTGCCACTGACCTTGCACCACTTTACGCAGATGGAAACTACCAAGAAGCATTAAGCCAATTGGCAGGTATTCGCGAAAGTGTTGATAACTTTTTTGACAACGTAATGGTTATGGCCGACGATGAAGCTGTTAAGCAAAATCGTCTTGCGCTGCTAAGCCAGTTAAGCGGATTGTTTTTAGGTATTGCAGATATTTCTGTTTTACAAAAATAACACCGATTAGCAATTTTAAAAGCCAGCGTTTTGCTGGCTTTTTAGTTTTCACTGTATGCAAAGGAAACCCCATTGATGATTTCTATGAAACGAATTTTAACTTTAGCAATTGCTGGTTTACTTACTGCCTGTACAAGCCAAATTTCGATTAACGATGTATTGCCACAGCAAGAGCTTGACCGCACAATTTACTTACGTGGCGACTTTACACTGTGGGATGCAGAACCCCAGTATCAGTTTGCGCCAGTTGGACCCGCGCTTTATCAAGCGCAAGTTAAATTTAGTACGCCTGGTAAAGTGTACGAATTTAAAATAGCCGATGCCGATTTTAGTGAAGGCTACAACTGTGGTTACAGCGATGCACAACCAGCAGGACAAAGCCTAACACTCGGCCAGCCAGCTATCGCAGACTGTAATACTATTTATAACTACTTTAGTTTCACACCAGCAATCAAAGGCACATACATAGTAAGTATTGATTACAGTGACTACGACAAGCCACAAGTGACGATAACGAAGAAGTGATAGCTGTATTTTTAAAGCAGCCCGAGTGAATTAATGGATTTGTGACAAGGACGTTGTAGTGTTTATTCAACATTAACACCAAGGGGGGTTCGTAGGTTGGGTAGAGTGAAACGAAACCCAACATGTGTGGCGCATAAAACTATTTTGGTGGTTATTAAATACGTTGGGTTTCGTAA
This sequence comes from Pseudoalteromonas sp. NZS11_1, assembly GCF_015864275.1. Classification (NCBI taxonomy): domain Bacteria; kingdom Pseudomonadati; phylum Pseudomonadota; class Gammaproteobacteria; order Alteromonadales; family Pseudoalteromonadaceae; genus Pseudoalteromonas; species Pseudoalteromonas sp. NZS11_1. The sequence continues at coordinate 34,043 of NZ_JADYXK010000031.1, forward strand.
AACTCAACCCAACCTACGTTATTTTAAAGCCCTTTCTTAACCACATATCTATACGGTGCTTCTTCTGCATCTTTAGCCACCAGCGTGTGATCCATAAACGTACAAAAACTCGGAATGTCGCGAGTTGTTGACGGGTCATCAGCAGTTATTAATAACGTTTCACCATCACTCATTTTACGAATAGCAGCACGTACCATCATTACTGGCTCTGGACAGCGAAGGCCTATGGCATCTAATTGGTGATCGGGATTATCAAAGCTCATAATAAATTGACCTGTTTAATTAAAGTGATTGCTGCGTACGCGAGTGCTTAGGTATAGCAATTAATAAGTTTGGGAGTTTAACGCAATTTTAAGTGTAATTTAACTATTTTACTTATCTTAATATGCCCATTTCATTTGAAACATTATTGCTGCAAAACACGTTATTTAATAATACGCCCGATCACATAATTCCGTAATACTACATACTGGTGTTATAGCTGATAATTTTTACTAAATTAAAGCTAATAAAAAAGGCGAACTGAATAAAATCAGTCCGCCTTTTTAATCACCAAGATGGTTTACATGCTCAAACTAATTAGTCTTGAACACGTTCAAATACAGTGGCAATGCCTTGGCCTAAACCAATACACATAGTTGCTAAACCGTATCGTACATTTTTGTCTTCCATTAAGTGAATAAGCGATGTGCTAATACGCGAACCCGAACAACCCAGTGGGTGACCAAGTGCGATTGCGCCGCCATTTAAATTCACTTTTTCGTCAACAACATCCATTAACCCTAAATCTTTCATTACAGGTAATGATTGTGCTGCAAAGGCTTCGTTAAGCTCTACTACGCCTAAGTCATCAATTGTAATACCGGCTTGAGCAAGTGCTTTTTTACTTGCTGGTACTGGGCCGTAACCCATAATTGATGGATCGCAACCAGCGACTGCCATTGCTTTAATACGTGCACGAATTGGTAAACCAAGTTCTTTGGCTTTTTCTTCGCTCATTACTAACATTGCAGATGCGCCGTCAGAAAGCGCAGAAGAAGTACCGGCTGTTACCGTACCCGATGCAGGATTAAACACAGGGCGAAGCTTTGATAGGCCTTCTACTGTTGTTTCTGGGCGAATTACTTCGTCGTCTTCAACTAATATAAGCGAACCATCTGCTGCATGACCTTCCATTGCTAAAATTTCTCGGCGGAAACGGCCTTCAACAGTTGCCGCTTGTGCACGTTGATGTGAGCGGTAAGCAAATTCATCTTGTTGCTCACGGCTAATGCCATGAAGCGTTGCAAGGTATTCTGCTGTTAAACCCATTGAGCCCGATGCTTGTGCAATTGTTGTTGCAAGGCCTGGGTGAAAGTCGTTGCCGTGAGTCATAGGTACGTGACCCATGTGCTCAACACCACCAATTAGGTAAGTGTCGCCAGCGCCTGTCATTATTGCGCGTGCAGCGTCATGCAATGCTTGCATTGACGATCCACATAAACGGTTAACCGTTACAGCAGGTACGCTGTGTGGGATACCGGCAAGTAATGCTGCGTTACGTGCTACGTTAAAGCCTTGCTCTAATGTTTGCTGTACACAACCCCAATAAATATCGTCAATTGATGCTGGATCAACTGCTGGGTTGCGATCAAGTAAGCCTTTCATTAAATGTGCGCTTAAGTCTTCAGCACGTTTATGTTTGAATACACCACTTTTAGAGCGACCCATTGGTGTGCGGATACAATCTACAATTACTGGATTATTCATGATATTAACCTTCCACCTTATAGAAAACACGACCTTCTTCGGCCCACTTGCGAGTTTGCTCAGATACTTGGTAAATCGCACCTAGGTGAGCGTATTTGTTTGCTGCTGCAACAAAGTTAGCTAAACCAGTTTGATCTAAGTAACGGAACGCGCCGCCTCTAAATGGAGGGAAACCAACACCGTAAACTAATGCCATATCTGCTTCTTGCGGCGAGGCAACTATGCCTTCTTGCAAACACAGTAGCACTTCGTTGATCATTGGAATCATACAACGGTCGATGATTTCTTGTTTATCAAATTCTTTTGGTGCGTCTGTAATTGGGCTTAGTAGCTCAACTGCTGTCTCGTCATGAGACTTTTTAAGACGACCGCGACGATCTGTTTCGTATTTGTAAAAACCGGCTTTGTTCTTTTGACCAAAACGTTTTTCGTTGGCAAAAATAGTCACTGGATCTTTATCAGCACGCGCCATACGCTCAGGGAAACCGTCAGCCATTACGCCAGTACAATGGAAAGCTGTATCAATACCTACAACATCAAGTAGGTAAGCAGGACCCATAGGCCAACCAAATACGTTTTCTATTACTTTATCTACTTTTGCAAAGTTAGCGCCTTCAACCACTAATTTGCTAAAACCTGCAAAGTAAGGGAATAAAACACGGTTTACAAAAAAGCCTGGGCAATCGTTAACAACAATTGGCGATTTACCTAGTTTAAGCGCGTAATCGACTACTGCATTGATTGTTTTATCTGAGGTTTTTGCGCCACGGATAATTTCTACTAATGGCATTTTTGGCACAGGGTTGAAAAAGTGCATACCACAAAAGTTTTCTGGCTTATCTAGCGCTTGTGCTAGTAAATCAATACAAATAGTTGATGTGTTTGAAGTAAGTACCGTGCCTTCTGGCATGGTCTTTTCAAGATCAGCGAGTACTGCTTGCTTAACTTTAGGGTTTTCTACAACGGCTTCAACAATAATGTTGGCACTTTGTAGGTCTGACGCGTTAAGTGTTGGCTTAATTTTGCTAAGTGTTGCCAACATTTTTTCCATTGGCATGTGGCCACGCTTAACTTTTGCACCTAATAACTTAGACGCTTCACCCATACCTAAATCAAGCGCATCTTGTTGGATGTCTTTCATTATAATAGGTGTGCCTTTATAAGCAGACTGGTATGCAATACCGCCACCCATAATACCAGCACCTAATACAGCGGCTTGTTTAATTTCTACATCGCTTTGTTTAGCAAATTTACGTGCTTTACCTTTAATGTATTGGTCAGCTAGGAATATACCTGTCTGTGCAGCTGCTTCTGGTGTACGTGCTAATTTAGCAAAGTTAGCATTTTCGATTGCCATTGCTTCATCGCGAGTACAGTTTGCCGCTGCTTTAATAGTACGTACAGCCATAACCGGTGCAGGATAGTGGCCTTTGGTTTTACCCATTACCATACCTTCTGCCATAGCAAAGCTCATGCCTTGCTCAACACGGTTTAATTTAAGTGGCTGTAGTTTTACGTTACGTTTTGCTTGCCAATCTAGCTTGCCAGAAATCGCTAGCTCAAGTGTTGATACACTTGACTCTAAAAGTTTGTCAGCACTAACTACCGCGTCAAACGCACCTACTTTAAGGGCATCTGCTGCGCGGTTTTCTGCGCCTGAGGTAATCCACATCATCGCGTTATCGGCGCCAATGATACGTGGTAAGCGCACTGTGCCACCAAAACCAGGCATTATGCCAAGTTTAACTTCTGGTAGGCCCATTTTAGCTGTTTCGCTTGCCACACGATAATCGGTAGCAAGTGCCCACTCACAACCACCGCCAAGTGCCATACCGTTTATAGCGCTTAGAGTTGGGAATGGTAAATCTTCGATTGCATCAAAAACGTCGGTTGCGTTTTTGATCCACACTACTAATTCTTCTTCAGGTTTAGTAAATGTAGGTAAAAATTCGAAGATATCGGCACCAATAATAAAGTGGTCTTTATCACTGGTAAAAATCATGCCTTTGATATCAGTATTGGCAGCTAATTCTTTTAATGCTGCTGCGCAATCTGAAAGAGTTTTTTGAGATAATGTGTTTACAGAACCTGCAACACAAAACTTAAACTCGGCGATGTTTTCCTTTAGGAAGCTAACTTCAAAGGAATCGCTTTTATATAACATTATTATTCTCCCTAGTTGACGAACTAAGACTGGTACGATGAGTTTGCATTTCAATCAGTGTGCTTGCTTTAAATTAAAAATGCAACGAAAAATTTAACTCGGTTACAATCGACTGGTTAAAATATAGCTGGTTTGGTGCTAAGGTGGTTGAAAAGTTTTTATTCACTACTTTAATTTTTATTAAAGGACATTATGAAAAAATATTTACTAAGTGTTGCGGCAGCTGCATTCATTTTCCCTCTTCACTCTGCCGAGGCAAGTATCGATAACGATGCCTTTTTAGATGCCGAAAAAAAAGTAAGGTACGGAAGTTACCAAGACTTTAAACAAGCGGTTAGTAACCTAAATCATCCGTTAAAACCGTATGTTGAAAAAACATATTGGCAACGTCACCCGAGTATTAAGCATCAGGCAGAGATAGAAGACTATTTAAATATATATCAGCATACACCGCTTGAGTGGCCTGTGCGCAAAGCGTGGTTGGAGTATTTAAAAGAGAACAATGAAAAAGCGGCGTATATACGCAACTACCGTGAAACTTCTAATACTGGGCTTACCTGTACTTATTTAGATTTTCAGCTCGACTTGGGCGCGCCTGAAAAGGCGATTCTAAATCAGGTGACCGACTTATGGGCCGTTGGTAAATCGCAACCTAATGGCTGTGATAGTTTGTTTTCTACGTGGCGTAAAAAAGGCTACATGAAAGAAGAAACTGTTTGGAAGCGTGTAACACTTGCTGCACAAGGCGGGACGCAAGGCTTATTACCTTACTTAAAAACTTTATTGCCAAGTAAGGATCGTTACTTAGCTGATTTATACTTAAAAGTGCGAAAAGATCCAAGCACGGCAGCTGGATTATATCGATATAAAAATAAGTCGGCTAAAGAAGGCCAAATAGCAATTTATGGTGTTAAACGCTTGGTTTGGCGCGATAAAGAGCTTGCTTTAAAAGCATGGGAAAAACTAGAAAAAATATTTAAGTATAGTGATGAAGATAAAGCTGACGTGTATTACACCTTTGCGTTGTCACTTGCTTCAAGCGGGCATAAGCAAGCGAGCTTTTGGCTAAATAAAGTGCCGAAAGAGCGATTAGACAGCAAGCTTACTCAATGGCAACTGGGCAATATGCTCAAAACCCAAGATTGGGAAGGGATTGCTGCGTTTTTTACAGGTAAAGAGGATTTAAGCCTTGGCCAGCAATATTGGTTAGCTTATAGCTATGCTAAACGTGGCGAGCAACAAAAAGCAGACGATATTTGGAAAAAAGTAGCGGCTAATCGTGATTATTACGGCTTTTTAGCAGCAGCACGTTTAGGGTTGCCCGTTGATTTAAATAATCAACCTTTAGCAGTCGATAAGGTGCTTGTAGATAAAGTAAGTAATGCACCTGGCTTTAAGCGTGCAAAAGCACTTTATGATATTGAGCGCTTTACGTCGGCGCGCCGTGAGTGGAATTATTTAACGGGTACGTCTAGCGATGAAGAAAAGCTAGCAGCATCACAACTATCTACCGATTTAGGTTGGCACGACAGTACTATTTTTACTTTAGCAAAAATTAAAGCATGGGATAACGTAGAGCAACGTTTTCCGTTTGCGTTTCAAGATGTTTTTGAGCGCTACAGTAAACGTAGCAAGATAGATGTTGCCTGGAGTATTGCTATTGCAAGGCGCGAAAGCTCTTTTGCGCCAGATGCACGCTCGCATGCTAATGCGCGTGGTTTAATGCAGTTATTACCTAGTACTGCTGAGTATGTAAATAAAGGCAGTGTGACAAGTAGTCGTTTATATCAACCTAAAACAAATATTAGGTTAGGTACTAGTTACTTACAGTACTTAAAAAAGAAAAACCATGGCAATGAGGTGCTGGCAACAGCTTCTTATAATGCGGGTTATCACCGTATAAAGCGTTGGTTACCTGATGACGCTATTCCGGCTGAGTTATGGGTAGAGCTTATTCCGTATCGCGAAACCCGCGATTACGTAAAAAATGTATTTGCGTACAGGCAGGTTTACCATACAAGAATGGGCCGAGAAGGTAATGTATTAGCGCCGCTACTCGAAATGAAAATGGGCGGTTGAATATATGATACCAATCGACCAATAACTTAACACGATAGGTATAGGTATAGGTATTAATAAGGGGGATGTTTACGTGTTAAATATCCCCCTTTTTTGAGCGCTTAGTGTTTAAGTGGTAGACTCAGAGCAAGTTAAATTTAACAGATGGATTAACAATGGATAAATTAGCCGTTTTATACGCCGAACATATTGCAACACTGCAACAGCGTACTTGTACAATTTGTAATAGCGAAGGGTTAGAAGGATTAGTAATTCATTCAGGCCAAGCTAAGCGCCAGTTTTTAGATGATATGTATTATCCATTTAAAGTTAATCCACAGTTTAAAGCGTGGTTACCGGTTATTGATAATCCTCATTGCTGGATTGTGGTAAATGGCAGCGACAAACCAAAACTAATATTTTATCGACCAGTTGATTTTTGGCATAAAGTGCCAGATGAGCCTCGTGACTTTTGGGCTGAGTACTTTGATATAGAGCTACTACTTCAGCCTGATCAAGTAGAAAAGTTATTACCATACGATAAAGCTAAATATGCTTACATGGGCGAATATATTGAAGTAGCGCAAGCACTTGGTTTTAGTATTATGAACCCTGAGCCTGTACTTAACTATTTTCATTACCACCGCGCTTATAAAACGCAGTACGAACTTGAATGTTTACGCAACGCTAACCGCATTGCAGTAGATGGGCATAAAGCTGCTCGCGACACATTCTTTAATGGTGGTAGCGAGTTCGATATTCAGCAAGCGTACTTAATGGCAACACGTCAAAGCGAAAATGAAATGCCATATGGCAATATTGTTGCGCTTAACGAAAACTGCGCTATTTTGCACTACACGCACTTTGATCCAAAAGCGCCACACACTCATAACTCATTTTTAATTGATGCCGGTGCAAACTTTAATGGTTATGCCGCTGATATTACTCGTACGTATGATTTTAAAAAGCAGGGTGAGTTTGCTGAGCTTGTACAAGCGATGACAGTTCAACAAATCGAGTTAGGTAAAGGTTTAAAGCCGGGTATGCTTTATGGTGATTTACATGTTGAATGCCATAACCGTATTGCACAAATACTCAGTGACTTTAAAATTGTTAACCTACCCGCTGAGGAAATTGTTGAGCGTAAAATTACCTCTACTTTCTTCCCGCATGGACTAGGGCATCACCTAGGTTTACAAGTGCATGATATGGGTGGTTTTATGAGTGACGAAAAGGGCACACATCAGCCATCGCCTGAAGGGCATCCGTTCTTGCGTTGTACTCGCCTGATTGAAAAAAACCAAGTGTTTACCATTGAACCAGGTTTATATTTTATTGATTCACTGCTTGGTGATTTAGCGCAAACCGATAATAAGCAGTTTATTAATTGGGAAAAGATTGAGTCATTTAAACCATTTGGCGGTATTCGTATTGAAGACAACATTATTGTTCACGAAGATAGCTTAGAGAATATGACACGAGATTTAGCGCTCGATTAATTCTAGTTAACACTAATTAGTTTATACACGTTAAAATACGTACATTATTTAAAGGGGCCTTTTGGCCCCCTTTTTACAAGTTTAAAATATGTCTGAATATAAATATCCCGCTGCTGACGTTTTTCATCAAGAAGAAATTAAAAAAAGTACGTTTATAGTTCACATTGCACATACCCCCGATTTAAATTCAGCTAAAGCATTTATTAAAAGCATTGAAGAAAAGTATAGCGATGCGCGTCATAACTGCTGGGCACATGTGGCAGGCAACCCCGGTGGCAGCCATGTTTATGGTTTTTCGGACGATGGTGAACCAAATGGCACTGCAGGAAAACCTATGTTAAATGTGCTGGTGGGTTCAGGCCTTGGCGAAATCACAGCTGTTGTTACACGTTACTTTGGCGGCATAAAATTAGGCACGGGCGGGTTAGTACGTGCTTATGGTGGCTCATTAAATAATGCATTAGTAAAATTGCAAACGGTACTTAAAGTTCCCAGTGTTGAAATTACAGGGAGTAGCGAGTACAGCATGCAAGGTGCGATTGAGCAGTTATTAAAAACAAAGTATCAAGTGCTTAATATTGATAAGCAATTTACTGCTAATATTGAATGGGTGATTACAATAGATAGTCGCGAAGCTCAGCAAGCAATCAAAGATATTTTTGATTTAAGTCACGGCGCAGTTGAGTTAACTATTAAAGAGTAATAACCTACACAAATTGCATGTAATGCATACTGACCCTATTTAATTTGGTTGATACTACTCAGCCTGAATTTACTAATAATAAAAGCGACAAGCTAAATGCAATTTCGTACCATCATAAAAATTCTTGGCCAACTTGTTGCGCTGTTTAGTATTACCATGGTGCCTCCGGCACTGGTGTCTTTAATATATAAAGACGGTGGTGGTGTTCCTTTTGTTTTAGCATTTATCTTTAGTGTTGTTATTGGCATGATGGCTTATTACCCAAACCGCCATGAAAACGGTGACTTAAAAGCACGTGAAGGCTTTTTAATTGTTGTTTTGTTTTGGCTGGTACTTGGGGCGTTTGCGTCCTTGCCGCTTATATTTTTACAAGAACCTAATTTATCGCTCGCCGATGCGGTGTTTGAAGCATTCTCTGGCTTAACAACCACCGGCGCTACAGTACTTACCGGTATTGAGTACTTACCTAAGTCGGTGTTGTTTTATCGCCAGCAACTCCAGTGGTTTGGCGGTATGGGTATAATCGTACTCGCTGTTGCTATACTCCCCATGCTAGGTGTTGGTGGTATGCAGTTATATCGCGCTGAAATACCTGGGCCTGTAAAAGATTCCAAAATGACCCCGCGAATTGCCGATACAGCAAAGCACCTTTGGTATATTTATGTGTCACTGACTATTGCTTGTATGCTGGCTTATTGGGCAGCCGGGATGGAGTGGTTTGATGCGATATGTCATGCATTCTCAACGGTCGCGATAGGTGGTTTTTCTACTTACGATGCTTCTATGGGGCACTTTGACAGCCCTGTAATTAACTTTATTTGTGTGTTCTTTTTAATTATTGCCGCTGTTAACTTCTCCCTGCATTACGCCGCAGTGGCCAGTCGTAACATACAAGTTTATATTCGAGACCCTGAGTTTAAGGTGTTTTTGTGTATTCAATTAGCGCTGGTGGTTATTTGTTTTACCGTACTTTCCTCTAATGAAATATTTGCTAATGGCGATGAAACCCTCGATCAGGCGTTATTTCAGGCTGTTTCTATGAGTACAACAGCAGGCTTTGCTACTGATAACTTTTCAACATGGCCTTTGTTTTTACCTATTTTACTTATATTTTCGAGCTTTATTGGTGGCTGTGCAGGCTCTACTGGTGGTGGTATGAAAGTAGTGCGCGTGTTCTTACTTTACTTGCAGGGTGTGCGTGAGCTTAATCGTTTGGTGCACCCACGGGCTATATATTCAATCAAGCTGGGTCGAAAGGCGTTGCCAGACAAAGTAGTAGAAGCCGTGTGGGGATTTTTCTCTGCATATGCGTTGGTGTTTATTATTATTATGTTAGCGCTTATGGGCACGGGTATGGATAACATAACTGCGTTCTCAGCCACTGCGGCTTGTTTAAATAACTTAGGTCCAGGTCTGGGGGATGTAGCGTCGCATTATGGCGCTATAACCGATGGTGCTAAATGGTTACTGACCATTGCAATGGTGTTTGGTCGGCTAGAAATATTTACGTTACTAGTACTATTTACGCCTACATTTTGGCGTGGATAAACGAGCGGCTTAAGTTTTAAATTACGAACTATTGGGAAAGGGATATGCCAACAAATTTAGAAAAGCTAAAGCATATAAGTGTAGGCAGCTTAGTCGACCTAGAAATATTAACACCTACAAGCAGTAAGCGTGTTAAAACTGAATTAGTTGGTTTACTCGATAAACAGTTTATTATTTTAAATTATCCCAATGCAAAGCGTTTACCTGTGGCGAGTGACTATTTACGTGATGGCGTAATGGTTGTTGTAAGAGCGCTTATTGAAGGCAGTGGCGGGCAAGTTATTGCGTTTCGCCAGCAAATTATGTCGGTAGCCTCTCATCCCGCTAAACTCGTGTTTATAAACTTTCCAAAGCAAGTGCAGTTATTTGCGCTACGCTCACAAACACGCATACCTACCTTATTACCTGCAAAGCTAAAGCTAAGTGACGATAGGGTACTTGAAGGCCTTATTAAAGACATTTCACTCACTGGTGTAATGTTTGATATTAGAGACGATCAGCAAGTTGAAAGTATTAAAGATATGCAATGCACTGTCATACTTAATAGCAGCGATAAAGACTTTGAAGGTGAAGTTTGCAGTGTTAAAGAGCATGCCGAAGGTGTGCACTGTGGGATTAAGCTACTAGCAAGCGAAGATGAAATGAAAACCTTTATGAAAGAGCATTTTATAGACCCTTCTGCACTCGAACCTACCGTCGAATAAATAGCTTTCGCTTATTTGCAACAAAAAGGCGTTTTATGTCAGTGCTTATAAAATATTTTTTATTATTTTCATAATTAAAAATATTATTAATATAAAACAATACATTAAGTGTTGTTTTTGGCAGATTATTTTGTGTTATTAAATCTACCTCGTTAAAATTTATCTCAATTACTCTTTAAAACCACTCATTTTAAAACCATGCATTTAAAAATGTATCTTTTTATATAAACATAACTATATGTTTTTAATCGTTTTAATGTAGACCCTTTAAAACGTGTTGCTAAAGGGCAACAATAATTATTCTAAAAACGCCTTCTTGTTGTACGTTTTATGTTTAACTTATTGAAAATTATTAACTTTTAAATGTTGGCATCTAAGTTGTAATAGTCTAAGTGTACTGAACGAAATCGTGATTCAAAGTGAAATACTTAATCGCACACACATAAATTTGAAGGATACATATTATGAAAAGCATTAATAAAACTTTAGCACTTATCGCTATTGCATCTTCTTCAGCCGCTTTTGCTGCAACAGATTTTGACACACTGGATGTAGACGGCAGTGGCACAATTAGCCAAGCAGAAGCATCAGTAGATGCAAAGCTAATGAGCATGTTTTCTGAGCTTGATACTGACCAAAATGGTGAGTTATCAAAAGAAGAATTTTCAGAAGCTTAATTAAAAAGTATTTATCCTGAGTTGCCAAAGACACCTAAGTAGGCAAGGGAGCTTACGAAAGAGGATAACAAGGAAGTGAAAAATTACGTTTTAAGTTAAACGAAGCAATTTTTTTGATAGAACATTGAAGGATTAAGTTATGAAACATTTAAATAAAGCATTAGCACTTATAGTACTAGCATCTTCTTCCGCTGCATTTGCAGCATCAGATTTTGATAGCCTTGATATCGATGGTAGCGGCACAATTAGCCCAAGCGAAGCGGCAGTCGATACAGATTTAATGGCTGAATTTATTGAGCTAGATACCGACGGTAGCGGCGAGCTTTCTAAAGAAGAATTCGCTAATTACTAATTAATCTTTTCAGATTAAACATTTTTCACAGTCAGGGATCTTTGAAAAGGACTTCCCATATTACTAGGAATATTATTATGAAAACATTAAATACAACACTTGCAGTTATCGTTTTAGCATCTTCATCAGCAGCATATGCCGCAGTAGATTTTGCCTCTTTTGATGCAGACGGTAACGGTGCTATTACAATGGAAGAAGCAAAGGTTAACCCTCAGCTTGTAAAGATTTTTGATGATTTGGATACTGATGGTAATGGTGAAATCTCTAAAGAAGAGTTTTCAAAAGTACAGTAATCAATATTTAAGCATACTCCATTAAAGCCGCCTTAGTCAGCTAACACCATTCAGTTAAGCATGCTTTGACTTAATGGTGTACCGAGTTTTTGAAATTCGAACGGTCCTACTTTTGGGCCGTTTTCTTTTTTCTGGAAGAATATAACGTTTCACTCGTTC
>NZ_JADYXK010000032.1:0-40613 GCF_015864275.1 Pseudoalteromonas sp. NZS11_1
TCAAGGTCAGAAGTAATAATCTTCACTAAAAGACCGTATATATGACAGCAAACCTGTCCCTGCTATCGTTGAATGACACCTTGCAATACTGGAGGAGACCATATATGAACTCTGGTTAAGAAATTTATTAACGTATTGAATCATGGTGATATTTAAATTTATTTTCTCTAGCCAGAGATTTTTAGTGAAAACAAGGCGAATTTACGCGTCAATAGCTGGCCTATTGCAAGTAAATTCAACGTAGTTAGCGCTGAAAATAGCTGCTTGAGATAGATTTATTATCCATAGTTCAGGTTATTTACAAATTCAAGATACAAAAAAACCAGTAAGCTAAAAACTTACTGGTTTTTTGTTATTTATAGCAATGCAATTACCAGATTTTTACGCGATCTTCTGGTTTGATATACATTTTATCACCTTCTTTTACGTCAAACGCTTCGTAAAACTCAGGCATGTTCGACAAGATACCGATTACACGGTAGTGACTTGGTGAATGAGGGTCTGTTAATAAACGATTACGTAACTCTTCATCGCGATAGTTACGGCGCCAAATTTGTGACCAACCCATAAAGAAGCGTTGATCGCCTGTGTAACCATCAATCACTGGTGATTTTTTATCCCCTAAAGACAGCATATACGCTTTATGCGCAACCGTTAAGCCACCTAAGTCACCAATGTTTTCGCCAAGCGTTAGCTCGCCATTAACACTTGCATCTTCAAACGGTTTATATTCGTTATACTGTGCAACTAAAGCCGCTGTACGCTCTTCAAATTGCTTAAGGTCAGTCTCACTCCACCAGTTACGTAAGTTGCCATCACCGTCGTATTTAGCACCTTGGTCGTCAAAACCATGACCAAGCTCATGCCCAATTACTGCACCAATTGCGCCGTAGTTTACAGCATCATCCGCTTCTAAATTAAAGAATGGCGGTTGTAAAATAGCTGCTGGAAATACAATTTCGTTGTTTACTGGATTGTAATACGCATTTACTGTTTGCGGAGTCATATGCCACTCAGAGCGATCAACTGGTTTACCCAATTTAGCAATCATGTCTGCGTATGCCCATTCGCTATAACGAATGTAATTGCCTACTAGCTCATCTGAGTTAATATCTAGCTCAGAGTAATCTTTCCACGTGTCTGGGTAACCAATTTTAGGCGTAAATTTGTCTAGTTTTTCTTTCGCTGCAAGCTTTGTTTCAGGGCTCATCCACTCAAGATTTTCGATAGCAACGCCATAACCTTTAATTACGTTATCAACTAATTCTTCCATGCGTGCTTTTGCTTCTGGCGGGAAGTTATCTTTAACGTATACCTTACCTAATATTTCACCAAGTACACTGTTAGAGGCATCAACCGCTTGCTTCCAAAGAGGTGCTTGTTCTTCTACGCCACGAAGTGTTGTGCTGTAAAAGTCAAAGTTAAGGTTAACTAAATCTTCACTAAGTAGCTCTGCATAACCACTTACAAAATGGAATTTTAAGTAGTTTTTCCACGTTGCTAAATCAGTGTCTTTGTAAATAGTAGCAAGCGCTTCTAAATAGCTAGGTTGACGTACAATAATGTCACTTGCACTCACGCCAGCATCTTTAAAGAATGCAGCTAAATCAAGGTCACCCATCAACTTGCTTGCGTCTGCTACTGTCATCTTGTTATAAGATTTAGTTGCATCACGGCTTTGCACACGGCTCCACTGAGCATCAGCTAGTGTTTTTTCAAATGCAAGTACGCTCTTAGCAGCTTCTGCTGCATTTTTAACGCCTGACTTTGCTAAAACATCAGTGATGTATTGCTCGTAAGAAGCGCGAATTTTAGTGAATTTTTCGTCATCTTTTAAGTAATAGTCACGATCTGGTAAACCAAGACCCGACTGAGATAAATACAATGCATACTCGCTTGAGTTTTTAGCATCGTTATTTACAAACCAACCAAACGGTAAAGTACCGCCTTGTTTTTGAATTTTAGCCATTAAACCCACTAAATCAGCTTTAGATTTAACGCTATCAATTGTATCTAATGACGGTTGTAATGGCGTAATACCTAGCTCATTACGCGCATCTTTATTCATATAGCTTTTATAAAATGCACCAATTTTGTACTCATCACTGCCTTTTTTAGCGGCTTTGTTTGCGGCTGCACTTTCAAGGGCTATTTTCATCGCTTTTTGCGACTCATCATATAACTGCGAAAAAGAACCGTAGTTAGATTTATCACCTGGTATTTCAGTTTTAGCTAACCACTGACCATTTACATGGTAGTAAAAATCGTCTTGTGCGCGTACTGAACTATCCATATTAGCTAATTCAATACCAAGCTCTAGTGGTTTTTCAGCGGGTGCTGTTACTACTGGAGTGTCGGTTACTTTAGTTTCTTGTTGTTTTTCACCACAACCTACCAAGCCAAGCGCAAGTGCGATACTTGCAGCAGCCATTGTTACTTTATTCATAATTATTCCGTTTGTTAGTTAGAATTGAATCATACCAATCTGCTTATATATGGGGTCTATTTAACGTTAAGAAAATTACGCTAGAACCAGGCAAAAGTTTTTGTATCTAGTTGCTCTAAATAAAAAATTTTTAACAACGTTATAGTGCAATTTAATTCGTTAAATTGATCAAAGACTTATGCAGGTTGGTATCACATACCAACTCCATTAAATTCTTGAATATAGCAGGAGTAAAAATAGCACTGCCTACACGCTTTTACTTAATGGAATGGGTATCAAAGAGCTTTCGATCAATATAAAGCCCACGCAGTATCATAAACCTCATTAAGCCAACAATAAAATGGAATATGTAACAAAGTATTTTGAATGCGGTGAGCTGCCAAATTAGCCCCACCAATAACAAGATGGTGGGTAGTTAAGACTTACTTTTATTTTTTCCGTGAAGCGCTAAACGCTCTAGTTTTTCTTTTAAAGAAGGGGGTGCAGAAGATGCTATCGCGTTTAAGTAATCAGCCGTTTGCTCACTCATTTTACGTGAGTTGGTAACTGCAGGACTGCCCGACTTATTCGCTGTACTTAATCTCTGAGTTGCTTGAGGATTTGCAGTTATTTTTATTTGCCCGAGCTCTGCCATTCCGGCAGCTCTAAAGTGTGAAAGCATATCCATTTTTAAATAATTAAGCCTAAGCGCGATAGGTGCAGATACCGCCTCTATCATTAGCGTACCGTCTCGGTAATTGCTGACTCGGCATTTATCACCCAACTTAGGGCCTAAAAAATCTTTTAATAGGGTTTGCTGTGTATCAAGTGCTTGGCTTTTGCCTGCATAAGCCGATAAACGATTATTTAACCCCGCCATAATATCGGTTAGCGGTTTTGGTGCATATCTATCTTTAGCCATTTTACACCTCGTAAAAGATCACTTAGACCCAGAGATAATACTCTAGGTCTAAGTATACACTGCGTGTTAATACTACGCGCCGGCTATTTGCATTTGCTCTATTAATACTGAGCCAGTTTGAATACCACCACGGCGTTCTATGTCACCACCAATAGCAGATATGCCTTTAAACATATCTTTTAAATTACCAGCAATGGTAATTTCGCTTACAGGATATTGGATTTCACCATTTTCAACCCAAAAACCAGCAGCACCACGAGAGTAATCACCCGTTACTGTATTTACGCCCTGCCCCATTAGCTCTGTTACTAATAAGCCAGTGCCCATCGTTTTTAATAGTGCAGTTAAATCGTTATGAGTTTGCTCAACGAGCCAGTTATGTATACCGCCAGCATGTCCTGTTGGGGTCATGTTCATTTTACGCGCGGCATAACTTGCTAATAAATAAGTTTGTAGCTCGCCGCCTTGAATAATTTCTCTATCGAATGTTTTAACACCTTCGCTATCAAACGGTGATGATGCCAACCCTTTTAAAATATGTGGGCGCTCAGCAATATTTACACAATTACTAAATACTTGTGTGCCTAAGCTATCAAGTAAAAAACTTGATTTACGATAAAGTGCGCCACCACCAATTGCCGACACTAAGTGACCAAACAATGAATTTGCAATATCGGCTCTAAAAATAACAGGCACTTTCATTGTGCCTAACTTTTGGCTATTTAATTTAGCTAATGTTTCAGCTGCTGCTTCAAGCCCAACTGCCGCTGCGTCATTTAAACCCGCTTGATCGCGTGCAACAGTATAAGCAGAGTCGCGTTGCATGTGTTCGCCATCTTGACCAATTACCATAGTGCTAATGCTATGACGAGTACGTGGAAAACCGGTTATCAAACCATGGCTGTTACCATAAACACGTAGCCCCTGATGCGATGAAAAGCTCGCACCATCTGAGTTAACAATACGCTCATCTGCATTTAATGCAGCTTGCTCAGCAGCATGACAAAGCTCAATACCTTCCTCAGGGCTTACATCCCAAGGATGATATAAATCTAAATCTTTAGGATTAAATTCAAGCAATTCTTTATCAGCAACGCCGTTAAATGGGTCATCCGATGTAAATTTGGCTATATCAATCGCTTTTTCGACTACCGTGCGCAATGTTTTTGGATTTAAATCAGCTGTCGATGCTGAGCCTTTATTATTACCAACATATACACTAATGCCTAAGCCGCCGTCTTGGTTAAACTCAATGGTTTCTACTTCACCCATTCGTGTACTAACCGATAAACCAGACGTGCTAGACATGGCAGCTTCTGCAGCTGTAGCGCCTAATTTTTTAGCATGTTCGAGTACTTCTGCTACCGCATCTTTAACTTGCGATATTTGAGAATAAATTGGATCGTTTTGTTGGCTTTTCATAAATTAAGTCCTGAGCCTTAGAGGCATAATGCACGCATTTCTTATATTTAAATGCTAACACACTCAATGCATCACATCAGCTAATATTCCTAAGTATCATATTCATGTATAATGGCAAAAGTTATTTTTATTTAAGAGCACCCCATGGCAAAGAAAAAAGGCAAGCCTGCTGAAATTGAAGAAGAAATTGAATATGTATCAAGAACGGAGCTTAAACGCGAAGCGCAAGAGTTTCATCAGTTAGGTACTGAAATTGCCAAAATGGGTAAAAAACAGCGCGAACGCCTGCCATTAAATGACGATTTAAAAGCGGCAATGGTTGTTGCTGATAAAATAAGTAATAAAAGTGACGCGTACCGCCGTCACTTAAACTACATCGCTAAAACGTTGCGTACTGTAGAAAACATTGACGCTATTAGAGCGATTATCGATGTAATGCTTAATAAAAATAACCAAGCTGAAGTATTGGTCAAAAAAATTGAGCAATTACGTTCAGACCTAATTGAACAAGGTGATGACCTTATCAATGAGACTATTGAACAGTTTCCGTCTCTTGATCGTCAGCAAATGCGTCAATTGGTTCGTAATGCGGCAAAAGAAGCGAAAGCTGAAAAGCCGGGTAAAGGTTATAAAGAGTTATTTCAATATCTCAAAGATGCCCATACCGTTACGTATTAATTAGCCGCATTAATTGATATTTTATTAAAAAAGGTGCTTCGGCACCTTTTTTGTTACAGATCAAACCGCCTCACTGCGTACTTTTTTATAATCACTCCCTAAATAAATACTTAGGTGCGCGTGATGATTAAACTTCCACAATGGGATCAAACCCTAATAAACAAATATAATGTGTCTGGCCCGCGTTATACCTCGTATCCCACAGCTCTATCACTGCGTGATGGATATCAACAACAAGACCTACTAAGCGCTGTAGAATCGTCAACGAGTCGTTCACTTTCTCTATATATTCATATCCCGTTTTGTAGCCAGCTTTGCTACTACTGTGGTTGTAATAAAATAATTACCCGCCATCAATCTAAGGCAGATACGTACCTCGACTTTTTAGCAAAAGAAATTACTGCCCAAGCTCATTTATTTAAAAACTACACGGTTGAGCAATTACATTTAGGTGGCGGTACTCCCACCTTTTTAACCGCAAAACAAATGACTCGTCTAATTAAGCTTTTAGAGCAGCACTTTAATTTTACAAGCACAACAGAGCGCGGCATTGAAATAGACCCACGCTCACTTGCCGATAATATGCTTGTTGATTTAAGAATGCTTGGCTTTAACCGTGTCTCATTTGGGATTCAAGACTTTAACGACGACGTGCAACTTGCTGTTAATCGCCCGCAAAATGCAGATACGGTTAAGCAATTAATTACACAAGCTCGCGAGCTGGGATTTCAATCTATTAATACAGATATGATTTACGGGCTTCCTCTGCAAACGCCAGAGAGCTTTAAGCAAACTATAGAGCAACTTATTGAGTTAAGCCCTGACCGAGTATCGGTGTTTAACTACGCGCATTTACCAGAGCGCTTTGCCGCACAGCGTAAGATTAAAGATGCAGATTTACCCAGTGCACATAACAAACTCACTATGTTTAAAAACACGCTGGAGCAGATGACGCAAGCAGGCTATCAATTTATTGGTATGGACCACTTTGCAAAAACCGATAACGAACTAGCTATTGCGCAAAATGAAGGCAAGTTACATCGTAATTTTCAAGGTTATACAACCCATGGAAATTGTGATTTATTAGGCTTAGGCGTGTCATCAATTTCGCAAATTGGCACTGCTATTTTACAAAATCAAAAAGAATTAAAACATTATTACCACAGCGTAGAAACACAAAGCGGCTGCGCACTTAATAAAGGTATGCACTTAACACATGATGATGTAATTCGTGCTGATGCAATTAAGCAACTCATTTGCCAGTTTGAATTAGATATACAAGACTTTAGCGAAAAGCATGCACTTATATTTAATGACTACTTTGAGGATGCGTTAATTGCGCTCGCGCCACTTATAAAAGATGAACTAGTCACTATAATTAATAATAGAATTAGCGTAACACCACGCGGCAACTTATTCATTCGTATTATTTGCATGTGCTTTGACGCTCATTTACAAAAACAAATAAATGCGACGCGTTTTTCACGAGTGATTTAACTGATACCCATTGTATAAAAACCATTTTGCATAAAAAAAGCAGACCAAGGTCTGCTTTTTCTGAGAATTACAAAATTAAAGCTAGTTAAAAACCACTTTATCGCTGCCAGGAGCGGCTTTAAACTCGATGATAATTTTAGCGCAATCGACTTTAACTTCATCTTTAAGTGTTTCTTCAGCTTGCCAACGAGCCTTATCTAGCTTGAAAATCTCTTTTTTAGCATATTTTTTACGTGCATCGTGTGTCGGCATTTCTTTAACTACCTGGTACATTTTATAAATGCCAGGATATTGTGTCGTTAAATCACGCTCGCTCTCAAAGCCATATTGAGACATAAGTACCCAAATACGTAAACAGCCTTCAGAAAACTCACACTGCTCTTCATTCATTGCACGCGCAATTAAATGAATACTATCGGCTAGTTTGGCATTTCGCTTTAAACGCGACTTCTCAAGCTTTTGCTTTTGTTCAGCCTGCGTTTTAGCAATTAACTTTTTTTGCGCATTTAACTTATACAGCAACTGACCCGCATAAAATGCCAGACCAACTATTATAGCAGCGCCTAAAAGTAAGGCTAAAATTACCGCGGTACTCATTATTTATCCTTACTATTTGTCGTCTTCATCTAACCATTCGTTGGCTAAATCGTCAGATAAGTATTGTTCGAAATCAGAATTGCCTTTGCTTTCAATATCATCGTCAAGGTCATCTTCAAATTCGTCTTCATCCTCGTCTTCAATACCAAGAATTTCACATAACGCCTGATGGCGAGCAATACGGCTATTAAAGTACTTAGCATCTTTACCAGTTAGCATTTCACCTTCTTCATGACGCTCTACTAGTTTAAGTAAACGCTCGTCATTCTCAAGTGCTTCTAGCTCTTGTTCAGGTGTAAATTCAGGCTCGATTACCTTTTTCAGCTCAATAGTTGGCTTTAAGTTGCGTTTCATTTCAACTTTAGGCTCAGGCGCAGTTGCAATTAATGGCACTGGCTTTTTACTGCCTACACGCTTATCTTTAGGCGCGTGACCAGCATTATGGCTTTCGCTATCTAGTAAATCTGGCGCGTTACGAGAACCTGGCTTAGCGCCTTTGGTTTTTTTAACTCGCTGCTCTTTTAATGCGCGCATTTCTTTAAGCTTATCTTGGCTTAAACGAACAGGTCCGTTTGCTGGGCTTTTGCGTGACTTTTTAGTTCTACTCATATCTTGATCATCTCACTTAAGAGGTTTTGAGCGAAGCGCAAATTAATGGGCATCGCAGTGCTGGCCTAGCCAGAAGAATTCAGTTTGCGCTTAGAGGTTGGGTCTCTCATTTAAAAGCGCCTTAGCTAATTAATCGCTAATTTTAAACGGTGGGTATTGTAACAGGACAAATAAAAAGGCGGTAGAGAAAACATCTCTACCGCCTGCTAATCTGAGCGCCATTATCTGGACACTTCTCCCTTCGACTTTTTTTAGTCTTTATTATTTTTATTATTATCAGTCCGTATTGTTATTATTTTTACGTTCCTTGTTACATTCCATTTTGTTTTTATTATTAAACTTCCATGAGTTTTTTATTATTTTCGGTCATCCTGACACTTTTTTATTATTTCCTTTAGTAGCACTAATCTTATGCTATGTAGTCATGCCGCGTTACTTTCCTTGGTAGTTATTTCCGTTTTGTTATTGTTGTTTTGCGACAGTGGTTAATTTACTCGTTAATGATTTTGTTACAACTGGTTTATATAACTTTTATTATCTTTATTACATTGAGATATAAAAATAAACATAAATTACAATAAGTTAATCAATAATAAAAAATGAAAAGAAGACTTTTCTTACAACCAGACATGGTCAATGTCTTACATTAAAACGGACGATATCGTTAATTTTTGACACAAAAAAAGCAGCCTAGGCTGCTTTTTTTAACACATTGTAGTTTATTTATTATTAACTGCTAAATAAATACGACTTTAGTGTAAGCCACCTAAATACTGAGAAAGTACTTCGATGTCTTTATCTGTTAATTTTTTTGCAATATCGCCCATCATGCCATTTAAGTCATTATGACGAGTACCATCACGGAATTTTTCAAGTTGAGCCTTGATATATCCTGGATGCTGAAAAGAAATTTTTGGAAACTTAGCAAGTGACGAGCCATTACCACGTGGGCCATGACATGCTGCACATGATGGAATTCCACGTTCTGCATCGCCTGCTTTAAAAAGCATCTCGCCAACTTCAACAACATCTTTAGGTGTAGCACCTTCAGACATGTTCATTGAAGAAAAATAAGCAGCTAGATCTTTCATGTCTTGCTCGCTAAGTGGCATAGCCATAGCGCTCATTACTGGATCCATACGCCCTTCTTTGCCGCCTGATGTCATACCTAATTTTAAATCCTGAAGTTGCTTAAGGATATAATCTGGATGTTGACCTGCAATTTTAGGGTAAATATTAACCGGCGCATTACCGTCTGGGCCGTGACAAGCCGCACACGTTGCTGATTTTTCTTTACCTGCGTTTACATCGCCATCAAATGCTGTTGCGTTGCTTGCTGACAACGCACCAAGCAATATTGTTAAAGATAGTGCTATTTTTTTCATGGTGAATTCTCTGTTTCCGACCCTGTATCATCTACAATCGTGATGTTGTAATACATATATTCTACACGATAATAAATTCTCTGGCACGTTTTCTACACATATTAAGCTTATAATTTACAGGGTTTTGACTTAGATTAAGCTTTAACATGTTTTAAATGTACCATAGGTGCTGTTTTTAGGTGGTTAAATACGCTTTTTAATACATCCTTTATAGTATAAAATACGCGCCCTGAGTGAATTTGGTTTACTCAATGTTATTTTTTTAAGTTTTAGGAGAGCCTGTGCTCAAATCTCGTATCAAATATAATACTGCGTCTTTCGTAACAAGCGCTCCCGACATTACTAAATTACCTGCTGATACGGGAATTGAAGTTGCGTTTGCCGGTCGCTCCAATGCAGGTAAGTCGAGTGCATTAAATGCATTAACCGATCAGAAGCTAGCACGTACAAGTAAAACACCTGGACGTACTCAGCTAATCAATACATTCGATTTAGCTGATGTTGACGATATGCGCCTTATCGATTTACCAGGCTATGGTTTTGCTAAAGTACCAATCGAAATGAAAAAGAAATGGCAAAAATCGCTAGGCGAATACCTACAAAAGCGTCAAAGCCTAAAAGGTATTGTTATTTTAATGGATATTCGTCATCCATTAAAAGATTTAGACCGCGATTTAATTAATTGGGCTATTGGTAGTGAAATTCCAGTATTGGCACTATTAACTAAAGCCGATAAATTAAAGCAAGGCCCTCGTAAATCACAAGTACTGCAAGTTCGTCGTGAATTAAGCACGCTTGATGGGGATATTACAGTTCATGCATTTTCATCATTAAAAGGCACGGGTTTACCAGAAGTAGCTAAAAAACTAGATGAATGGTTTTTAGGTCCTGTTATTGCTGTACCACCTACCGATGAAACAATCACAGACGAAACTAACCCAGAGGCTTAAACGCTGGCGTTACGATAAATAAAACTGCTTTCCTGCAGATTTAATAAAATAGCCGAGCTTATCAGACTCGGCTTTTTCAGCCCACTGATAATATACGCTTCGCGCAACACGCGCACTACAGCCATAAGGTAGCTTTAGATAAGGCACTTTTGACCCTTTATAATCTTTTATAACTAAAGGCTGCTGAGCGCTCACCAACCACTGCCTAGCTAAATTATCAATACAACACAACACCTGCCCTTGCACTGTATTTTCAAAACGCCAATCAACAATAATAAACGGCGCGTCCTCAACCGTTATTGTTATTTTTTCGACAGGTGTTTTTAAATAAAATTGCTCACCTTCTTTACATAGAACAGAAGCAAACAGCTTCACCATGGCTGGGCGTGTTATTTCGCTGCCATCGTAAAACCATTTCCCCTCATGATTAATGACAATTGGCAGTTCACCACAATGATTAGGCTGCCAACTATCAAAAGGTTTGCTTGGCTCGCTTAATTGCTTGCTAAGCTCACTTAAAGAAATCACTGTTTTTTAAGTGTAATTGCAAATGTAACAGGCACTGCTGTTGCAATTGAAGGTAAGCCCGCTAGCTCTTGCAGCTTTTTAACGCCTTCAGTTACACCAAAATCATCACTATTAATAATAATAGGTGTTAATGATGATACCGTTAAATCACCACTTTGCGTGCTGTTAACGAGTACATCAATTGCCAATGGCTTTTTATTACCGTGAAAATCAAGCTCAGCTTTAATACCCTTCAATACATATTGACCAGGCTTTTTAATATTGCTCAGTTCTTTAGTTAAATTTGCAGTTAAAACAGCATTGGGGAATTTAGCGGCTTCGAATAAAAATGTCGTTAAACGCTCATTACGAATAGGAATTAGAGTTTCGGCTGATGTTAAATCAACATTAACGCTAAACTCGCCTTTATCAGAAAGCATACCTTCAAGGTTAGTAAAATGGTGAGCTTCAGCAATCGAATCTTTTTTAATTGAAACAAAGCTTAGTTGGCTTTTATCATTCACTAGCTGCCAATTGGCCTGAGCAACATTAGAAATAACTAAACTTGATAAAGAAAAACCTGCAATAGCTAATGCTTTAAACATAACGCACTCCTTAGTAATAAAATGAAAAGAATAAAAATAATATCACTTCGATGGTATCACCTGCGATGTACCCAAACCACCTCGAAATGACGAATGAATAATACAATTGGTATAGCGCAATAAAGAATTAATTAGATAGGATTTTCAGGCGTAAAACAAAAAACGGCCCACCAAACAAGTTGGTAGGCCGGTATAGCAAACTGGGGAGAAGCTATCAATTTGTTGCACCCTTTCAGATGCATCATCAACAGGATGTCCTACAGGATAGGACAGGCGGGACTTTAACAAAAGCACGCATTAAAATACAATCATATTCCTGTAAAACAGCTCGAATTGACGAACATATAACTATTTAATACAAATAGTTGCTTAAATTAACCTTATTTTAACTAAAGCTTGCATATACCTGATTGAATCGCTGTTATTCGCCATTTTTATTAAACATAAAAAAAGCGCCAAAAGGCGCTTTAATTAAAATGCTCAAATTGCATTAATGAGCTTGTTCCCAGTTGTCACCTTCATCAGCTTCAACTATAAGTGGTACATCTAGCGCAGCAGCTTGCGACATCAGTTCACAGATGTGTTTTGTGTACTGTGGTGCGCAGTCTGTTTTGATTTCAAATACTAATTCATCGTGCACTTGCATAAGCAGCTTAATTGTATTTGGCGCTTGTTCGTGTACCCAGCGGTTAACGCTCAGCATTGCCTTTTTAATAATATCGGCGGCAGTACCTTGCATTGGTGCGTTTATAGCAGCACGTTCGGCTCCTTTTCTACGCGCCCCATTACGTGCGTTTATTTCTGGTAAATGTAGGCGACGACCAAATATTGTTTCAACGTAGCCATTTTCAGCTGCTTTTTCGCGTGTTGTTTCCATGTACTCTAATACACCTGGAAAACGCTCAAAGTATTTATCTATGTAATGCTGCGCTTCGTGGCGTGGCACATCTAGTTGACGTGCTAAACCAAATGCCGACATACCGTAAATTAAGCCAAAGTTTACTGCTTTCGCCTTACGGCGCATATCGGTAGTTACATCATCAAGCTCTACACCAAATACTTCAGCGGCAGTTGCACTATGTACATCTAAGCCGTTAGCAAATGCATTTAATAGACCTTTGTCTTGTGAAAGATGCGCCATAATACGCAGCTCAATTTGACTATAATCGGCAGCGACAATTTTATAACCATCTGCGGCTATAAACGCCTCTCGAATACGACGCCCTTCTTCTGAACGAATAGGAATATTTTGTAAATTAGGATCCGTTGAACTCAAGCGCCCCGTAGCTGTAATTGCCTGATGATAAGACGTATGTACACGCTGGGTTTTCTCATTCACCATTAATGGTAATTTATCGGTGTAAGTTGATTTAAGCTTTGATAAACCACGGTGCTCTATAATGACTTTAGGTAGCGGATAATCATGAGCAAGTTCTTGCAGTACTTCTTCTGCGGTAGAAGGTGCACCTTTAGGCGTTTTTTTAATAATAGGCAGTCCAAGCTTTTCAAACAACAGTACTTGTAGCTGTTTTGGAGAACTTAAGTTAAATGGTTCGCCTGCTATTTCAAACGCTTCTTTTTCAAGCTCAATTAAACGCTCGCCTAAACGTTGACTATGCGCTCCAAGCATATTGCTATCTATCGCAACACCGGTGCGTTCAATATCAGAAATCACACTAATAAGTGGCATTTCTATATCTTCAAATACCGATTTTAGCTTTTCATCAGCTGCTATTTTTGGCCAAAGCACTTCGTGTAAACGCAAAGTAATATCGGCATCTTCTGCGGCGTAAGGCGCTGCTTTTTCAAGTTCAATTTGGTTAAAGGTAAGTTGCTTTTTACCTTTGCCAGCAATATCTTCAAAGCTAATATTTTTATGACCTAGGTATTTAAGTGCTAGCGAGTCCATATCGTGACGCGTGCCTACACTATTAAATACATACGACTCAAGCATGGTGTCAAACTTAATACCATTTAGCGCAAAACCTGCATTCGCTAATACACTTTTGTCATATTTAAGGTTTTGCCCTACTTTAGCTTTGTTTTCATCTGCCAAAATTGGACCTAGCTTTTGCATCACAAATTCAAGGCTTAATTGCTCAGGCGCACCCGGATAGTCATGCGCTACCGGTAAATACACAGCTTCACCCGCTTTTACGGCAAAGCTCATACCCACCAATTGCGCTTTCATGTAATCAAGGCTGGTTGTTTCAGTATCAAATGCAAATAACTCAGCACTATTTAATTGCTCTATTAGCGTATCAAACTGAGCTTGCGTTAAAATAGTTTCGTAATGAGCATCTTCTACTTTTGGTAATTCAGTGGCTTCGGTAGGTACAGCTAAATGTGTTTCAGCATCTTTAGGATTATCAAGTAATTCAGCTAACCAACGACGGAATTCGCACTCACCATATAATGCAATTAATTCGTCTTTGTTAGGCTCTTGAAGCTTGAATGTATCAAGATCAGATTCAACTTCAACATCGCACTTAATTGTCGCAAGTTCGTAGCTTAAAGGCAGATGATCAAGAGCAATTGCTAACTTTTCGCCTATTTTACCTTTAATCTCACTGGCGTGATCCATTACACCTTGAAGAGAACCATATTTTTCTAACCATTTAACTGCAGTTTTAGGACCACAACCTTCAACACCCGGAATATTATCGACCTTATCACCCATTAATGCTAAGTAATCAATAATAAGTTCAGGGCCTACACCAAACTTTTCAACCACGGTAACGGGATCTGAAATACTGTCGGTCATCGTGTTTATTAGCGTAACGTGTTCATTAACAAGCTGTGCCATGTCTTTATCGCCAGTAGAGACGAGTACATGTCGTTTTTGCTCTGACGCTATACGTGCAAATGTACCAATAACATCATCAGCTTCAACGCCTTCAATACTAATTAGCGGAAAGCCCATCGCTTTAATAATACTGTGTATCGGTGCTATTTGAGTGCGTAAGTCATCCGGCATAGGCGGACGATTTGCCTTATACTCGCTATACATATCGTTACGGAACGTTTTACCTTTAGCATCAAATATAACCACCATATGTGAGGGATCGTATTGTCTGATCAAGCTTTTAAGCATGTTGATCACGCCATAAATAGCGCCCGTAGCTTCACCTTTAGAATTAGTTAAATGCGGCGGAGAATGATAAGCACGAAATAAATATGACGAGCCATCAACTAAAATAAGTGGGTTTTCGGGGATCTGAGCCATGGTGAATTTGGATCCTAAATGCAAAAAATTAAGGTAATTATAAGCATGCCATAAGGTAGTAAATAAAACGACAGTGAATTACTGCTTATCGTGTTATTAAAACTATAGCAAGCTGTGGATAAGTGTGTAGATAACAGCCACGAGCTATTCTTCCAAAGCATCATAAAATGCCTAGAAAATACTTTAACTGTATGTTTTAATTTAAAAAAGATAATACGAGGTTCTTTTTTTATTATTTTAAACCAATGTGGAAAAAGGTTTTCTAACGACTGCTTGTGTTGTTATTCACTTTGATTATTCGCGTCCATTTAAATAACCGGAGGAGTATTCTAGCACAATGGATCGAAGATCATAGCGATCCTTTATAATTTTTTTAAAGGCAAAGTGATCGCAAATGGCATAAACCGCAAAACAACTTGCATAGGGAATGATTTTTGTACTAAAAATTTATTTTCGCGAGAAATTTTGAGCATGTTAGACTTCATCCGATCGACTTATAAAAAAGACTTTAGGGGCACAAAAGCATGAAAAACGTAGCGGTAATATTAGCAGGGTCTGGTGTGTACGATGGTAGTGAAATTAATGAAGCAATTTTAACTTTATTACATATAGCCAAAAATGGCGCAACGTATCAGTGTTTTGCACCGGATATTGAACAACTTCATACCATTAACCATTTAACGGGCGAAGTAATGCCTGATAAACGTAATGCATTAACAGAAGCGGCTCGTATTGCACGGGGTGACATTAAATCGCTGCTTGAACTAGACGTAACTCAGTTTGACGCATTAATTGTACCTGGCGGTTTTGGCGCTGCAAAAAACTTATGTGACTTTGCAATTAAAGGCGCAAAAGCAAATATTAATGAAGACGTCCTTAATGCTTGTAAATCATTTGCAAAAGAAAATAAGCCTGCTGGTTATATGTGTATTGCACCCGCTTTGATCCCATTTATTTACGATAACGCCATACTTACTATTGGTAACGATGCAGAGACAGCACAAACGCTAAGCACATTAGGCGCTAAACATATAAATTGTGCAGTAGATGATGTTGTTATTGATCAGCCAAATAAGCTAGTTACAACCCCAGCTTATATGCTTGCGCAATCGATTATTGAAGCCGATGCAGGGATCGAAAAACTAGTTAGTAGCGTATTATCAATAAATTGATCTTAGGATCTAAAAGTTAATTGTATGACTGTTTGCGCTTATTAAATTGCTTAACAAAAAACAGTAAATAATTAAATTTTATTGCGTTAACGCAAAAAGTAGTCAGTTTTATTAATAAAAACGCCTCTTAGCATTTTATAAATTGGCTCAGAGAGTTATAATCGGTTTAATTTCCGTCATCTTTAATCGTGATTGATCACGTTCAAATCGAAGTGAGCAAGGCAAAATGAAAAAATTAACAGCTGCAGCATTATTAATGCTAGCAACCACTGCATACGCACAGCCATATGATAACTCTATGACTGAAGATGCAATTAAAGCACGTCTCGCGCCGGTTGGTGCTGTATACCTTGAAGGCGATAAAGCTGCTGTAGCAGCCGCGCCTACAGGCCCTCGTTCTGGTGAGCAAGTGTATCAAGGTGCATGTTTTGCATGTCACGGTACTGGTGCACTAGGCGCGCCTAAATCGCCTGACGATTGGGCTCCACGTATAGCTAAAGGTAAAGACACTTTACTTGAGCATGCACTAAATGGCTTTAATGCGATGCCTCCAAAAGGCACCTGTATGGATTGTTCTGATGATGAGATAAGCGCTGCTATCGACTTCATGACATCTAAGTAAATACAGCTGAAATACACAAAAAAGGTTTACTTCGGTAAGCCTTTTTTAATACCTAAAATAGTGTTTCTAGCCAGTATGGTAGTACGAATATCAACTTGACGATAAGCGCTAAAAGTGAAAGTATAAGGCTAATAACTATACAATAAAAATAGCCGGTTAGATCATTGGAAGATAAACTCTCAGTATCGAGTAAATTGGCGTATCAAAATAAACGTCTAAAAACATTACTCAATAAATACAAACAATCACATCACTTACAAAATGCGCTGATACAATTATCAGAGCAAGCAAGTACTGTTGCCGAGCTAACCCTACTTTATCCCGCTATCCACGACATTTTACAAAAATATGTGCCGAGTAAAAGTTTTTATGTGGTGCTATTAAATCAATATAGTCAATCGCTAGAACTTTCTTACTTTTCAGATGAAAAAGATGGTATTGCCGTCGCCCTTAACCAATCAAATAGCTTTGATGAAGGCGCCACTGGCTATGTATTTAAACAGGGTAAAACCACATGTTTTACCAAGCAGCAAATGCAAAATGCCGCAGCAGAAGGTTTATTTAAAGCATTAGGCACTCCAGCAGAGCATTGGGTAGGTGTACCGGTTTACCAAGAACACAATATTATCGGTGTTTTAGCAGCGCAAAGTTACGATACAAAACAGGGCTATAGCTCACAACAAATACAATTACTTGAGTTTATGTCGCTTTATTTAGCAACTGCAATAGAGCGTGTAAAAAAACGAGAGCTCCTTGAGTCGGAAGTAAAAATTCGTACCCGAGCACTCACTCAAAGTAACGACGCGTTAAACCTTGAAATAGAACAACGCAAACGCGCACTTCAACGCCAACAAATTCTGTTTAAAATATCTGAAATAGCAACGCAAGCTAAAAACCTTGATGATGCTTACTTTAAGATACATGAAATAATAAAAACAATTACCTACGCAGAAAACTTATATATTGCACTTTACGATAAAGAGTCTGGCTGGATAAGCTTCCCTTATTGTGTAGATGAATTTAAAGAAAACACACAACCAAGACGCTTTGCTAAAGGTTATAGTGAACTGGTAATAAGCACTGAAGAAACGCAACTTATACACCCGTGTAGAGCAAAAGAATTAATAGAAAGCGGTGTAGTACAAAGAGCTAAGCCTGTACAAAAAGAGCAAATGGCCACTAGTTGGTTAGGCGCTCCACTTAAAACAGCTCAAGGTGTTATCGGCCTTATTGTTTGCCAAGCTTACGATAACAAACATATTTTCAGCCGGGATGATTGCGAGTTAATTACCTTTGTATCTCATCAAATTGCAGCGGTTTTACAAACAAAGCTCACCAATCAAGCGATTGCAAAAAGCCATCAAGAACTCGAATTTAGAGTAAACGAAAAAACCAAAGAACTGCGTCAAACAAATCTGCACTTACAAATGCAAATAGATGAGCGTAAAAAAATAGAACAGCAGCTTTATCACGACGCACATCACGACTCTCTTACTAGCTTACCTAATCGCAGCCTCTTTTTAACTCAGCTTGAAAAAACACTACAACATTATCAGCGCTTTCCTGAACATAATTTTGCTGTTTTATTTATTGATTTAGATAAGTTTAAAGACATTAACGACCAACTTGGTCACCATGCTGGCGATCAGTTTTTAATTAACGTTAGTGAGTTATTTGCCCAGTGTATACGCGAACATGATTTACTAGCACGCTTAGGTGGCGATGAGTTTGTTATATTATTAACGCACTTAACTGAGCCTCAACAAGCAGAAGATGTCGCTAATCGTATTATCGATTTAATGAAAAAGCCTTTTTTCCTTAAAGGCGAATCACTTCAAAGTGGTGCTAGTATAGGAATAACCTACTCAAAGAAAAGCTATACGCATACGGATGAAATTATTCGTGATGCCGATGCTGCAATGTATCACGCTAAAAACTCCGGAAAAAATCGCTACGAGCTATTTCATCCGCTATTAACGCAATCAATACCTGCGCAGGCACTAAAAGCACAACATCACCTTGATATATTACCTATGAGCTTTAGAAGCTCAGAAATAATTACGCTTGATGAGCAACATCAGTCTGAATCTTTATTTGAAGCATTTGGTGAACACCCAATACTTGGCTTTACTAGCTTTGATATTTTGAAAAAGTTTGCATCAGATAAAGAACAGCACCTTGAGATAGAGTTACAGTTATTACAACGCGCTTATGCACAAGCAATTACCGCAAATGTAACTATGGCGCTGGTTCCTTGCTCTGGTTTACTACTCGAGGAGCACGAATTTGTTTTATTTACAGATACACTAAATAAACAACAAGGACATAGCCAGCTCTGTTTGCTATTTGATGAGCAAGAAATTCGTCACGCAAGCGCAACACAAATAGAAAACCTCAAAAAGCTATCACAACTTGGTTATTCAATTGGTTTAAACAATTTTGCTAAAGATCGATGCGAACTTAATTTACTAACCGATATTAATTTTGACTATCTGCTACTTAGCTCGACCTTTAGTAAACGTGTTTTACAACAAGAAAGTTACGATTTTCAGCTACAGGGCGTGCTAGCGATTACGAAGCTCAAAGCAATGAAAGTAATTGCTAAAGGCCCATCAATACTTAATTTTAGAGCTTTACTAGACAAGCACGGTTTGGCATTTTTTGTGGGAAAACAACACGCTCTAGTGTGTTCTGAGTTACCTGAAATACAAGCAACCCAGTCTTTATAAAATTAGCCTGAGGTATTACTCAGGCTTTTTAAACATTGCACGAAGGTTAGCGACTCTTGCTTGGCCTTTTTCCATTCGCTCTGCTTGCGTGTTTGGCGCCTTTTTATTTTCAAACGCGAGATCGTCCTGCGGTAACTCTTGTACAAATCGGCTTAACTCAGTTTGTGAGGTTTCACCAAATTGACGACGTATTTTTGCATAAGTAAGTGTTAACTCCTGCTGCGCACGAGTAATACCGACATAAGCTAAGCGGCGTTCTTCATCTACGTTATCTTCATCAATACTTACCTGATGCGGAAGTAAGCCCTCCTCCATGCCTACCATAAATACATATGGATACTCTAAGCCCTTTGATGCATGAAGTGTTGATAAGTGCACTGCATCGGTTTCATCTTCTTCTTCGTTACGCTCAAGCATGTCGCGAAGGGTTAGCTTGCTAACAACCTCAGCCAATGTCATTGGCTCGTTGTCGGCATCACCGGTCAACATATCGGTGATCCAGCGATACAGCTCAGATACGTTTTTCATACGCATTTCAGCGGCTTTTGCACTCGGTGACGACTCGTACAAATATGCCTCGTAATTAATATTACGCACTAAGTCTTTAACAGCTTCGAGCGTATCACCGCGTACTGCGTTATCGGATAGCTCAACAACCCAGCGTGCAAACCCAGCAAGCGCATTAAAACCACGCCCTTTTAGTCTGTAGCCTAAATCGTTATCAAAACAGGTAGCAAATAAGCTCATGTGCTTTTCGTTAGCAAGCGTACCAAGCTTTTCAAGTGTGACCGTGCCTATTTCGCGTCGTGGTGTATTTACGATACGTAAAAATGCATTGTCATCATCTTGATTAACTAGCAAACGTAAATACGCCATAATATCTTTAATTTCTGAACGAGCGAAAAACGACATACCGCCACTAATTTTATAAGGGATACGGTTACTCATTAATGATTTTTCAAAGCCACGTGCTTGATGATTACCACGATATAAAATCGCGTAATCTTTATAGCTGGTACGCTTCATAAACTTATGTGAAATTATTTCAGCAACCACACGCTCAGATTCATGCTCTTCATCGCGGCACCCTATTACTTTAATCGGCTCACCATAACCTAGTTCACTAAATAACTTTTTCTCTATGTCATGTGGGTTATTCGCAATTAAAATGTTAGCCGCTTTTAGTATTCGCCCTGCACTTCGATAGTTTTGCTCAAGCTTTATAAGTCTAAGCCCTGGGTAGTCTTTACCTAATAACACTAAGTTTTGCGGGCGAGCACCACGCCATGAGTAAATTGATTGATCGTCATCACCTACCACAGTAAAACGGGCACGCTCGCCTACTAGCAATTTAACAAGTTGATATTGGCTTGTATTGGTATCTTGATACTCATCCACCAGCAAGTATTTAAAGCGTTGCTGCCAGCGCTCACGAGATGTGGCGTTATTAGTAAGTAACAAAGTAGGGATCATAATTAAATCATCAAAATCCAGTGCGTTATAAGCACGTAGCTGATTTTGATAGCGAGCATACAGCTGTGCAAACAATGCCTTTTGCGCATCACGCGCTTCGCGTATTGCTTGCTCTGGCAGTACTAATTCGTTTTTCCAACTACCAATTTCCATTTTAAGTAGTTTGAGTAAGTCCTTGTCTTTTTTTAGCTCATCTTCGGTGAGCTCACTTAGAAGCTGATTGGTATCTTGATCATCAAATAACGAAAAGCCGGGTTTAAACCCTAATGTGCTCAACTCTTTTTTAATTATTTCTAAACCGAGTGTATGAAACGTTGATACCCATAAACCTTTAGCGTCTTGCTTTCCGAGCGTTTGCAGTACTCGTTCACGCATTTCTTTGGCTGCTTTATTGGTAAAAGTAACAGCGGCTATATTTCGCGCTTTGTACTCACATTTTTTCACTAAATAAGCGATTTTATTCGTAATAACACGGGTTTTACCAGAGCCTGCGCCTGCGAGTACTAAGCATGGACCACTAATATATTTTACGGCTTCATCTTGTTTAGGATTGAGTTTCATAACGACCAAAGAAATTTAAAAGACGCGTAATTTTAACGTAACCACTACTGCGAGCATAGCAATTGCCTTAATTAATTAAGGTAAAGATGATCATGTGTTAAATACCATGGGTATAAGGTAATATTAGTTATTATTATTTTAGGCCGCATCGAAGGGACAAATATGATCAACCCAGCAAAACTTGAAGAAATTGCTAAGCAAATTACTAGCAATATGCCGCAAGGTGTAAAAAACCTAGCAGAGACACTCGAAGGTAAAACAAAGCAAGTTTTACAAAACAAGCTTGCTGAGATGGATTTTGTGAGCCGTGAAGAATTTGATGTGCAAAGCCAAGTACTTATTCGTACTCGCGAAAAACTAACCGAACTTGAAGCTAAAGTTGCATTGCTAGAGCAACAACTTAGCGCTAAAACTGACGCTGAATAATTATACCAATTGCATTAAATTAGTGTTCTATTATAGCGATAAGAAAATAGCTCAATAACAAGGCTAAAATTATGGTACATAGTTGTTCTATATAAATAATTTTTAACGTAGTTAGTGAGTTATTTAATACGCTAGAATGATCATTTTTTTAATAAAATTGGTATTAATTTAGTGTACAAAAAAGGCAGCTTAGGCTGCCTTTTGCGTTTTACTAAGTTTATTCAAATAGCTCATCTAGCACATAATAAAATAACTTAGCCTGCTGCGCTAAACTCACACTCAGCATTTTTTGCGCAACTTGCTCACCTGTTATTGGTTTGTAACGCTTTAAAAACGGAAGTCGTGTAATAACAGGAAAAATAATACTGCCTATCTTTTCTGCCACTCTAAATTGCTCACGATCACCTAATAATAAAGATGGTTGTAAAATACTTATTTTATCAAAAGGGAGTGCTTTAATATGTTGCTCAAGCTCACCCTTCATTTTCAAATAAGCACTATTACTGTGCGTGTTCGCCCCGCTTGATGACACTAAGCAGTAATGCGTAACACCATTACATGCCGCTAACTGCGCCGCTATAAACTGATAATCAAAATCTACTTTACGCTGAGCTTGTGTAGAGCCCGCCTGTTTACGGGTTGTGCCCAAACACGAAAACAATACGTCACCTTTAAAAAGCTCAACGTATTGAGTTAATTTTTCAAAATCAATAACGTGATTAACTAGCTTTGCGTGTGTAATAGGCAAAGCCCGACGACTTAACGTAACCACTTTGGTATAACGATCGCTCTTAAGTAGCTTATGTAGCAACTCATTACCGACCAAACCTGTAGCACCTATTAATATCGCCGTTTTAGTCATAAATTTATTTATTTTCGCCCACTTTATTAAGTACGTGCTGCACTGCTTTTTTGTAGCTTTGCGTTTCTTCACTCGCGCACGTTACTACAGATTCTAAATCATGAAGGTGGCCGTTTTCTAAACCATAAACCCAACCATGAACGCTTAGCTCTTGGCCGCGCTCCCACGCATCTTGCACAATGTTAGTACGGCATACATTACGCACTTGCTCAATTACATTTAGCTCAATAAGGCGGCTTAAACGTTCGCTTTCAGGCATTGCATCAAGTTGTTCAAGATGCTTTTCTTTTACATCCCCTACATGGCGTAGCCAATTATCAATAAAGCCAAATTTTGCATTGTTTAAAACGGCTTGTACGCCACCACAGCCATAGTGACCTACTACCATGATATGTTTTACTTTTAAAACCTCTACAGCGTACTGCATAACCGACAAACAGTTATGGTCAGTGTGTACAACCACGTTTGCAACGTTACGATGCACAAATAATTCGCCTGGTAATAAATCAACTATTTGATTAGCAGGTACACGAGAGTCTGAACAACCAATCCATAAATACTCTGGATTTTGTTGCATAGATAAAATTTTAAAAAACTCAGGATCAGCTTCGCTTGTACGTGCAGCCCAACGTTTATTGTTATCGAATAAATTTTTTAACTTTCTCATTGCATCTCTTATTAAGTCGAGGACGGAAATTTAATGGGTATTAGCAAGAATCAAAATATTACGAGGCGTTAACTGCTTTTCACAAAACGTTTTAACGCTTACTTGATAGCCTTGCTGTTGCAAATATAAAGCACGATCGAGCACAAGCCAAACTTCAATTGCTCTTCTGAACACATGTCGAACCAGTTCAACTCGGTCAGTTATTTTTTTTCGAGCAACCCCAATATCTAAATATTTATTATAATCAGTATCTTGAGGTAGGTTTATTGCCTTTTTTTCTGCAGCCCATGCACAAAATGATTTAAACGAATCTGAGAATATAGCTTTGTTAACCGAAGGTACGCTTACATAATATTGCTCGCCAGTAATCGATTTTCTAAGTGCGTCAAAACCAAGTCGCCATTCTAGTTCTGTTTTACGTACTTTTTCCAGACGAGAAGGCGCTGTAACGGTTTCTTGTAATGCGAGCTTTAAATCGCGATGCGTTAAGTTAAGCTCGCTTTTATTTGCAACCTCACTCATTACACGGTACTCATTAGCCGTAAATAAATGATAGCAACAAGGTGAAAAGCTAATTTGCTGTACTTTCGCTAAACTTGCTTGGCGCATAAATGCTTGGTGCAAACCACCACATGCGTGTAGCGCTACGGCATGCATATCAGCATTAAAAAATTGAGTGATATCCTCTTTTAATACATCTGCTTGGCTAAAGTGCATTGCCAAGCCTTGTTGCTGTGCACTTTTTTGTCCTTGCTCGCATAAGCTTTGTTGCAGTTCAATACTATGCACATCACTTGCGCCATTAAAAGCAAGCATTCGCCCTAAGTGTCCTTTACCCGCACACCACTCTAAAACTGGTTGCTTAGTATTAGGTAGTGCAGATACAAAGTCTTGTAACTGATCAAACTTACGACCTTTAATGCCGTTACTTATCCAAAACGGATAATCAGATCGAGAGTGTGCAGAGCTAGGTAACTCACATAGCTTAGCAAGTTCATCAAGTTGGTTTATGTGTTGGCTAAAAAATTGGTATAGCTGATTTTGATCGTTATCAAGAACGGTTACCTGATCATCAGTTAGTTCGTTAAGTATGCCTTGCAGCTCTGGCCAAGGAATAGTGTCAAAATCAAATGCGGTGCACTGCCAATACTGACGATGGCGCATTAAAAGTGAATCAAGTGCAAAAAATTGCTCAGCTAAAGTCATAACAGCTTAAAAAATAAAAAGACAATTAATTATATCAGCTCAGTGAGCTCTCATTAAGCAGTTATTTTTGGCTAAAAATCAGCCGTAAATACAAAGGTATTGAAATAATACTCACCAAAATAGCTGCTATAAGCATCCATGATAATTGCATCTTTTCAGGCTCTTGGTATTTATAAATAAAGTGAGATTTCACTTCGTCAAATTCGTTTTGCTGTATGCCATATAAGTCAGCAATTAAACGCCACTTTGCTATCGACATATGCCCTAAACTGGTAGTGGGTGGGGTTATATAACTTTTTAGTACTTCAGCCTCAAAGGCGAGCTGATGAAAGCTCTTACTCGGTGCATAGTTTTGCTGGGTGACTGCAATGGCTTCATCCATGTTCATCATTGCATAGCGCCAACCTTTTAGGCTCGCTTGGTAGAATTTTTCGACCGTTTGCGGATTTTGCTTAAGCATGTTTTCGCTAGTAAATAAAATGTCGCTATATACGTCCATACCATAACGCTGTGGGCAAACAAGCCGATGAGCTACGCCTTGTTGAGTCATATAATAAGGCTCTGTAGTAACATAAACTTGCATAGCATCTAGCTTGTTTTCAATCCAAGCCTGGTTAAAATTTTCGCCATTGTAAACTTTGAGTTTATCTACATCAACGCCACTGCGTTTAAGCATAATAAGTAGCTCGGTGCCGTCATTTTTGCTCACAGCAGTGATACGTTTATTAACAAAGTCACGAGGGTGAAAAATATCAGACGTGTCTTTTACCATCCAGCAATAAGGTGAAAACTGCAATAAGGCTGCCATTGCAACAAAAGGCTGACCATTAATACGTTGCTGTAAAATACCGGAATGCCCTACACCAAATTGTGCTTCGCCACTGGCCACAGGACCAAAGGTATCAGGTTTCATTGGATTAGCTTGTTTAATAGTTACATCAAGGCCCGCTTCATTATAAAAGCCTTTTTGCTTAGCCATATAGTAGCCAGCAAACTGAAACTGATGTGTCCATTTTAGCTGTAATGTGACTGATTCTTGCGCCGCGATATGGCTGCAAAAAAAGCACAATCCAATGATTAATCCTTTAAATAGCAAATAGGTGTCCTCAAAAAGTATGACGATTACCTGTAACTATATGTAAAACGTGTAATAAAGCAAGCACCCTAGTTAGGTGCCTGCCTTTAAAGAAGGGTTATACTGAGGCGAGTTTTTCGGCTTTTTCTGCTTGCGGTTTTGATGTTAAAAATTGGGTAAAACACGGATTTTGTGTTTCATCTTGTACACTGTAACCTAAGCGATTCAAATGCTCGTTAAACATTTCATACTGACTCGGCTCAATAGCAAAACCTGCCAATACATTCCCCATCGAACCACCGTGATTACGATAATGAAATAAGGTAATGTTCCAATTGCTGCCTAAAGTATCTAAAAAGCGTGCAAGCGCACCCGGATACTCAGGAAATTCAAAACGCAATAAACGTTCATGTAATTGCTCTGGTGCTTTTCCGCCAACCATATAACGCACATGTAATTTAGCGAGTTCGTTATCCGACAAATCGCAAAATTGATAATCGTTATTTGTTAAGTCTTGTTTTAACTCATTGAGCTCTTGCTCGCCTTGGCGAAGTGCAATACCTACAAATATTTGCGCCTCACCAGGTCCTGCATAACGGTAGTTAAATTCAGTAATAGCACGGCCACCTAAAGAAGCACAAAACTGTTTAAAACTGCCTTTTTCTTCTTTAATAGTAACCGCTAATAGCGCTTCGTTTTTTTCACCCAGCGCAGTGCGCTCTGCAACATAACGCAGGCGATCAAAGTTTAAATTAGCACCCGAAAGCACAGCCGCTAAATGTAGTCCTTTTAACCCCGACTGCTGACTCCACTTTTTAAGCCCAGCCGTTGCAAGTGCACCTGATGGCTCTGCAATTGCACGCGTAGATACAAAAATATCCTGCATGGCTGCACATATTTCATCGCTAGTAACGGTTACAACTTCATCGCAAAACTTTTGCGCTAAACGAAATGTTTCAGTGCCAATAATTTTAACCGCTACGCCATCGGCAAAACTACCAACGCGATCAAGCTCTACTGGCTTACCGGCTTCAAGTGCTGCTTGTAAACACGCACTTTCGTCGGCTTCTACGCCAATTACTTTTATATCTGGACGCAACGATTTAATGTAAACCGCCATACCAGCAAGTAAGCCACCACCGCCAACAGGAATAAACACAGCATCAAGCTCGTTTAATTGCTGCATTAACTCGCGTGCTACAGTGCCTTGACCAACAATGACATCCGGATCGTCAAATGGTGGGACAAATATACCATTGCGTTGCTCTGTAAGCTCAAGCGCATAGGCTTTTGCTGCATCAAAATGATGGCCATGTAATACAACTTCACCGCCAAGTGCGCGCACTGCGCTGACTTTTATTTCAGGCGTTGTTACTGGCATTACAATAGTCGCTTGATGCCCAAGATGAGATGCACTCAATGCAACCCCTTGAGCATGATTACCCGCAGAAGCAGTAATAACCACTGAGCCTTTAGGTAATTTATTTAATTTGTTATACGCACCGCGTAACTTAAATGAATACACGGGCTGTTGGTCTTCACGCTTTAACCAAACATGGTTACCTAGCTTTTTACTGAGTTCAGCCATTTCGCTAACCTCAGTAACTTTAGCCAAAGGCTCCATGTTTGCTTGAATAATAGCGCGAAAATAATCGAGCTCTTGAGAGACCATAATTAACTAAGCGCCTCCAATTTAGCTAAGTCGCGCACTGCGCCTTTATCGGCACTTGTTGCAAGTAATGCATAAGCCTTTAAAGCAGACGATACATAACGCTCACGATCAACTGGCTTGTACGCCATTTTTCCGCGTGCTAATTGCTTTTGTTTACGTGCCTCAAGTTCTTCGTCGCTTAGCGCTAATGTGATTTCACGTGTTGCGATATCAATAATGATTTTGTCGCCATTTTCAACATAAGCAATTGCACCACCACTCGCCGCTTCTGGCGATACATGTCCAATTGATAAACCCGAAGTACCACCCGAAAAGCGACCATCAGTAATAAGTGCGCATTTTTCAGCTAAGCCTTTCGATTTTAAGTAGCTTGTTGGGTATAGCATTTCTTGCATACCTGGGCCGCCTCTAGGGCCTTCATAACGAATAACCACTACATCGCCCGCTTTTACTTCGTTATTTAAAATCCCTTCTACTGAATCATCTTGTGATTCGTATACAATGGCGGTGCCTTCAAAATGTAGCATTTCGTCAACTACGCCAGCACTTTTTACAACACAACCATCAACGGCTAGATTACCCGAAAGCACAGCTAAGCCACCGTCTTGGCGAAAAGCGTGTTCAACGCTTCGAATACAACCATTCACGCGGTCATTATCACCTTCATCCCAACGACACTCTTGGCTCATTGCTTTAGTAGTACGAATGCCCGCAGGACCCGCACGATAAAATTTGCGCGCTACTTCGTTAGTTGGGTCAGTTGCATCCCATTTTTTAACAAGCTCAGCCATTGTTGACCCAGCAACATGATTCACTGACATATCAACTAAGCCCGCTTTACCAAGCTCACGTACAACTGCCATCATGCCACCAGCACGGTGTACATCTTCAATATGGTACTCTGGTGTTGCTGGTGCAACTTTACATAAAAACGGTGTTTTACGAGATAAAGCATCAATGTGCGACATATCAAAATCAACGCCGGCCTCTTGCGCTGCAGCAAGCAAATGTAATACGGTATTTGACGAGCCGCCCATTGCAATATCAACAACCATTGCATTCATAAAGGCTGTTTTGTTAGCGATAGCGCGGGGCAATACATCTTGATTATCTTTTTGATAATACTCACGACATAAATCAACAATACGAGCACCCGCTTCAACATACAGTTGTTTACGGTCTTTATGGGTGGCAAGCGTGGTACCGTTACCCGGAAGTGCTAAGCCTATTGCCTCTAACAAACAGTTCATTGAGTTTGCAGTAAACATGCCTGAACACGAACCACATGTAGGACACGCAGAACGCTCTACTTGTTCTGAATCTGCATCACTTACCGACTCATCTGCACCTTTAACCATGGCATCAACTAAATCAAGTTTAATGTCGATGTTAGCAAGTTTAGTTTTACCCGCTTCCATTGGGCCGCCCGATACAAATATTACCGGTATGTTTAAACGTAGCGCTGCAAGCATCATCCCTGGGGTGATTTTGTCGCAGTTTGAAATACAGATCATCGCATCGGCGCAGTGACCATTTACCATGTATTCAACCGAGTCAGCAATTAAATCGCGTGAAGGCAGCGAATAAAGCATACCGCCGTGTCCCATCGCAATGCCATCATCAATAGCAATGGTATTAAATTCTTTAGGAACTCCACCCGCTTGGGTTATTGTCTCACCCATAAGCTCACTAAGCTGATTAAGGTGTACATGCCCTGGTACAAATTGTGTAAACGAGTTAACTACGGCAATAATCGGTTTACCAAAATCAGAGTCTGTCATACCTGTTGCGCGCCATAATGCTCTTGCGCCTGCGCGTTTACGTCCTTCAGTTGTTGTTGCACTTCTTAATTTAGCCATAGTTACCTCAGTTTTTGCCGCAATATAAGCGGGCATTCCTCATTCTAAAATTGGTGAATAACCGAGTGACTCAGTTACTCGTAAATTATTTTTTAATTCGTAATTACACAGCCTGTTGGTGCTGTAAATTTTGTAAAGTGACTTCTTTTACATCCACCAGCTTGTTTAGCTGGCTGGTTAATAGGTGAATAGGTTTATCACTATCTACCGTCATGGCTACGTTGTATAAGCCATCATCCATATTGAGCTGAAAATGCGTTAGGTTAAAACCACGATGACGCACCACTCGTAAAAAGCGCTCTACCGCTATACTTTGGCTTTTTAATGCAATAGTTAGGCTATGTTTCATTTTGCTTTCTCCGTCATCATTTCGTCGTTAGCAGCCCCAGGTGGTACAAGTGGCCAAACATTTTCTTTATCATCAATACAGGCATGTACTATGTACGGGCCTTTGCTGTTAACTAATGCTGTAATAGCATCATCAACTTGGTTCGCGTGGGTAATTGTTTGCCCTGGAATACCAAATACAGCAGCTAGTTGCACAAAGTCTGGGTTATCCGACAGGTTAGTTTCAGAGTAACGTCCTTCAAAAAACAGTTCCTGCCATTGGCGAACCATACCCAAGCGCTGGTTATCTAAAATTAATATTTTTACAGGTAAATTATTACGGCGAATCGTGGCCAACTCTTGAATATTCATCATTATTGAGCCATCGCCCGATACAGTGATAACAAAGTCATCAGGGCGTGCTACTTGTGCGCCAATAGCAGCCGGTAAACCAAAGCCCATTGTGCCTGCGCCACCACTACTTAAATGATTACTCGGGTGAGTAAACTTCATGTGTTGTGCTACCCACATTTGATGCTGACCTACATCGCAACACACAACGCCAGTTTTTGGCATGCGTTGGCTCAGTTGGTTTAATAAGTACGGTGCGTAAACCTTCTCACCTGGGTAGTCGTAACGCCACGCGTGCTTGATATTCATTTCTTTATTTGTGTCACACCACGCTTTAGGTGTTACAAAGCACTCAAGTGCAGGTAACGACGTTTTTAAATCAGCAATTAATGAAGCTTTAGCAGGTTTTCGCTTACCTACTTCAGCGGCATCAATATCTAAATGAATTACTTTAGCTTTAGCTGCAAATTTAGCTAAGTTACCCGTTACGCGGTCATCAAAGCGCGCACCTATACACACAAGTACATCACATTCTTGCACGGCAATATTAGCGGCTTGACCACCATGCATACCTAGCATGCCTAAGTAATGCTCGTAGTCAGGTAACACACTGCCTAATGCTTTTAGTGTTGATACAGCAGGCATCTGGGTTTTATTTAAAAACTGCATTAACTCGTCTTGCGCGTCAGCGGCTTGTACACCACCGCCTACGTACGCTACAGGCTGTTTAGCCTCACTCAACAATTGATTAGCAATAGCAACTTGCTTTAAATCTAACTCTGGTAAGTATTCATCAGCTGCAAGCCAAGGCTTAAAAGGTACTTGCGCCATTTGAATATCTTTTGGGATATCGACAAGTACAGGACCTGGTCGGCCGCTTTGCGCTAAATGAATTGCTTCTTGTAATATCTCTGCTAAGTCTTCCGCTCGTTCTACCATGTAGCTGTGCTTAGTACACGAAAGCGACATACCTAGTACATCTATTTCTTGAAACGCATCTGAACCAATAGCTGCAGTAGGCACTTGGCCGGTGATCGCCAATAATGGTACTGAGTCCATCATCGCATCAGCAAGGGCAGTTATTAAGTTAGTTGCACCTGGGCCCGATGTTGCAAAACACACACCTAATTTACGCGTGCTGCGAGCATAACCAACAGCTGCAAACCCTGCACCTTGCTCATGACGAGTAAGGTAGTGTTTGACTGGCGCGCCATACAGCGCATCGTAAATTGGCATAATAGCTCCGCCTGGGTAGCCAAATACTTCATTTACGCCGTGTTTGGCCAATAAGTCGATTGTTAGTTCTGCGCCTGTCATTAATAAACCCTCATTCCTCAGTGACAACCCAATTACATTTTTACGCTAAAAACTTTGCCCTTAAAACTAAAAAGCCCTCCGAACGGTTAAGTGCGGAGGGCTTTTTTAATGCTTAAGTTTTTAAAGCACTACGAAGCCCTCGCGGGAATAATCACCACGATAATAATCAGGACTAGGTTAAGTGCGTTTGTAAGCATGTAATTAATACCAAATTTTGTTCAATTATCGCGAAGGTTATTCCTTCGCTCTCTTTTTATATTAGTACCGCGCTAGGCCCTTTAAGTCAACACCAAAGTTAATCTAACAAAAAGACTAAAAGGCAATTTATCAGGTTTTAAAATTCATTATACAAGCTGGTAGTGGTTTTTTTATGCTCTAATTTTATTCTCAGAAATTCACTATTCTTATATCCCTTATTTAAGGTTTGATTAATTTTTAAGAATATTTTTATAAATAAAATTATTTATCACCTTCAGGTAATGCGTAGGTTCTCTTAAGCGACTCTTAAGTGTTGTTGCATAGCATGGCGTTGTTATTTTAAACGAGCCTAAATATGAACGTAATTAGTCAAACACCAGCACAAAAAAAGCCAAATCGTAGTAAACGGTTTTACATTCACTGTAGTGCAAATGCCTTTGTAGTGATGATTGCCTGTTATTACTGTTTAGTTATAAACATTCCTTTT
Organism: Pseudoalteromonas sp. NZS11_1; assembly: GCF_015864275.1. Taxonomy (NCBI): domain Bacteria; kingdom Pseudomonadati; phylum Pseudomonadota; class Gammaproteobacteria; order Alteromonadales; family Pseudoalteromonadaceae; genus Pseudoalteromonas; species Pseudoalteromonas sp. NZS11_1. Next base: position 31,828 of record NZ_JADYXK010000032.1, read on the forward strand.
ATTCAAGGTTCGTTTAGCGCCATAACCTCTCTTGCATCTTTTTCATGGCTATTTTTACTTTCAGTCCCGCTACTTTTGTTATGCCTTTTAATTATTTTCTTTTCGATAGTGTCGGTTAGATGGTTATTAAAACCAATTAACTATCTTTTACTGATAATTTCTAGCGCCGTGCTTTACGGCTCATTAAATTACGGTGTTGTGTTTGACTATTCAATGATTCAAAACACGTTCGAAACGGATTCAAGCGAAGCGCTGAGCTATTTAAACCCGCAGCTCATAGCCTTTTTACTGTTGTTTTGTGCGCTACCTGTTTTTATATTAAGCAAAGTAAAAATACACTTTACTCGCCCTCATCAAGAAGCGATTAGCCGCATAAAACTTATTATTGCCTGCTTAACGCTAATTGCTTTAGTGGTCGCTAACTTTTACGCCGATTACGCAGCCACTGGACGTAACAACCGCATTTTGAAAAAAGAAATTATTCCGTTTCAATATCTCTCTAGCGGTTATAAATATATGCGCGATCAGCTGCTGTATACCAACATGGAATTTAAAAATATAGATGCAACACCCACTCTCATTACGCCTAACACCACCAGCGTAACAGTTATGGTTGTTGGCGAAACCGCACGAGCAGAAAACTTTGCTTATCAAGGTTATAAGCGCAACACCAACCCTTATACACAAAAGCATAATGTGACGTATTTTAATAATGTGGCGTCTTGTGGCACCGCTACTGCTGTGTCTGTGCCGTGTATGTTTTCACTGCAAACACAAGATAACTTTGATCGATTAGCAGCCGACAACCAACAAAACCTGATTGATTTAGCACAACAAGCTGGCAGCGATGTATTGTGGGTTGATAATAACAGCGGCTGTAAAAACGTATGCCCTCGTGTTGTTAACATTGATATCCCAACCACCCCATCAGCGCTTTGCGATGGGAAATATTGTTTTGATGAAGCACTCCTTGCTCCACTTAAACGCAAACTCGCTAATTTAAGCCAAGCTAACACCGTTATCGTCCTACATATGATGGGCTCACATGGACCAACTTACTTTAAACGCTACCCAGATAAGTTTAAGCAATTTACGCCTACGTGCGATAGAAGCGACATTCAAAACTGCTCACTCGATGAATTAGTTAATACCTACGACAACACAATTGCGTACAGCGACTTTGTGAACGCCCAGGTAATTGAGCAATTAAAAGCGCTGCCAAACAATATAGATAAGCAGTTTTTATATGTCTCTGATCATGGTGAATCACTTGGCGAAGGCGGTGCTTATTTGCATGGTTTTCCGTATAGCTTTGCCCCAAGTACACAAACACATGTCCCCCTTTATATGTGGGCTGATGAGCATAACCAGCGCATTACTAATACCTGTTTAGCTAATTTAGACACCCGCGCTGCGCGCTCACACAACAATATTTTTCACACCCTTTTAAATTTAATTGGCATTAAGAGCAAAACATATCAGGCATCGCTTGATTTACTTGCTAGCTGCCAAACAACACCAAGCGAAATACAATTATGAGCAATAAAACCGTTATAAAACGCCAAGGCTTAATGCGCCTTATTTTTACCTTAAGCCATTCTTTTAACGGCTTAAAATGGATGAGTCGATTTGAAGCGGCGTTTCAACAAGAGTTAGCACTGTTTTCGTTACTCGGTGTGTTTGTGTGGCTACAAGAAATTGCACTAAGCGACAAGTTATTACTGATAGCCAGCCTGCTTTTTGTATTATTTGCTGAGCTGGTAAATACGGCAGTTGAGGTTGTAGTTGATAGAATTGGCAGTGAATACCATGAGCTTTCGGGGCTAGCTAAAGATATTGCCTCTGCAAGCGTGTTTATAGCTATGCTAATTGCCGCTCTTATTTGGTGGGCTGTGTTATGGGCATAAAGCTAACTTTTATACCTAAAATACAAAATGCACTTGGCCCTGTATGGATTTTTGTTGTATTTACTGTTTTGGCACTTAGCTTTTTAACACTTGCTCGCTTTGGATTAAGTGTATGGCAAGGGGAGCGTGTATTTGGATCGCATGCGTGGTTATCTATATTTATAGGTGGGTTAAGAGTAGATATAGCCACTCTAAGCTACATTATTATGCCCGCATTACTACTTACCTTACTGATGCAAAGCGTAGGTTGGCAAAATAAAGTACGCGGCCTCATTAAAATTTATTTAGTGACGATGTCTGCTTTACTTGTTTTTTTTGAAGTGATTACGCCTACGTTTATAAGCGAGTACGATTTACGCCCAAACCGCTTATTTATAGAATATTTAATTTATCCTAGAGAAGTCTCAAAAATGATTTTTTCAGGCTATAAGTTAGAAGTATTTATTGCTGTTATAGCACTTATTTTAAGCTGTAAATTTGCAAGCAAAGTATTTAGCAATCAATGGCAAAGCAAGTCATCACTAACAGGCTTAAACCAATCAATTTTAGCGCTTGTTTTAGTATGCTTAACTATTTTGGGCGCGCGTAACTCATTAGGGCACAGACCCCTTAACCCCGCCATGGTCTCGTTTTCTACCGATCACTTACTTAACGACTTAACCCTTAACTCACTTTATAGCGTCGCATTTGCAGTTAAGCAACTCTCTAACGAACAATCAAGCCAAGACTATTATGGCAAAATGCCTACCGATGAATTGCTTAGTATTGTGCGTAGTAACATGCAAAACACGCAAGGCACATTTAGTGATGTAACCGCCCCAACAAAAACGTTTCATGGCGCAAGTAATACAGGTAAACCCAAAAATTTAGTCATTATTTTACAAGAAAGTTTAGGTGCTCGTTATGTAGGCACGCTTGGCGGTTTACCGCTTACACCTAATATAGACGCCCTTTATAAACAAGGCTGGGGGTTTGATAATTTATACGCCACGGGTACACGTTCAGTACGTGGAATTGAGGCAGTAATTACAGGGTTTACACCAACGCCTTCGCGTGCAGTTGTTAAGCTTGATAAATCACAACGTGACTTTTTTACCATTGCTGATTTTTTAGCGAAGCAAAATTACAACACGCAGTTCATTTATGGTGGCGAAAGCCATTTTGATAACATGCGCAGCTTCTTTTTAGGCAACGGTTTTAAAAGTATCGTAGATACAAATAACTTTAAAAAAATAGACTTTAATGGCTCGTGGGGCGCATCAGACGAAGACTTGTACGACCAAGCCGATATAGAACTTACTAAGCTTAAAAATCAAAACAAACCCTTTTTTAGCCTTATATTTTCAAGCTCTAATCATAGCCCGTATGACTTTCCTGACGATAAAATAACGCTGTACGATAAACAAAAACAAACCCGTAATAATGCTGCCAAGTATGCCGATTACGCACTAGGCACCTTTATCGAAAAAGCTAAAAAATCGAGCTACTGGGATGATACTGTATTTATAGTTATTGCCGATCACGACTCGCGCGTATCGGGTTCAAATTTAGTACCGGTTGATCACTTTAAAATTCCGGCCGTTATTTTTGGTAAAGGTATTACCCATAAACGAGATAGCCAACTAGCCAGCCAGCTCGATATTCCTGTTACTCTACTGTCTTTAATTGGCGCAAGTGGTAAGCACCCTATGATAGGTCATGATTTATCAAAGCCAATTAGCGACAACAAACAACGCGCAATGATGCAATACGACAAAAACTTTGCCTACATGCACGATAATAAAGTGGTGGTGTTACAACCACAAAAACCAGCAACCACCTATACGTATAGCAATAACCAGCTTGTACCATGTGAAAACGATGAGCAACTAGTTAAAAAAGCCCTAGCCCACGCGAACTTAGGTAATCTAGCTTATACAAATGGTTGGTATCATTAACCAAGTGACTTGATAATAAAGCCTTGTTAAAGTAACAAGGCTATTTTTATAAACCGAGTAAACATGAAAATCCTCGTTATTGAAGACTCTGAAGCACTAAGACGCAGCTTGCAAGTTGGCCTTAGCAACCTTGGTTTTACCGTAGATGAAACTGGTGATGGCTCAGAAGGGTTGAGTATGGCACTCAGTGGAAACTACGACCTCCTAGTACTTGATTTAATGCTACCGAGCGTTGATGGCATGAGTATTTTACAAGCACTGCGCAGCAGTAATAGCCAAAGCCGTGTGCTAATTTTATCGGCACGAAGTGAGCCTCAAGATAAAATTAGCGGCCTTATGAAAGGCGCTGATGATTATTTAACTAAGCCATTTTCGTTTGAAGAACTCCATGCTCGTGTCCTTGCATTACTTCGTCGTGGTTCACTGCAAAACCAACAAAATACCCTTACCGTAGGTGATTGCGTATTAGATCTGTCACTTAAAACTCTTCACTACAAGCAACATGCCATTGAGCTCACTCGCAATGAATACAAAATAATAGAATGCTTATTTAACGCCCCAGAGCGAGTATTAGGGCTTGAGCTTATAAGTGAAGCGGTGGTAGGTCAGTTTGATATGCTCTCTAAAAATGCGCTTGAAGCACACATCTCAACCATACGTAAAAAAGTAAGACAGTTTGATGGCGAGCTCCCGATAAAAAACAAACGTGGATTTGGTTATGTCGCAACAACAAAATAAAAGTCACTCAATAAAACGTAAACTCGTTAATAATATTAGCGCTGTGATCTCTGTTATTTTATTCACCATATTTTTAACCGTTGATCTAAGTGTTGATACTTGGGTGGAAGATCAGTTTAATCAGTCTTTAACTAACAAAGCTAACTACTTAAAAACCTTAGTTGAAGATGACAACAACGTGGTTGAATTTGATTTTGCTGGTGAGTTTATGTCGGAATATGAAGCTGCAGATGCCACGGAGTTTTACCAATTATGGCATGGCCGTGATGTGTTTGAACGCTCGGACTCATTAGCGCTTTATGAAAATGCTAACCTGCCTTTTTTAGAAATGCCGATAAACGAATCTAAAATTATAGATTACGAGCTTCCTAACGGGCGTGATGGTCGCGCACTTATAAGTCACTTTGTAGCCCAAAAAGATGATAGAAATCCCACTCACTCTGCTGTTTTTAATACCATGACTCTTGCAATCGCAGCGCCCACCTCCGAACTTAATAAAGTACTGATTATTATTGATGTGGTCTTTATTTTAACCTGTGTACTTGGTGTGTTTGGTGTGCGCTATTTAGTGACACGTATTGTAAATAAAGGTCTGCACCCGCTACACAACTTAAACGACCAAATTAAGTTACTCGATATTACCGGTGTTGCGCAAACAATAGAAGGCGACTTTAAAGTAGAAGAAATAGAACCTATACGTAACGAGCTAAATAAGTTTATTACCGTTAATCAGCAACTCTATAGTAATGAAAAACGCCTAACAAGCGACATTGCACACGAGCTTAAAACCCCAATAGCTGAACTCATAAGCCTCTCAGAGGTGGCTATTCGCTACCCTGACGATAAACGAATTAGCGACACCTATACCAGTGATGTGCTTAATATTTCACAGCGTATGAAAACGATTGTTAGCAACCTATTACTGTTGCAGCGCTCAAGTAGCAGTGCAATGCAATTAAATGCACAAAATATCATTCTAAATAACCTAGTAAATCAAATTGTTGATGAGCTGACCTTTAAGCACCCAACTATTAAAGCGCGTTTAAATAATGAGATAACTGACGAGTTTACACTTAATGCTGACGAATTTAGTTTAAATACCATTTTATGTAACTTAATCGATAACGCACTATTTTATGGACTCCCTGAGGCACCAATTAAATTAACTGCCGTAAATAACAGCACAAACATGACCATCTCTGTTAGTAACAAAGTAAATAAACCACTAAGTAGTGAACAGCTCACTGCTATTTTTGACCCGCTCTATCAGCTAGATTCATCTAGAACTAATAACCAGCGCCATGGTTTAGGATTATCAATTGTACAGAGCTTATGTAACTTAAATGGCTTTACTATTACGGCCAGTAATACCGAAAGCAATACGTTAACGTTTATATTAACGTTACCTCTGAAGTAAATTTAGGTTAGTATTTACACTACTAACCTTCGAGATTTTAAGGACAAACCATGAATGCTCTTACCCGTGTTAGCCACTTTTTTATTGTGGCATTACTTATAACATTTAGCCTTAACAGCTATGCTGCTCCTGCCATATACAAGATAGAAAAAAATGGCGTCAGCTCTTACTTATTTGGCACTGTACACGTTGGTGATGCCAGCATGAAAGGCTTACCTAAAAATGTAACCGATGCAATTAGTGCAAGCAAAGAAGTGATTGTTGAAGTTGATATAAGCAAACTTACTCCACTTGAAATGCAGCAGCATTCAATGCCATTTATGATGCTAAGTGACGGTAAAACACTGCAAACTGAGCTTTCAAAGCAAAATTATACCAAGCTAAAAGATTACTTTGCTAAAAAGTCGATTGATATTGCTATGTTTAATGGCTTAAAGCCTTGGGCTGTTATGGTGACTATGATGCAAATTGAATTTCAAAATGCAGGTTATTCAGATAAAACCGGCATAGACAAGCAAGTGCTTAGTTATGCTAAAGAGCATAATATTAAAATTGGCGAGCTTGAAACCCTAGAACAACAACTACAAATGTTTGATGGTATGGCGCTATTAAGCAATGAAATGATTGAAGAAACCTTTGAGCAACTCAGCGATATTAATACTTACTTTATCAAATTAGTTAATGCCTGGAAAAACGGGGATATGGATACACTAACCGATTACTACAACATGAGTTTTGATGACAGTAATTACGGTGAAATTAGCGAGCAAGTAATGCTAACTAACCGCAATAATAATTGGGTTAAACAACTCACACCGCGTTTAGCAAACGAGCAACTATTTATTGCCGTAGGCGCTCTGCATTTACCTGAAAAACACGGGTTACTTAAACAGCTACGAGATAAAGGCTTTAGCGTTACTCGTCTTTAAAATAAAAATGGGTTGAGTGAATTTTCGCTCAACCTTTCTCTGAGCTTTTAATTAAAGTCTTCCATTTTTAAGTAATTCTCTATTCCTTTAATTTTGTCTGCCGCATGATGATTTACATAAATCACAGTACTTGTATTAGCAGCACAAATTTTCTCTATTAGTAGCAGTACACGTTGCCTGTTTGCTTCATCTAATCCTAAGCAAGGTTCATCTAAAATAAGTAACGTTGGATGCTTTACCATAGCTCGTACAATTAAAAGCATACGTTGATCGCCGTACGATAGCTGGGTGAATGAGGTATTTTTTTTATCACTTAAACCAATAAATGCCAGCCACTGTTGAGCAATATTAATTTGTGCGTCGCTCGGTTTTTGATATAAACCTATGCTGTCGTAAAAACCTGAAATAACAGTATTTAAAGCCGATATACTTACGCGGTAATCCATATGTAGCGCGTTAGATATAAAACCAATATGCTGTTTTATATCCCAAATACTCTCCCCGGTTCCGCGTTTAAAACCGAACACTTCAATGTCATTGTTATAACACTGTGGGTTATCACCTGTTATTAAATTTAATAGGCATGTTTTACCTGAACCGTTCGCTCCAGTAAGCTGCCAATGCTGATGCTTTTTTATAGTCCAATTGAGATTTTTGAATATGCTTACATCACTGTAACTAACTTTAGCATTACTCAATTTAACTAAGGTATTACCGGTGAATGCCTTTTGCTCTTGCTCGGCGTCAGGAGATGGCACATCCAATGAAGTATGCTCTAAATGAAGTAGTTTTAGTAAGTCACTTAATTGCTCACTACTTGGCTTTGCTAAAGTATGTAACAAGCAGCCTTGGTTTACATAACCATAGTGAGTAATGAATGAAGGGATTTCGTCTAGGCGGTTTAGTACAAAAACAAAAGTAATCGTGTGGCTAAGCTCTATGAGTATTTTATTAAGCTGCTGGCAAGATTGTACGTCGAGTCCATCAAATGGCTCATCAAGCACGACTAACTCACTATGGGAGCTGAGTGCTTTTATAAGTAGGAGTTTACGAGTTTCACCCGTTGAAAGGTCTCTAAAGTGCCTATTTAGTAATGAGCTAAATTTAAATAATTCTATTAGCTGCGCTAATAACTCACCATTATTACTATGCTCTGCAAATATAAGGTCTTTAACGAGGCTATGCTTTTCATGCTCTAATTCTTGGGCCAGTAACTGTTTATGCGAATCTGAAGACACGAGCATAGGTTTATTAATACTACTTATACGCTTACCACTTTCGCACTTAGCTTCACCAACTAACGCAGCTGTCAGTGCAGATTTACCGGCTCCATTAGCACCTAGAAGCAGCCAATGTTCTGCTAGATTCACTTGCCAATCTAGGTTGCATATGTCGTAACGACTTTTGCCTTGCCCTTGTAAGTAACCATTAAATTGCTCAAGCGTAATTGACTGCACTAACTTTTCCTAATAAACCTTAAAACAGCAAGTTAACGCATATTAAAAGAGCTTAGCAAGCTTGTTATCTGCAAAATTAATTTATTTCACTAGGGCGTGTTGATCTTTGTGGATTGAAATTTGTTCAATCTAGGGGCGATTAAATCGCGGCGCGAGGTTTGTAACCTAGTGGGCTCGATAACTGCTCCTGCGTTATTCTAATGGCTTACATCCATGTAAGAATAAGTCAAAACCGAGTAAAGCTTCCGCGTCCTGCTCACGCCCCTTACCTACATCCATTTCATAGGTAGGTACTTAAGAAAAACATTAAGTACAGCCTTAAAAATTTGGCTCTACCCCATACTGAAATACTCCTGTTTTTCGATCGCGTTTGGGGTGTGCCCTAGCAGCATTTTTCCTCA
>NZ_JADYXK010000033.1:0-36658 GCF_015864275.1 Pseudoalteromonas sp. NZS11_1
TGGTGACAATAGCGTTTTGGACCCACCTGATTCCATGCCGAACTCAGTAGTGAAACGAAACAGCGCCGATGATAGTGTAGCATTTGCTATGTGAAAGTAGGACATTACCAGGCTTCAAATTCAGTCGAAGGACTTTAATCTTAATAATTAAAAATAAGAAAATTGAAAAGAATTTTCTTGGTGACAATAGCGTTTTGGACCCACCTGATTCCATGCCGAACTCAGTAGTGAAACGAAACAGCGCCGATGATAGTGTAGCATTTGCTATGTGAAAGTAGGACATTACCAGGATTTAATTAAGAGAAACCCGTTACAGCAATGTAACGGGTTTTTTTGCTTTTTAAAATTAGTAAAACTCTGAATACTAAGAGACGATACGATTAATAATAGTGTAGTATTTCACTGTGACTCTCTACCGCTGTGGGCACTACGACATCCTACTGCGTAGCGCACCGACTTCACATTGTAGAGCGCCCGAATTTAAGATTCGGGCTTTTTTATGTCTGCAGAAAAGTGAAAAACACGCAATTAACACACACTCACATCAACACCTATCACGTAGGTCGGGCGAGCGTAGCGACTCCCGACGCTAAAATCATAAAAATCTCCGCTCGACAATGAGTTCGTAGCATTTGCACTGTGACTCCCCACCGTAGTGGGCACCATGACATTACCAGGATTTAATTAAGAGAAACCAGACACAGTAATGTGACGTTTTTTTCTATTTAAATTTAGTAAAATCTCACCGTTAAATTCGACAACAAAACTAGGTGCACTTAATCGCGCGTGTTAAAATCCAATTTTTATGAATGACGATATAGAGGTCTAGATTGCCTACAGCTGATTACCAAAAGGTGCTTGATGAAATAGCACATGAAGTACGTCCTTTATTATCACAAGGGAAAGTAGCTGATTATATACCGGCGCTTGCCGAGGTTGATCCGGAACAATTTTCTATCGCTATTTATACAACTGATGGTGAAACTGTATGTGCGGGGGATTGTTCTCAACGCTTCACTATTCAATCAGTTTCTAAAGTTATGACACTTACTATGGCACTACAGCGTTATGGTGATGAACTTTGGCATAGAGTCGGAAAGGAACCCTCTGGTACAGCCTTTAACTCGCTTACACAGCTTGAGTTTGAAAAGGGAATACCTCGAAACCCATTCATCAATGCAGGCGCAATTGTAACGTGTGATGCATTATACAGCCGCTTATCTGCGCCAATGCATTCTATGCTCGAAACCTTCAGGTTATTAGCTGGTAATAGAAGCATAGTAATTGATAAAAAAGTCGCTAATTCAGAGTATGAGTTCAGGCACCGAAATGCTGCGATGGCGCATTTGATGAAATCGTTTGGTAATTTTGAAAATGAAGTTGATGATGTTTTGTGGGCTTACTTTAACTTTTGCTCTATTGAGCTCAACTGTATTGAATTAGCAAAAGCTTATAATTTTTTAGCTAATAAGGGTGTTGATAATCGATCGGGCAATCGTGTTTTAAGTAGTCGTCAGAATAAACAGCTTAATTCGCTTTTATTCACGAGTGGTTTATATGATGCTGCCGGTGATTTTGGTTACAGAGTGGGCATGCCAGGTAAGTCGGGAGTGTCAGGAACTATTTTAGCTGTGTTACCAAATAAGTTTACTGTAGCTGTTTATTCTCCGGGGCTTAATTCGTTTGGTAATTCGGTTGCAGGAATTGCAGCGCTGGAACTGCTATCTAAAAAGCTCGATATTTCTATTTTTTAGGAAATCGATAGGGAGCAATAATTGCTCCCACCGTTATTTATTGTTCCCAATAAACTTGTTCTAAACAATCTTCACGTTCAGGTAAACCACGAGATAAACGCGGAGAGTGCTGAACTAATACTTCATAGCTCGCTCGGTTAGCATATTTACTAATTTGCGATAGTGACGAGTAAGTAATAGCTTGTTGCTGATGTTTAGCTGAGTTTGCCACATTAAGCTTATGGTAAACATTCGCTGACAAATCATGAAGCACAGCCGCAAGTGCGCAATCACCTGCACCATTGGTGTTTTTGATTGAATCAGGTCCACCCATAAATGGGGCCGTATGACTATATGCTCTGATAGGTTCATCACACTCATCTTTACGCATAGCTCGTGAGAATTCGTAACGGTTAAAATCAGGTATGGCGCCTGGTAGTAACGGGTATTCGGTTCCACGCTTTAAGCTTTCGTCTACGTAGCCGGCCATAAATAAGCCTTTTTCGCCAGCGGTACAAATAACTAAGTCTACCCAATCAAGTGCTTTATCAGCAGCTAGAAGAGGATCTTCAAAACCTGTAATAGCTAAACCTTCTTCTTCGTTCATAGCAAGAATATCAACATGCTTTTCAACAAAGTTTGCCCACCAAGTAGGGTCTTGTTCAATTAAGAACTTAGTACCGAGTGTTAGCACAACTGGCACACCTGCGTCATTAGCGTATTTTACCGCTTGCATAGTGGCTTCAGTCATTGTTTCGCTACCTTGAGTACGCATAAGATAGGCACTAATCACTAACGCTGATGAATTCTCAATAAGGTCTTTATCGATAGATTCAGGACGTAAGTGATTCATTAGGCCTGCACTTATTGCAAAAGTACGCTCACCGGTTTCATCAATTAATGTAAAACAACGGCCTACAGGCCCATCAACTGGTTGAAGGTAGTTTAAGTCTACACGGCTTGAGGTATTACATAAAAAACGGTAAGCGTAGCTACCTATTTTTATATTTTCGCTCATTACGCCTAATAAAACTGAGCGATCATCTGCAAGTACAGAGTAGTTGTGCATAGTGTTACCAATGGTTCCACCGGCAAACTCAAAATCAACCATATTGTTTAATTTTAAACGATCGTATAAGGCGTTTGTTGTATCGCTATCAATAACTTGCGACATCCCCCTACGTAGTTGAAATTCGTCAAGGAAAGCTTGATCAACTTTTGCCTCTATATCAACAACGATCTGATCGATACCCGTAATATAACTACGTTGTAATCGCTCTGTTGCGTTAAGTTGATTGGTAAGTGGATCTTTGGCTTCCACTGGAAAATAATGTTTATGCCTGCGGCGTCCAGGAAATTTCATTTGCTACCCGTGTTGTGAGCTAAATAAAAAAAGCGTGAGATTATAGCGTAAATCAGCACGAGTGAGCCATTACAAACGGGTAAATATTGTTTTATTTTTGGAATAAAGTAATGAATGGCGCACTTTAGAGTGCTAACTAGGTATAATTACAGCATAAAAGGTTATTTAAGTAGAAATAATGAACGAACCATTTGATGATTCCTACTGGATGGAACAAGCGCTTTTGTATGCAAAGCAAGCAGAGCTGCTTGATGAAATTCCGGTTGGAGCAATTGTAGTCAAAGATAACCAGCTAGTTTCAGTCGGGTATAACCGCTCAATAACGGATAATGACCCATCTGCCCATGCCGAAATGATTGCAGTGCGAGAAGCTGGAAAAGTCCTTAACAATTACCGCTTAATTGATTGCACCCTATACGTAACGTTAGAGCCATGTTCTATGTGTGCGGGATTGTTAGTGCATAGTAGAATAAAGCGTTTAGTATTTGGAGCAGTCGATGCTAAAACAGGGTCTGCGGGTTCAATTATGAATTTATTACAAGAGCCTAAGTTAAATCATCAAGTTGAGGTGTGCGGTGGTGTTTTGGCACAGCAGTGCGGGGATACTATTTCGAATTTTTTTAAACGTAGAAGAGCGCAAATTAAAGCAGCTAAGAAAGCTGCTCGTGATGATCAAATAAATAAGCCTAACTAAAGCTAACTAGCGATTGGCTCTATTTCTGATTCAGCCATTTGCTGCATAGCAAACATTCGGCGACGCCAGATGATTTTTTTGTGTAGTTTTCGCAACATAACACGACGACGTGTGGCCGTTGAATAAATGACATTGCGTTTTAATCTTTGTGTGCGTCTACGTTTTAGCATGTTTTCTCCTAATGCAAGAGTGAGAAAGGCCGGGTATATCTTATAAAATAATGATATACAATTAACACACATTAGTGATCATTTGGTGACAAGTAAACAGATATTTAATTTACTTAAATTTTGCTTACTGACATACTCAATAAACGGGTACTTATATTAATCTTAGCCATTGTTTTCACTCGACTGTTCGGGTTCGATTATAGGTTGTTTTTTTTCTGTTTGAGCTTCATCGGCCTTACTTTTTACTTCACTTTTCACTTCACTTTTTTCGTTTAGCTTTAGCTTTAGCTCAGTATCAGTGCTCAACTCTGTAATTGGTTCTGGCTCAGGCTCTGCAGCAATAGCATCATTTTCATCTAGCCAAACAAGTGCATCGTAATAGCGACGAATATTATCGACATATTTAACAGCTACATCGCCTCGGGCATAACCGTAGCGAGTTTTACGGTAATAGCGCTTTTTAATTAATAGCGGTAGGCGTTTTTTTACATCAGCCCATTTGTCAGGACTTGCGCCTTGCTGTTCGGTAATTATACGTGCGTCGTTAACGTGCCCCCAACCTACATTGTATCCGGCCAAAGCAAGCCATGTGCGGTCGGGTTGCGGGATACGGTCAGGAATACGTTTAATAAGCTTGCTTAAGTATTTAGCGCCACCACGGATGTTTTGCTCTGGTTCTAACCGGTTAGTAACACCTACTTGTTTGGCTGTACTGCGAGTTAGCATCATGATGCCGCGCACACCTGTTGGTGATTTAGCGCGAGGATTCCACATAGATTCTTGATAGCTTAGTGCCGCTAATAATCGCCAGTCAAGGCTACCTGCATATTGTTCAAACCATGGCTGGTATGTTGGTAAGGTTTCTTTAATTGCTTCGATATAAGCAAGGGTATTTACATAGTTAAATTGGCGTACGTGACCAAAGTATTTTTCTTCAAGTACATAGAGCTGGTTACTTTGCTTAACGTCACCAAAAAATGGCACCAACAACGCATATAAAGAGTCGTCTTTAGATTTATTAAGTATCCATGCAATCGGGTCGTTATGGCTAACTGAAAAACCAATGCTTAAATTTGGGTGATAACGGCGAAACAGCGATAGCGTGTGCGTATCAGCGAGTGTGTAATCTATCTCGCCATCAATAACTGCTTGAAGTAGTTCTTCTTCATCAAACTCTTCGCTTTCTATCCAAGTGAGATCTGGATTGTTCTTCTTCATTTTTTGTAGAGTAAGCGAATGGCTACTTTTAGCTATAACCGTAAAGTTGCCATCTAAATCGTCAAACTCACGAGGACGAACACGTCCTTGTTTATAAACTAATTTTTGGCTGATTGTTCTGTAAGTTGGCCCATAGCGGTATTGCTCTGCACGGGTTTTATTATAGGTAAGTCCTGACGCTATTAAGTCTAAATCACCGCTTTCAAGGCGTTCAAACATGTCGGATAAGTTAAAAAATGGCACTATTTCAAGCTCTACACCTAAATATTCAGCGAAGGCTTGTGATAACTCATATTCAAAGCCTTGTTCACCTTGAACGGCTTGATAATAATTACTAGCACTGGCAAGGGTGCCCACTCGTATTTTATTGTGTTCTTTTATTTGGGCGAGTTGAGTTGGCTGCTCTTGCATATCGCATGCACATAACAGCATAACCAAAGTAATGATTATTATTAGTTTTTCTTTGAACATTGAGTGCCCCTTAAGCTCGCCAGCCACCGTTATAGCAAAACTAAGTCATCGCGTCACTTTACCTTTTATTTTATTAACCAAAAGAGGCTATAAATAAAGCTAAAAAGTTAATTTTATGAAAAGCGCAATTTTGAGTTAAATCTGAATGCTAATTGGACTATAATGCGTGCCTAAAATATCGTTCAATCCCTAACCCCGGATGAAATTACCTATGTTGATCCTTCGTGGTGCACCAGCACTGTCAGAGTTCAGAGTTAATAAAATTTTAGCGCGTTGCCAACAATCGCAACTTCCAGTCACTAACGTATACGCCGAGTATGCTCACTTTGCCGATTTAACATCGCCGTTGAGTAGCTCCGAGCAAACCAAGCTTGAAAAACTATTAACTTACGGTCCAACTATTGCTGAGCATACCCCAGCTGGCAAACTTGTACTTGTTACACCTCGCCCAGGTACCATCTCACCTTGGGCATCTAAAGCAACCGATATTGCCCATAACTGTGGTTTAAAACAGGTTCACCGTGTTGAACGCGGTATTGCTTATTATGTTGAAGGTGACTTAAACGCAGAACAACTTGCACAAGTAATTGCGTTATTACACGACCGTATGACCGAAGCCACGCATAGTGAGCTTGAAGATGCTGCACAACTGTTTCGCAGTGATGCACCGCGCCAAATGTCGTCTGTTGATATTTTAGGTGGCGGACGCGAAGCATTAGCAATAGCTAATGTTGAGCAAGGTTTTGCCCTTGCTGATGACGAAATAGATTACTTGGTAGAAAACTTTATAAAGTTAGGGCGTAATCCTAACGACATCGAATTGTTTATGTTTGCACAAGCAAACTCAGAGCATTGTCGCCATAAAATATTTAATGCTGACTGGACAATCGATGGAAAAGAGCAGCCAAAATCGCTATTTAAAATGATTAAAAATACCTTTGAGTTAAACCCTGAAAATGTATTGTCGGCGTATAAAGATAACGCGGCAGTAATGAAAGGCTCAAAAGCGGGTCGCTTCTTCCCAAATGCGCAAGGTGAATATGCGTATCATCAAGAAGACATTGAAATACTAATGAAAGTTGAAACGCATAACCACCCAACAGCGATTGCCCCATTCTCTGGTGCGGCTACAGGCTCTGGTGGTGAAATTCGCGATGAAGGCGCAACTGGTCGTGGCTCTAAGCCAAAAGCAGGTTTAGTTGGCTTTACTGTATCAAACTTACGTATTCCAGGTTACGAGCAACCATGGGAAAGCGATTTTGGTAAGCCGAGTCGTATTGTTAACGCGCTTGATATAATGACAGAAGGTCCACTAGGTGGCGCTGCATTTAATAATGAGTTTGGTCGTCCTAACTTATTAGGTTACTTCCGTACTTACGAAGAAAAAGTAACAAGCCATAATGGCGAAGAAGTACGTGGTTATCATAAACCCATTATGCTTGCCGGTGGTTTAGGTAATATTCGCTCTGATCATGTTCAAAAAGGTGATATTCCTGTTGGCGCAAAATTAATTGCGCTAGGTGGACCTGCAATGAACATTGGTTTAGGCGGTGGTGCTGCATCAAGCATGGCTTCAGGTCAATCAAACGAAGATTTAGATTTTGCTTCAGTACAACGCGAAAACCCAGAAATGGAACGTCGTTGCCAAGAAGTTATCGATAAATGTTGGCAGCTAGGTGACGAAAACCCAATTGCATTCATCCACGATGTAGGTGCTGGCGGTTTATCAAATGCGTTTCCTGAGCTTGTTAACGATGGCGGACGTGGTGGTAAGTTCCAATTACGTAGCATTCCTAACGATGAGCCAGGTATGGCACCACACGAAATTTGGTGTAATGAATCACAAGAACGCTATGTACTTGCTGTTGGCGTAGAGGATTTTGATCGCTTTGAAGCAATTTGTAAGCGTGAACGTGCCCAGTACGCTGTTATTGGTGAAGCAACCGCTGAACCTCACTTAACAGTGTCAGACAGTCATTTTGAAAATAACCCTGTTGATTTACCGCTGGACGTATTATTAGGTAAAGCACCTAAAATGCATCGCGATGTAACGTCAAAGCACGTTGTTGGTAAAGCGCTTGATACTACATTAATAAATGCAGCAGATGCAGCGCAGCGCTTAATGCGTTTACCAGCCATTGCAGAAAAAACATTCCTAATAACAATCGGCGATCGCTCAGTTACGGGTTTAGTAGCGCGCGATCAAATGGTCGGTCCTTGGCAAGTACCTGTTGCTAACTGTGCAGTAACTGCGGCAACGTATGATACTTACCACGGTGAAGCTATGTCACTTGGTGAGCGTACTCCTGCAGCATTACTTAATTACGGTGCATCTGCTCGTTTAGCTGTAGCTGAGTCGTTAACTAATATTGCCTGTGCAAACATCGGTAGCCTTGAAAACATTAAGTTATCAGCAAACTGGATGGCAGCAGCGGGTCACCCAGGTGAAGATGCTGGTTTATACGAAGCGGTTAAAGCCGTAGGCGAAGAGCTTTGTCCTGCGCTTGGTTTAACGATTCCAGTGGGTAAAGATTCTATGTCAATGAAAACGACATGGAAAGATGAAGGTGACTCACAAGAGAAGTCAGTAACATCACCGCTTTCACTGGTTATAACTGCGTTTGGTCGTGTTGACGACGTACGTAAAACAGTCACTCCACAACTGCGCACAGATAAAGGCGACACATCGCTTATATTAGTTGATTTAGGTGCGGGTAAAAACCGCATGGGTGCATCAAGCCTTGCGCAAGTTTATAAGCAATTGGGTGATGTAACACCTGATGTTGATAGCCCAGAGTTATTAAAAGGCTTTTATAACGCAATGCAAGCGCTTGTGGCCGAAAGTAAATTACTTGCTTATCATGACCGCTCAGACGGTGGTTTATTTACCACGGTTGCTGAAATGGCGTTTACGGGTCATACCGGTGTAACGGTTGATTTAGCTGGCTTAACGGGGTCAGACATTGAAACGCTTTATAACGAAGAGCTAGGTGCGGTCATTCAAGTTGCAAATAGTGATTTAGATGCGGTAAATGCAGTGTTTGAACAACATGGTATAGCAGCAATTAGCCACAACATTGGCACGCTTAACAGCGATGATACGATTATATTTAACCGTGGCGAAAATACGGTACTTAATCATACGCGTACTGAGCTTCGCACTATTTGGGCTGAAACAACGTATCAAATGCAAGCACGCCGTGATAACCCTGAATGTGCTAAGCAAGAGTTTGATGCAAAGTTTGATGCAAAAGATCCAGGCTTAAACGTAAAACTTAACTTTGATTTAAACGAAGATATAGCGGCGCCATACATTGCAACCGGTGCTAAACCGCAAATGGCTATTTTACGTGAGCAGGGTGTTAACTCTCATTTAGAAATGGCGGCAGCGTTTAATCGCGCAGGTTTTGCAGCCGTTGATGTACACATGAGCGACATTTTAGAAGGTCGTTTAACACTAGAGCAATTTAAAGGTTTAGTGGCTTGTGGTGGTTTCTCATACGGTGACGTACTTGGTGCGGGTGAAGGTTGGGCTAAGTCTATTTTGTTTAACGACATGGCACGCGATCAGTTCCAAAACTTCTTCCACCGTGAAGATACCTTTAGCTTAGGTGTATGTAACGGTTGCCAAATGTTATCAACGTTAAAAGAGTTGATCCCTGGTACTGAACATTGGCCGCGCTTTGTAACTAATAAATCAGAGCGTTTTGAAGCACGCTTTAGTTTAGTAGAAATACAAGAAAACCCGTCTGTGTTCTTTAACGGAATGGCTGGCTCGCGAATGCCTATAGCGGTTTCTCATGGTGAAGGTCATGCTGAGTTTGCAAACGATGCAGCCACTAAAGCGGCGCTTAATAGCGGCACTGTAGCGGTTAAGTTTGTAGATAACTACGGTAACCCTACAACGCAGTACCCAGCTAACCCTAATGGATCTCCAGAAGGTATTACAGGTATTACGTCAACTGATGGTCGCGCCACTGTAATGATGCCGCATCCAGAACGTGTATTCAGAAGCGTTGCTAACTCTTGGCATCCTGATGAATGGATCGAGGATAGCCCGTGGATGCGTATGTTCCGTAACGCACGTAAAAACGTAGGTTAATTATATTTACGTTTATACAAGTTAGATTCATAATCTTACTGTAAAATAAAAAAGGCTGCATTGTGCAGCCTTTTTTGATTAGTATAGTTTTAGCTAAAAGCACAAAGCATTTAAGGATAGTATGTTTAAGCGAGTTGGTTTAATTGTTGGGGCTGTATTACTAAGCACCTTGCTACTTGGTTATGTATTTCGTTTACCTTTATTACAGTGGGCTATAGCGCCTGAGCTTAAAAAAGCAGGCATTACGTTAAGTTGTCTCGATTTTTCAATTACGTCTGAACTAAATATTCATGCTGATAAAGTGTGTGTAAATTACCAAAATCAACAAAATCAACAATTACAACTCACTGGTATTACTGCAAATACAAAGCGTGTAGATATTAAAAATGCAGTGTTAACGGTTAATACACTCCCTAAAAGTGATAATGCTAATCAAGGTGCTAAAAATCTCGATTTAGCGCTTCCCTTAAATCGCCCATTAATCAGCATTAAACAGCTTGTAGTAGAAAGTGACGAGCTCAATAAGCCACTTAAAATAAGTATATTAGAACCCGAGCTAAATCAATTTAATGTTACGGGTGATATAAACGCGAGTGCAATTTTGACTGCTAATAAAGTAAGTGGTCAGTTTACGATTAATGACACTCTTTTAAAGCAAGTTATAAACACTAAAAATACATTAATTGCAGATGCTAATTTTAATTCTCAGCAAGCGTTTAGCTTTGACGGTATAGAGGTTGAGTTAAATGGCGATATTAGCTCCCAGTTTGCTCACACGTATGAGTTTTCTCATACAAATCAGCAGTGCCAGATTAACGTATTAACCACTGGTAAATTGGCGACGCGTTTTAATTTAAATAGCCAAGCGTTAATGTTTAATACCGATTTGCTTAATAACAAAATTAATTTAACACCAAGCTGTATTGAGTTAATTCCACCGAGTGAATACGCAGGCTTTATTAGCAAACAAGTTCCTTTAAATTGGCAACTTAAACTCCCTCAATCAATTCGCTTAGAGGGTAGTGAGCTAAGTGTACCTGTAATTAATTTGGTAAGCGTGAGCGATAAGCAATTTGATATTTTAATAACAGATACAACACTAAATATTACATCTCCACTTGAGTACTTACAGACAACTTTATCAGCTCAAATAAATACACCCGATATAAATAATATTAACGTTAATGCTCAGTTATCTGGCGCTGCGATTAAAGGCGATTACGCCGTTATACTTGAAAGTTTGCCTGAGTTTGTCCCTGCAACAGCGAATGGGCTTAGCCTTAGTGGTCACTTTAATATAAGTGAGTTTATAGACTTAAAACCAATTGGGCTTATAAATGCTAAATTAACACTTAATAGTGTAGATGCGTTTGATATAAGTGCAGTGCAATATCAAGGTGATTTAACTGCAAAAATGGATAAACAGTTAAACGCAGAGGTAGCGTTAACCCAGCAATTAAAAAGCGCAGAATATAAAGAGTTTACAGTCTCGGGTATAAGTAACACATTAACAGCAAATGCTAATTTAGGCGTAGGTGAGTTATTTGCTGATCTAACAGCAAAAACGAATATAAAGGCTGTTAATAGCCCCGACATAAAACTTAATAATATAAAAGTAGAGTCTACGGGGCTACAAAGCCGTGCACTAAAAGCTACGCATCACGCATTTATAAACGATGTTGAGTTAGTTGTAAATCATCATATGTCGTCGCAAGCTCATCCGTTTGAAGTCATTATTCCTGAACAAAGTACGCTGCTGTTAAATGCGCTTATTAGGCAATTTGAGCCACTTGCACAACTAACAGAGGGCGAATTTAATGGCTATATTAGTGGCGATATAAACTTACAAAATGCACTGTTCAATATGGGGATTAGTCATACAAGTGCACTGTATAACGATTACCTTGCGAGTGATTTAAACAGTGTATTTAGCGGGGAATATAATTCAGGTAAGCTTAATGTAAAACCAACTACCTTTAATTTAAATGAGTTTAGAGCGGGTGCTGTAGTTAAAGCGATTGAAGGGCAATGGCAAGTTAATAACAATACCGCGCTTATAAATGATGTAAAAGGAAGTGTGTTTGGTGGCGAGTTCTCGCTAGATAGCTACACAGTAGGGAAGCCAAACCAAGTTGCTAATGTTAAGTTTGAAAATATTGATGCAAGTAAACTTGTTACACTCGACGATAAGTCGGGCATTGTATTAACGGGACGCTTGGCGGGGTCTTTACCTGTTCACTTTGATAGTGGAAAAATTGAGATAATTGACGGTAGCTTATTTAGCCAAGGAACAGGTAATTTAAAAATTACCAATAATGCCGCTTTTGATTCAGTAATGCAGCAACAGCAAGAGTTACAACCTGTGTTAGGGCTATTAACTAATTTAGATATTCAAAAACTTAATAGCAGTGTGGCACTAAAAAATGATGGTTGGTTAAAACTAGGGGTTAATTTGCAAGGCTATAATAAAGCAGAGCAGCAGCAGGTTAACTTTAATTATAACCACGAAGAAAACGTATTTACACTTTTACGCGCACTACGTTTAAGTGACGAAATTACACAAAAAGTTGAGCAACAATACTCACAAAAAGGAAACTAATAATGAGACAGTCGTTATTGATAAAAGTACTGCTCGCGCTGAGTGCTATTAGTGCACTAAGTGCTTGCACGCACCGTGTTGAGGTGTCTGCTAAAGAGCCCATTACTATTAATTTAAATGTGAAGGTCGATCACGAAATTCGCGTAAAAGTAGATAAAGAACTCGACAATTTATTTAGTGACGACAGTGAGTTATTTTAAGGAGCTAGAACATGAATACGAAGAAAAAATTAAATATTATTACGTTAGTTAGTGCAGTATGTATGTCGTTTTCTGCATGGGCTATTAGCCTTGATGACGCTAAAAACCAAGGTTTTGTAGGTGAAGATAGCTCTGGTTATTTAGGACTTGTTGTACAAAACGCAGAGGCAAAAGCCGTTGTTGATGACATAAATGCAAAGCGTAAAGCGCAGTACTTAAAGCTCGCTAAAAAGAATAACTTGTCGCTTTCACAAGTTGAAGCGCTTGCTGCCGCTAAAACAATTGAAAAAACCCAAAGTGGTCATTACGTTGAAGTAAATGGTAACTGGGTTAAAAAATAAGCGTTAGTTATTGCTTTATTTTGCACAAAGTTTTGCACGAACCAAAATAAAACCGAGCGTTTAAGCGCTCGGTTTTTTACAGCCTTCGAGTAACTGCTGCCAAAAATCAATACCCTTACGCCTTGCTAGGTTTATATTATGCTCAGGAATAGATTCAGGCTCGTTATAACTATCAAGTGCTTCGCTCATGCTTGCTTCGCGAATTAAATGCAAAGTAGGAAAGGGCGCTCTATTTGTGTAATTTGCGGCATCAGTTTCATCGCTGTCGGCAAATACGTAATCAGGATGAAAGTTAGCAATTTGATACTTCCCTTCAAACCCCTGCGCGACTAAAAGTGCATTAGCTAAATCGACCAAATCTAAAAAGTCTTCAAAATCACTAAAGCCGTTGTCAAACATGATAAGGGTTGTTTCGCGCTCTGGTTCGCGGTCAAGCTCAACACATTGCTCAAGCATATCCATTACGGCATCATCCATACTAGCTGCAGGGCTTACTATGTAGTGAATACAGTTGTTTTCTACTTCTTTTCGAGCAAATGGGCAAAAGTTATATTTAACAATAACAGATGACACCCATTCACGGGTTTGGCTTATAGCTATGTTGGTCACGGTTTTGGCTCTAAATATTGATTAATAATGGTAAGTGTTTTTTGTATAGCACCTTGGTTTTTAGTTACGCATTGCGCAGCTTTAATACCTAAGGTTTGGCACGCTTTTATGTTTTGGCTAAACGTTATGAGCTGCTTTGCTAGTTCGTCATTGCTATCAACCACTACAGTGCCTTTAAGTTTTATTAGCTCGGGATAAACATGATCAAAATTGTATGTGTGTGGACCTGTTATTAAACCTACCGAAAACGCAGCTGATTCCAGTGGGTTATGCCCACCTCTGCGTATTAAGCTGCCACCAATAAAGCTCACATTTGCAGAGCCATATAAACACTGTAATTCACCAAGCGTATCAGCAAGGAGTACTTGTTCATTGTTGTACTTATTTTGGCTACGACGGCTAAAACTAAGTGGGCTTTGTGTTAAAAGCTCAGCTACTTTATCAAATTGCTCTGGATGGCGCGGGGCAATTATAAGTAATGCATTAGGTTGCTTTTTTAGTAACTGTTGGTGAGCTGCCAATACTAATTCATGTTCTACAGGATGTGTTGAGCCTGCCACCCATATAAAGCGTTCATCGTTATTGTCTTCATTACTGTTATAAAGCTGTTTAAGGTTGAGTGCTTCAGCTAATTGCTCGTCACTTGGTGTTATATCAAATTTTATAGAGCCTGTTACATGGCTTTTTGAAGTTTCGAGACCAAGCTCTATAAAACGCTCCGCATCTGCCTTGTTATGACTCGCAAGTACTGTAATTGAGCGCATAATAATATGCGTTAATTTAGCGACCTTTTGATAGCCTTGCTGTGATTTTTCAGAGAGTCTTGCATTGATAACAAGTACCGGTATATTTTTTTTGTGACTTATCGCCATTAAATTTGGCCATAGCTCTGTTTCTAAAATACATAATGCTTGTGGCTTTATACGCTTTAAAAATCGGGCTGTCGCAAACGGAAAATCGATTGGTAAGTAGCTACACGCCACAGAATTTTTAAACTGGTTAAGTATTTGCTCTCTGCCTGTTGGAGTATTACAGGTTATAAGTATATTTAAATTTGGATGCGCTTTTTGAAGAGCTTTAATAAGCGGCGTTGCGGCAAGTACCTCACCAACAGAAGCACAATGAAAAACTAAAGGTTTGGTTTTAGTCGTAAATAAAGACTTACTGACAAACCCAAAGCGCTCTTTAAAGTGTGCACGATAGCCTTGGTTTTTTTTACCTCGTAAAATATAGAGATAAAATACAATCAGTGGGCTAATAAAAATTAATGCTAGAGAGTAAAAAATGCGTGCCATACTGATCTTTATAAAAGGGAGGTGGCGTTAGTTTACCGTGAAATAGCCGTTTTCTAAACATACTCGCAATAAAATATGGTCTGGGTTCAGTTATAACCCGATAAAATGCACACAATTAAATAAAATTATGGAATAATGGATTTAATTTTTCCCTGCTATTTCAGTTCCTAGAGGAATTTTTCATGTCAATTATCGATTCAGTGGCAACTAGCTACGTTGAAACATTAAACCGTCATCAAGCATTATTTGAAACGATGGAAGCTTATCATCAAGAATCTATGCAACTGTTAGAAGCATGCCACAGTGCATTACAAGCTGGTGGTAAGATTGTTTGGTTTGGTAACGGCGGTAGTGCAGCCGATGCGCAGCATTTAGCAGCAGAATTTGTAGTGCGTTACAAATTAGAACGTGGTCCGCTTGCCTCTATGGCATTGACTACAGATACATCAATTTTAACAGCACACAGCAACGATTATCACTTTGATACGGTGTTTGAACGCCAAGTTCAAGCGCTATGTAAGCCAGAAGATTTAGTGATAGGTTTAACCACATCAGGTACTAGTAATAATATTAACTTAGCATTAGAAGCTGCAAATAAACTAGGCGCTTTTACAGTGGCATTAACTGGGCGTGATGGCGGTAAAGTAAAAGATATTGCTAAGTTACCTATCATTATAAAAAATGACGAAACAGCACGTATTCAAGAAGCTCACATGTTTATAGGTCACTGGTTATGTGAAGCCATGGATATGGTTGTTGCGGAGCAGCAGTAATGGATTTATCGTTATTAAAAAACTTATCAGCGGCACGAATATTAGTTGTTGGCGACGTAATGCTAGACCGTTATTGGTATGGTGATACAGGTCGAATTTCGCCTGAAGCGCCAGTACCTGTTGTTAAAGTAAGTAAATTTGAAGACAAAGCGGGCGGCGCAGCTAACGTTGCAAAAAATATAGCGCGGTTAGATGCAAAAGTTGGCTTACTGGGCTTAATTGGTGAAGATGAAAGCGGGCAGATTTTAGAGACTATTCTAAAAGGTGAAAAAATAAGTTCACAATTAGTCAGTGTATGTGATTTACCGACTATTTCAAAAATGCGTGTTATTAGCCGCCATCAACAACTGGTTCGTCTTGATTTAGAAGAAACATTTACCGAGCAACACAGCCAACTTTTATTAAACCGTTTAGAGCTTGTACTTGATGAATACGATTTTATTGTGTTCTCTGATTACAGCAAAGGATCTTTAAGCTTAATTAAAGAGATGGTAAGCCTTGCTAAGGGCGCCGGAAAAACGGTTTTAATCGACCCTAAATCGCCAGACTTACACTTATACGAAGGTGCTGATTACATTACGCCTAATTTACATGAGTTTAAGTTAGCGGGTGGTCAAACCGATTCAGAAGAAGCTTTAGCAGCAAGTGCACGTGATTTAATTAGCAAAAATGGCATTAAAGCCATGTTGCTTACGCGTTCTGAGCAAGGTATGTCGTTAATTAATGCAGATGAAAAGTTTGATTTTGCAGCACAAGAACTTGAAGTAAGTGATGTGACTGGGGCTGGTGATACGGTTATAGCTACACTCGCGGTTATGCTTGGTGCGGGCATGGAACCTAAAGATGCTGTCGAAATTGCTAACTTAGCGGCAGGTATAGCGGTTAGTAAATTTGGTGCAGCTACTGTCTCGCCAGAAGAGTTAAGTCGTAAGCTTGGTCAGTATTTACATACTACTGGTGAGCATTACCAAACACCATTTGATGATGTACTTCAGCATATTGAATTTGCAAAACAAAACGGCGAAACCATTGTATTTACTAATGGCTGCTTTGATATTTTACATGCTGGGCATGTGCGTTATTTAGCACAAGCTAAAGCCCGAGGCGATAGACTCGTTGTTGGATTAAATAATGATGAATCTATTACGCGTTTAAAAGGGGCCGATCGTCCTATTAACCCACTAGATGAGCGTGCAATGGTACTTAGCGCACTTTCATCAGTTGATTGGGTTATTCCGTTTGGCAGTTTAGATGAAAACGATACTCCCGCTAAATTAATTGAGCAAATAAGCCCTGATATTTTAGTTAAGGGTGGCGACTACACCGTAGAGCAAATAGCGGGTGCTGAGCATGTAATCCGCCATGGTGGGAAAGTTGAAGTGCTTGAATTTTTAGATGGATGCTCAACATCAAAAGTAATTAGTAAAATTAAACAGTAATTACTGATTTAGTTTGCTAAAAAATACAAAAAAGGGATGAAAACACTGTTTTCATCCCTTTCTTACTTTTAATACGTTACTTTATTAAAAGTAACGTATTAAAAGTTATATTCGTACTTAGCAAATGCAGAAGTATCGTTTTCAGCGCCGTCATTGTTAGACGCAAAAGCACCTAAAGTAATGCGGCCGCCCATAGAAAGCATTCTGTAACGTACTTCTAGTTGTTTAGAGTTAACCCCAGTTTTAGTGATGGTATTTCCTAAGTCAGGATTGTTAGGATAACGATCGCGATTGTCACTATTATAATCAACACTGCGCAGTTTTACCTGCCAATCATTGCCATTTGACAGCTGGCCTAATAAAGTTAAAACAACTGATTGTGCATCATTATCGTATGTTGAGCCAATAGTGCGACCATGGTAGCGGTAACCTGATCTATAAGTATCATGCTCGTAGTAGCAGCTTTCAATCGTTGATTCAACTTGGCATGAAACACTGGTATCTATATATTCGATATTTACCAATATATTTTGATGGTATATACGCTGTGTTGTTTGCATACCAAATAAATAAGCTCTGTCGGCTGGCTTAAACTGTGAACTGGCATCTTCTCCAATAGTACTGGCATACACAGCATAAGGTCGGTTGAAAAGTGTATCTGACCAACGAATATCGATCCCCCCTAGCTGATTACCTATTTTTGACTCTAACTGGCTATCACAACTTTCATTACCATCAGTGCAAACTGCTTGCCCCGTAATTATATCAATAAAATCGCCTGCAGAGCTTGGTTGTTCGTCACCTGCCCATTGTGCAGA
Organism: Pseudoalteromonas sp. NZS11_1; assembly: GCF_015864275.1. Lineage (NCBI taxonomy): Bacteria > Pseudomonadati > Pseudomonadota > Gammaproteobacteria > Alteromonadales > Pseudoalteromonadaceae > Pseudoalteromonas > Pseudoalteromonas sp. NZS11_1. Next base: position 17,826 of record NZ_JADYXK010000033.1, read on the forward strand.
CAGACTAAGTGCAATTTCTAGTTGTTGAATAGGGCGAAAATTAATACGAGTACTCCAAAGCAAAGCATCAGGTATAACACGTGTAGATTCAAGTTTTGCCATTTGGGCTGTAAAGCTCCATTGACCAATCCAGCTTAACCATGGTGTTTCAAAAGCTGTACTTTTTTCTCTTGTTACACTTAGTGCAGGTAAAGGTTTCGCATTACCTGACATAATTAAGCTATTATCAACACCAGGTCCCCAAAATTGTTCAACAGCACCGGCTCTAAAAATCCAGTTACCTAAACGGTAAGCTAAGTAACTATTATCAAGTGAGGTATCGTTACAATCGGTTAAAGCTTGCTCGTTGGTTTCAATGTCATCTATCGTTTTTCCATCAACTAAGCACTTCTTACCGTCTTTTCTATAATTTATAGCTACTTTAGCTGCAAAGTTATCGCCTAAATAAGCGTAAGCTGCTGAAAGCTCTGTTTCTTGGGTATCAGTTGCACCAAAACTTGTTGCTATGATTGGATCTGTGGCTGAAAAAGCTGATAATTGAAGACTATGTGAGCTACTATTCTCTGATTTATAACGGTGTTTAACGCGTAGTAAAGCATCTTGTAAGCTTGAAGATAATTGCTCGAGCGGCATACTTTCAATATCGTTTATAAAACTTTTCCACATAAGCGGATAGGTAGTTACAGGGGCTAAAATAACACCGGCATCAGCTAATTGTTGAATATCAGCTCTTAAGCCATAATCATCGGGTTTTACCCACGGCTCAGCATTAACTGATGCGCTCATAGCGCAAAAAAGAGTAGAAAGTAGAAAAATTCTGTTTCGCAAAGTTCAGATCCTTGTGATTAAGATTGCGGCTAAGTTTATCAATCTAAGTCTGCTATTGCAGTAAATAATCAAATTTATAGAGTTAATTTAATATATTAAAATGTAACCTGTCTATCGTAATAAGTATCTGATTGATATACTGGAGCTCAAATAGGACATTGAGAATGCAATGAGCAACAAACGACTTTTATTTATTCCAGTATCATCACCAGAAGGCATTGGTGAATATATGCGCTCGTTGTTGTTGGCTCAAAGTTTAAAGGCAGAACTTGCAGATTCTCTCGATATTCGCTTTATATTAAATAAGCATACAAGCTACGCAAAAGATTGTCCTTTTGAAGCCACACTACTCGAACACTCAGCGACTAAAGAGCTTGATTCTGTTTGCGACTTTATAGAGCAATTTAAACCTGATGTCGTTGTTTTTGATTGTGCAGGACGTGCAGGGCATATGAAGGCGGCTAAAAAGGTAGGCGCTAAAGTTATATTCATTTCTCAGCATGCAAAAAAACGTGCTAAAGGCTTAAAACTTAACAGAATTAATTTAATTGATACACATTGGGTTGTACAGCCTGATTATTGTATTGAGCCACTTACATGGGCTGAAAGTACGAAGTTAGACATGTTTCCCTTGGCACATCCTCGTAATGTAGGTCCTTTTGTTACATTTGCCTCTTGCGCGCAAAAACGTGATGTTTTAAATCGCTATAAATTAGTACCTGAAGGCTATTTTATTGTTAATGCCGGCTCAGGCGGGCATATATTAAATAATATTAATTGTGCTGATGTTTACTTTAAAGCCGCGCTTAAAATTACTAAGCACACTGGTTTAAAAGCAGTTGTTGTGTTTGGTCCCAATTATAAGAAAGCCATTCCGAAAAGCGATGAGGTTACTTGTTTAGCAAGTCTGCAAAGTACTGATTTTTTGGCATTAATGAGCCAAGCTAAAGTCGCATTACTTAGCGGTGGAGATACTTTATTACAAGCAATTGCCGTTAAAACTCCCGTTGTGGCATGTGCTATCTCAAAAGATCAAAATACACGTTTAGATCGTTGTGTTAATACAGGTGTTGTAATTAAAGCAAATTTCGATGTTGATGAAATCATAACAAAAATAGCTCAAGTTATTACTGAGCCTTTTTATAGTAATTTTATTGATAAAAATAACCAGCTTGATAATTCAAATAGTTATGATGTAATCACTAATGGCATAAAAAATATGCTTATAGAGGAGCGCTAATGAATATAGTGATTGTAATTGATTCCCTAGTGGGTGGTGGTGCTGAAAAGTAATGCTTACCCTTGCTGAGGAAATGGCCAAGTTACAGTACTGAATCACTATTTTGTTTCTTGCTAACTCTATTGAATATAATATCCCTGAAGTACTTAACGTGGAGAGTTTATTCGCACATAGGGCATCAAAAGTAGATCGATTTTGGCAGCGTAAAAATAGCATTTTAACACTACAAACTTGGTTTGAAAAAAAACAAAGCGAGATTGGCAATATTGATCTAGTACTTTCTAACCTTGATAGAAGTAATAATTTACTTGCGCGTAGTAATATCAAAAATGTTCACTTTGTTATTCATAACTCTGTCAATGCAGAACTTGCACGTCAAAAAAAGTTAGGTCCATTTTCATATTTATACCTTAAAAAAAGTAAGCAAAACTTAAATGGTAAATCACTTATTTGCGTATCAAAGGGGGTTGAAAAAGAAATAACACAAGGGGATTTAATTAACCCAAGTGCAATTGCGACTATTTATAACCCGTTCGATTTTGAAAAAATAAACCAACAAGCAAATGAGCAAAATAACAATATCCCAAATGAGCCCTACTTAATTCATGTAGGAAGACTTGCCAAACAAAAGCGCCACGATATATTATTTGCAGCCTTTGCAAAGCTCGATAAAAAATACAAGTTAGTCCTTTTATGTAATAAACCGGCTAAAGCGTTAAAGCTTGCACAGCAATACGGCATAGAAAAACAGTTAGTAGTGCCTGGATTTCAACAAAACCCGTATAACTGGATTAAACATGCTAAAGCTTTAGTGTTGAGTTCTGATTTTGAAGGACTTCCAACAGTATTAATTGAAGCTTTAGCAGTGGGTACTCCGGTAGTTAGCACTAATTGCACATTTGGCCCAAGCGAGATATTAACAGGCGAGCTAAGTAAATATTTAGTACCTGCTGGACAAAGTGAGGCATTAGCCAATGCTGTTAAGTTGGTACTAACTGACAAACCTAATCTAGAAAACGCTGAAATTCTAAAACAAGTACAGGCAGAGCAGGTCGCTCTGCAGTATTTAGCCTTGGCTGACTAAGTTAACTTATATTAGGTTAACTTATATTAGTAAGTGCTTTGAGGTAGTTGCTATGCAGAGTTTGCCAGTCAGTCGCTTGCCAATTAAATGACTCGTTTCGACCTTGTTCTTTTAAAAATGAGCGCTCAAGACGTGCCATATTACTTTGTTGCCACTGCACATTAGGTGTTTTTATTTCACCTCTATCAAAGTCGATAATATACACATCACCAGTATCATTAAACAAAATGTTATTAATGTTTAAATCAGCGTGATACACACCTTTTGAATGAAATAGCGCGATTGTTTTAGCTATTCCCTCTAACTCATCTTCAGTCAATGAGCGTTCAATTAATATGTCGAGTACACTTTTAGCGCCTTTAACAGCCTCTGTAATAATATCACCACGATAAATTAATCCGCTACGCGTTACTTTAGCTGCAATAGGGGGTGGTACGTTTAAACCAAGCTCTATAAGTTTACTCATTAAGCTAAACTCTTTATACACACGGGTTTGTTCAAGCCCAGTATATAAATACTGATCGCTTAGCAATTTACCCACTAAGCCACCGCGCCAATAATGCCTAAGTACGGCTGTTAATTCGTCTTGCTTAAAAAACCACGCAGTTGCTCGGCCCTTTTTGGCGCCCACAATTTTATTTTGTTGTTGCCAATAATTTGCATCAAACCAATCGAGGGTAATTTGGCTTGTGTATTTAGGGTGGCTTAATACAGTGTGACTGCCTTGTACGTGTTGTTTAAACATAGCTCTGTGTAATTGCTAAATAATGTGCCTATATTAGCGCGTTTTAAAGCTGAGGATAAGTGCTTGCAATAGCGTGATTATAATTTAAGATCGGCTTTTGTATTTAATACCTAAGGGAATGTGTGACTCAAGCTCCTAACTATTCATCTATTTGTATATTAAGACTCTCAGCCATTGGTGACGTATGTCATGGTGTGAGTGCTTTACAAGCTATTCAAAAAGCACACCCTAATGCAAAAGTCACCTGGGTTATTGGCAAAATAGAAGCCATGCTACTTGCCGACTTACCGGGTGTTGAGCTGGTGGTATTTGATAAAAAACAAGGTAAAGCAGCACTTAAAAGCTTAAAGCAACGCTTTAAAGATCAACAGTTTGATGTACTACTTAACATGCAAGTTGCATTAAGGGCTGGATTTGTAGCGCATTGTATTCCTGCAAAAGTAAAAATAGGATTTGATTGGGCGCGTTCAAAAGAATTGCACAGCTTGTTTATTAATAAACGAATAGCCCCACAAGCTCAGGCGCATGTGCTTGAAGGCTTTAAAGGTTTTGCAAAAGCCATTGGTGTAGCTGATTATAAGCCGAGTTGGAACATGCCATATACCGAGCAAGACCAAGCGGTTGCCGATGAGCTACTAACACCAAAATACCTAACTAATAAACTATTTGTAATATCGCCAGCAGCAAGTAAAGCACAGCGCAATTGGCTCGCAGATCGTTATGCCGCATTGGCTGATTATGCAAATGAGCAAGGCTTTAAAGTTGTATTGACGGGTGGTCCAACAGAACTTGAAATTAACCTAGCAAATAGCATTATTAAACATAGCAAAACACCTATTTTAAATTTAGTTGGCAAAACGAAACTCAAAGAATTGTTGTGCGTGTTAAAGCGCGGCAGCTTAGTGCTCGCGCCCGATACAGGCCCTGCACATATGGCGGTAACGGTTGGTACGCCGGTTATTGGTTTATATGCACATTCAAACCCAGCACGAACAGGTCCTTATTTATATCAAGACTACGTGGTAGAGGTTTATCATCAAAACTTGCTTAAGCAAACCGGTAAAACGGCTAAGCAAGTACCGTGGGGTAAGCGCGTAAAAGGCGATGATTTAATGAGCCAAATTACAGTTAATGACGTAAAAGCGATGTTTGACCATGTTGTACAAAAAGAGTCTTTGTAATGAATGTACAACAAAAAAATAAAGCGCTTTTTTTAGATCGAGATGGCGTAGTAAACGTTGATCATGGTTATGTGTATCAAAGCGATAAATTTGAATTTATTGAAGGTGTTTTTAGCACTTGTAAAGCATTTTATGATGCGGGCTATAAAATCATAATCGTCACTAATCAATCTGGAATTGGTCGAGGTTATTACACCGAAGCTGATTTTTTAGCACTAACGCAATGGATGAAAGCCCAATTTAGTGCGCACAGTATTGAAGTTACCGATGTGTACTTTTGCCCTCATCACCCTAAAAAAGCGCACCCTGAATATTTGAAAGAGTGCAGTTGCAGAAAGCCTGCGCCAGGTATGTTATTGCAAGGCATACAAGAGCATAACATCGACCCTGCTTGCAGTATTATGGTGGGCGATAAACTCAGTGATATGCAGGCTGCGAGAAAAGCAGGGATCACTACCCGCGTTTTAGTGCGTTCAGGTCAAAGCTTTGATGAAAGTGCCAAGCAAGAGGCTGATTTAATTATCGATTTTATAAATAGTTTACCTGCACTTTTAAAGACATAAATAAACTAAACAGATTAGCCTGTAAACTGGCAGGAATTCCTTCCAGTTTAGGGCGTTTGCGACGAACTGCAAACCGTGCATTTTCCCCATTAAACTTTTACAATACCCCCCATAATAAACAGTCGCTTAAATGTGGTTGTTTACCCGTTCAAATAAATGGAGAACACAGATGAGAGCATCTGCTTTTTTTAGCCAGCTACAACAGCAAATTGAAGACGTAAAAACCGAAGGTTTGTATAAAAGCGAACGTATTATTAAATCTCAGCAGCAAGCTCAAATCGAAGTTGCGTCAGGTAAAGTAATCAACTTTTGTGCTAATAACTACTTAGGTTTAGCTAATAGCCCAGAGCTAATTGAAGCTGCGCAAAACGGTTTAAATAATCATGGTTTTGGTGTTGCGTCTGTTCGTTTTATTTGTGGTACGCAAGATATTCATAAAACACTAGAGAAAAAAATCAGTGAGTTTTTGGAAACAGAAGACACCATTCTATATTCTTCATGTTTTGATGCAAACACCGGTTTGTTTGAAACTATTTTAGGCGCAGAAGACGCTATTATTTCTGATTCATTAAACCATGCATCAATTATTGATGGTGTACGTTTGTGTAAAGCCAAGCGTTTTCGTTATGCAAATAACGATATGGCTGATCTTGAAAAGCAACTTATTGCAGCAGATGAAGCCGGCGTTAAAACGAAACTAATAGCTACTGATGGCGTGTTTTCTATGGACGGCGTTATTTGTAATTTAGAAGCCGTGTGTGACCTAGCCGATAAATACGATGCACTTGTAATGGTTGATGACTCTCACGCAGTTGGCTTTGTTGGCGAAAACGGTAAAGGTACACCTGAGTACTGTAATGTATTAGACCGTGTAGATATTATCACCGGCACATTAGGCAAAGCGCTGGGTGGCGCTTCAGGTGGTTATACATCGGGTAAAAAAGAAATTGTTGAATGGTTACGTCAGCGTTCACGCCCATACTTGTTCTCAAACTCATTAGCGCCTTCAATTGTTACTGCATCGATTAAAGTACTTGAAATGCTAGAAAGTGGCGGCGAGCTTCGCGCTAAACTTTGGTCAAATGCTAAATATTTCCGTGAGCAAATGGAAGCTGCTGGTTTTACGTGTGCGGGTAAAGATCATGCAATTATTCCAGTAATGCTGGGAGATGCAAAAGTAGCCTCGTTAATGGCTGATAAGTTACTTGTTGAAGGTATTTACGTAACCGGTTTTTCATTCCCTGTAGTACCAAAAGGGCAAGCGCGTATTCGTACACAAATTTCAGCGGCGCATAGTATTGAGCAACTCGATATTGCTATTGATGCATTTACCCGCATTGGTAAAGAAATGGGCGTTATTTAATTTTATTTTAAACCGAAGCCTTGCTTCGGTTTTTTAGTTGAGTGTGAATTATGAAAGCATTATCTAAATTAAAAGCAGAACCGGGCATTTGGATGACAGATGCGCCAAAGCCAGAAGTCGGTCATAACGACTTACTGATTAAAATTCGTAAAACAGCTATTTGTGGTACCGACGTACATATTTACAAATGGGATGAATGGGCAAGCAAAACTATTCCTACTCCAATGGTTGTTGGTCACGAATATGTTGGCGAAGTTGTTGATATGGGCCAGGAAGTTCGTGGTTTTAAAGTAGGTGACCGCGTATCGGGTGAAGGTCATATTACGTGTGGGCACTGTCGAAATTGTCGTGCTGGGCGTGTACATTTATGCCGTAATACAACAGGCGTAGGTGTAAATCGTGAAGGTGCATTTGCAGAGTATTTAGTTATTCCTGCGTTTAATGCATTTAAAATTCCAGATAATATTTCTGACGAACTGGCTTCTATTTTTGACCCGTTTGGCAATGCAGTTCATACCGCATTATCGTTCGACTTAGTTGGCGAAGATGTACTTATTACTGGTGCAGGCCCAATTGGTATTATGGCTGCGGCTGTAGCAAAACACGTTGGTGCTCGCCACGTCGTTATTACCGACGTAAACGAGTATCGTCTAGACTTAGCCCGCAAAATGGGTGCATCACGTGCTGTAAACGTGGCAAGCGAAAAGCTTGAAGATGTAATAAAAGACTTAGGTATGACAGAGGGCTTTGATATTGGTCTTGAGATGTCAGGTGTGCCAAGCGCTTTTAATTCAATGCTTAATAACATGAACCACGGCGGTAAAATTGCCATGCTAGGTATTCCACCATCTGATATGGCAGTTGATTGGAACCAAGTTATTTTTAAAGGTTTAGTGATTAAAGGTATTTACGGTCGCGAAATGTTCGAAACGTGGTACAAAATGGCAAGCTTGATTCAATCTGGTCTTGATTTGAACCCAATCATTACACATCAGTATTCTGTGGATGACTTCCAAGCTGGCTTTGATATGATGATTTCAGGTCAGTCAGGTAAAGTAATTTTAAACTGGGATTAGTTCCTAACTAAATTACAAGAAGGGCGGCTTTAGCCGCCTTTTTTATACTATTAATTAAAGAGACTTCAATGGCATTTAAACACATTTCTATAGCGCAAACGTTAGAACTTCTAGATAAAGAAGACGTTGTAATTGCAGATATTCGCGATCCAAATTCGTATCAAGCTGGTCGTATTCCAGGCTCAGAAGCACTTTCTAACGGTAATATTGCACAATTTATGATGGAAAAAGAATTCGATCAGCCAATTATTATTGTGTGTTACCACGGTATGAGCTCTCAGGGCGCAGCTAGTTATTTAGTTGAGCAAGGCTTTGAAGATGTTTACAGCATGGATGGCGGTTTTACTGCTTGGGAAGCGTCTTATAGCGAGAAAGTAGAACGATGATAGAGCTTGGCAGTTTAAATAACCCACGCGCCGCACAAGGCTTTATAGATTATTTAAAAAGCCAAGGCCTAGATGCAAAGATACACTCAGCAGATGGCAGTAATGTCATTATTAGCGTGACTGAGGAGGACTTTCATCAAGTTCAGCCTTTATGGGTTGAGTTTACACAAAACCCTAATCATGAAAAATACCAGCAAGCATCTTGGGATGTAGGCAGCACACAATCGCCGCTTAAATATCAAGGGCAATCACTTAATCTTATGGCGCGGTTTAAAGCGCTTAGCTGGCTTAACCAAACTGTTAGCATATTGAGTATTGTTATTTATGTCGCTTTTTTATTGGGTGGATTTGATGAAATTTATACAGTTCTGCAATTTAATCCATCACAACCACTAAGCTGGCTAACTCCCGCGCTTGTGCATTTTAGCGCGATCCATATTGTGTTTAATTTAATTTGGTGGATGTCGCTTGGCGACAATATCGAAAAGCAATGCGGAAAACTCAGCTTAATAGGTTTGTTTTTAGTGACTGCGCTTATTAGTAATTGGGCGCAATACCTAATGGTTGGTCCCAACTTTGGCGGTTTGAGTGGCGTAGTATATGGGTTACTTGGTTTTTGTTGGATTCATAGCTTTTTAAATCCGAACAAACCTGCGCTGGTTAGTACGGCTATTGTTGGTTTTATGTTGATTTGGTTAGTGCTTGGGTTTGCAGATGTATTGTTTGTAGGTATGGCTAATTGGGCGCACTTAGGTGGATTAGTTAGCGGTATGGCTTTTGCCTACACCGCCAAAGTATTTAACGCAAAACGTTAAATACTAATGATATAAATATTTAGTGAACAAGACTTCACGGATGATCTCTTGTCCTGTTTCTTCTTTTAAGAGGCTTTTTAGTTTTTCGGCGCACTTTGCGCGTATTTCTTCACGGCCAGTAAGGGATTTTATTTTTTCTTCAGGCTCTTTAGATAAAATCTCTACTAGGGCATCACGTAGTAATGGCGTGTGGTGCTCTACTACTGCAATATCTGAAGTGTCATTAAGCATTAAATCAATAGTTACACGCACATAGCCCATTTTTTTACTTGATGCGCCAATGTAGTTGGTGATTATATCGGGCTCAAAACCAAAATAACCAACTGTAGATTCAGCACGAGCTGTAAAGCTTATGACACTTACAAAGAACGTAAAAAGACCTGCGTATACTATTTTTTTCATATTTAAAGCGTTTCTTAAAACTTGTTACAAATAGTTTATACTTAATAGTGGGTAATAAACAGCGCCAAGCTATTATTTATGGTTATAAAACATCACTTTTTCAAAAGCTTTGGCAATGGTATCATCTCGTTGTTTTTTATTTTGTTGAGCTATTGTGATTACTTATCCTCTGTCTATATCTGCTAATTGGCAGTCCACTTCATATGTAAGTGACTTATCTCCTCTAGAGCAAGAATGGCTTTTTGAACCTAATTCTTTAACTGCTAAATTAAAAAGTAAATCACAAATTTTTAGTGTAAGAGTATTAAGCGAGCAGTTATTTACTTTAAGCCTAGAGCAAAAGTTATTACTAAACTGTAGCGCTAAAACAGCGATTAATCGAGAAGTACTCTTATTGTGCGATAACAAACCTGTGGTGTACGCACAGAGCTGGCTTCCTAAAAATGATTCGATCAATCCTTTGCACAATATGGGTGAACGACCTCTTGGTGATGTGATTTTTCAAGACCCAGCACTAAAACGAACGGATATAGAAATTGCTTATTTTGATGCCAAGCACCCCGTTCAGCAATTAGTTGCAAAATTAAACCTACCCGAAAAAAACTTACTAGGCCGTCGAAGTGTATTTGCACTCAAAGAATATAAATTTTTAGTGTGTGAAGTGTTTTTACCAGGAGCATATTTATACTCATGAAATTAGCCGCTTTAAAGCCAAAACATATTTCTTACTATATACAGCTAATGCGTATAGATAAGCCCATTGGTACCTTGTTATTACTTTGGCCAACATACTGGGCTTTATGGCTTGCTAATAGTGGGATGCCGAGCTTACTCAACTTTATTATATTTACGCTGGGCGTTGTTGTTATGCGAAGTGCAGGATGCGTAATTAATGATTTTGCAGATAGAAAAATAGACGGCTCTGTAAAACGCACAGCTCAGCGGCCGCTAGCTTCAGGGAGGGTTAGTAGTGGTGAAGCACTTAGCCTATTTTTACTACTAATAGTTATTGCGTTTATTTTAGTATTAATGCTTAGCGTTAATACTATTTTGCTTTCTTTTGGGGCTTTGGCTTTAGCCTTTTGCTACCCTTTTATGAAACGCTATACACAATTACCACAAGTTGTTTTAGGGGCTGCATTTGGTTGGGCTATTCCAATGGCCTATATGGCTTCAATAAATGCATTACCGCAGCAGGCATGGTTATTATTTATAGCCAACATTTGCTGGACAGTCGCTTATGACACTATGTATGCGATGGTTGATAGAGATGACGATTTAAAAATAGGGGTAAAATCAACCGCTATTTTATTTGGTAAATTCGACCGCCACATAATCTTTTTACTTAATGCTGTATTTATAGCGCTGGTTGCGTTTATTGGTATAAGTAATCATTTAAGTGTCGCGTTTGGCATTGGTTTGAGTGTAGCTGCTGGTTTATTGGCATATCAACAAACGCTTATTCATAAACGTGAAAGAGATGCCTGCTTTAAAGCGTTTTTAAATAATCATTATGTGGGCTTGGCTATCTTTATAGGGTTATTACTTTCATACCCAATAGCATTTTAAAGCCTTAATAAAGGCTGTTAAAATTCTCTATTTAGAGCTATCGGGGTGGATCAATAATGCCGCTAATAGAGGCGTTTTTTCTAAACCATCCAGCAATAGAATAGCGTTCGTCAACTGCAGGAAGCACTTCATGAGCAAAACGTTCGCTTTCAAACATAACCAATGTGCCAGCAGTTGGTTTAATGGTTATTTCTACTTCTTTACTTTTAGGTTTATATATAACAAGTTCCCCACCTTGCTCTGGCGTATTTAAATAAAGCACCGTTGTAAATACACGATTAGATCGACCTTTAAATGCATCTAAGTGTTTTTTGTAAAAATCACCCAGTGTATATTTTGCATAATGGCATTCGTAATCAAATAGCCCCATAAAAAAGCTACGATTTAACGTGGTTTTTATACTTTGCATTATTGCTTGATACGTAAGCTGTGCTTGAGAGCTGCCGTCAAACCAATAGGTTTTGTCAGTGCGAATAGTTTTATCTATTTGTAAATTATTTAATCGACCAATACCGGCAAGGCTAAAGTGGGGGTTTATACGGTGACAATCTGCAACTAAATCGTTAACTAAATCGGCAATAAGCGCGTTATGAATTACGGTGTATCCTTGGCGTTCTATATCATCTAAATAGACACCAGGACCAAAAAGTGTGTTCATTCACATCAGCTGTTTAAAAAAGGTGCGACAGTGTAGCCGAAAAGCGATTTAAAGCTACTGTTTATTGTGCCGCACTTTTTCAAAAAGAAGGGTTAGTTAAATGCAGCTCCCGCTTTTTTTATAAGCGACAACAAGTGTTCTACATGTTCGGTAATAGACGTTTGTTGGCTTGTCTGTACAACGAGTTGTTCGTGATTTAAATCTTTATTTGTTTTTAGTTGCACGAGTTCAGAGTTCTCTGCGATTGTGTTCGCATGCTCAATGCTTGCTATAGCAAAGTGATCTGATTTAACTACACCAGCCATTACTTGCTCAATGCTGCCCACTTTAATACTTGATGATTTATTTAAAGAATCAATTGCTTCATTAAGCATAGTTTGCACTTGTTTAGATTGAGAGAAGCAGCCAAACATAGGGTAGCTATCAAGATTTTGCTTACTTATATCGTTTTTATGTGCAAGAGGGTGATTTTTTGAAACAAATAATACAAGCTGATCAGGTAAGTGAATGTCACTGCCAATACTATTAATAGCTTGAGAGTATACACTTATGTCTATTTCACCTTGTTGGAGTCTGCGTGTTAGCTCTTGTTGATCTTGTAACTGCATTTCAATTTTTATATGAGGATATTGAGCTAAAAACTGTCCACAAGAAATAGGTACTATGCTGCTTGCCTTATTGGTATAGCCAATAACAAGTTTTTCATTAGCATTACCGTTTACTGATTGAAAAATCCGTTTTTTCGTTAGCTCAAGTTCCGATAGAGTCATTTTAGCATATTCAAGGAAAAGTTCGCCTTCAGGCGTTAATTTAACAGAACGAGTTGAGCGTTTTACTAACTCATATCCCATTTCATTTTCAAGTGTTTGAATGCTGCGCGTTAGCGCTGAAGTACTAATTTGGGTTTGTTCAGCTGCTTGTCTAAAGTGACGTAATACACCAAGTGCTACAAATTGCTCTAATTGTTCAAATCTCACTTTATAGTCCCTTTTTATAAGTAAGTCGCAGATACCACGGATATCAAATATATTAATTTGTATTCTAAAGTTTAGTAAAATTCTATATTGAAATACGGTTGCAAGTTCATACGTGTTTCCAGCAGGATACCCCCCTTTTAGTATTAATTAAAGAGGAAAGCGACCAAATAGTATTACTTTTTTAATTGATAACTAGTTGTTTATTGTGTTTTGTCTATATTTTTGCAATTAACTATCTAGGCAAAGTTTTTTTAACTCAGTGGGTTAGTTAGGAGATTGGAATTTAATTGTTCTAATTAATAAAAAAGTACGCCCCAAGATAGGGCGCACATATAACATGATTATGACAAATAATAGGGTGTTTTATCTATAAGAGTTTATTTTACAAAATTTCTATTTATTCGGCTGCTTAATGGTTTATTTTCAATGCTTTGTAGTTCTATTTCAATCGCATCACAAGAAATATGTATTTCGAATAAAGACGTTAATAACGATAAACTTAAGCAAGCTAAGCTAATGCCAAATAAAATAATCCCTGTGGTATTAAATTCAATAAATAAAGCAAACATCGAAAATGTACACAGTAAAAAAGAGGCTACGCCGTATACCTGCATTGTTCTGATTAAGTTTATTCGTTTACGTAAGTTAGTGATTTGAGCGACTACAACAGGTCGGATAGATTCACCTTCGCGCGCATTTAACTCCCTAATTAATTGCGCTAAAACTAAAAATCGGTTTGTATAGGCTAATAATAGCAGCGATATGGCCGGAAAAAGTAAGCCCGGGGTTGTAAGTGTCATGTTTATTCCTTAAAAGTGCAGCATGCTAATAATTTAGCGTAGGATATTGTTAACACAAAATAAATGAGGTGAATATTGCAAAATATTAATAATAAAAATTCAACTGATAGCTCTTTTCAATGGGTTACAATTTATAAAGCCGAAAATACCCTTGAAGCTAATATTATTAAAGGTTTAATACAAACCAGTGGCATCGAATGCAAAATAAAAGGTGAGATGCTCCAAGGCGCATTGGGAGAAATTCCATTTGATCAAGCACAAGTTAGTGTGCAGGTTTATGCGATAAAAGAGCGCCATGCGCGCCAAATATTGTTAAACTATCAACAAGTAAAACAATCCGCTCCAGATTGGGTATGCCCTAACTGTAATGAGCATAATGGATCAACATTTGATTTTTGTTGGTCGTGTGAGACGTTAAAGAATGACTAAAGCAAATAATTTTCAGCGTATTAGAGAGCTTAACTATTTACAAAAAGCTGTTTTAGCAAGTGCTTTAATAGAGCGAATGCTGCCAAATTACGGTTTATTTAGCGAAGCAACGGGGTTTGGTGATGAAACCTTACTTCGTAATTCGCTTAATGTTTGTTGGGAAAAAATATTACTGCCTAAAAGTAAAATAGATCTCGAAAAACAAGTTGAAAAAATAGAACCGAATGTTCCTGAACTTGCTGATTTTGATATGTTTGGTACTTACCCTGCTATTGATGCTGCAACGTCTTTACTTAGCTTAATGCATGGTTTAATGGCGCAAGATGAGCAAGAGTTCATTAGTGTCAGTAAAATATCTCAAGCAACAGTGGCCCGCTTTATTGAATATCAAATGACGGTTGAAGGTGAGGTTGCAGATAACACGGCCGTTAGAGAGCATCCATTAATGCAATACGAAATTGAAGTATTAGGTGAGCTAATTGATTTTGTAGAAAATATGGGGCGTATTACCTCTGATAGCGTGAAGGCACTTAAAAAGTTTGCTCTAGAAGATGGCCAAACAAATATTGGCCTTACGTTATAAAAACAGCGAAGTGAAATTTTAAAGGCAGGAGAAGTACAGTGCGAATTTTAGGCATTGAATCGTCATGTGATGAAACAGGTATTGCAATATACGATGACGAAAAAGGCTTGTTAGCTCATCAATTATACAGCCAGGTAAAAGTACACGCTGATTATGGCGGTGTAGTACCGGAACTTGCATCGCGCGATCATGTTCGTAAAACGCTACCACTTATAGACGCAGCTTTTGCACAAGCGGGTTGTGGCCCAGAAGACTTAGATGGCATTGCTTATACTGCAGGCCCAGGTTTAGTTGGAGCATTATTGGTAGGTACTTCTATTGGTCGTTCATTAGCATACGGTTGGGATATTCCAGCTGTTGCTGTTCATCATATGGAAGGACATTTACTTGCTCCGATGCTTGAAGAAAATATTCCTGAGTTTCCGTTTATTGCATTGCTTGTATCGGGCGGTCATACCATGATGGTTAAAGTAGCGGGTATTGGACAATACGAAGTACTAGGTGAGTCAGTTGATGATGCCGCAGGCGAAGCCTTTGATAAAACGGCTAAGTTACTTGGTCTTGACTACCCTGGAGGTCCGCGCTTAGCTAAAATGGCTGAACAAGGCGTTGCGAAGCGCTTTATTTTTCCTCGCCCGATGACTGACAAACCAGGTCTTGATTTTAGTTTTAGTGGTTTAAAAACTGCAGCATCAATCACTATTCGTGAAAATGACGACGACGATCAAACTAAAGCTGATATAGCGCATGCATTTCAAACAGCGGTTATTGATACGCTCGTTATTAAGTGTAAGCGTGCGCTTAAACAAACAGGTATTAAGCGTTTAGTAATCGCCGGTGGCGTAAGTGCAAATACACAGCTTCGATTGCAGCTTGAACGCGTAATGAAAGGTATGAAAGGCGAAGTGTTTTATCCGCGTACTGAATTTTGTACCGACAATGGTGCAATGATTGCTTATGCTGGAATGCAACGCTTAAAAGCCGGTCAGTTTGCAAGTCTTGATATGAAAACAAAACCTCGCTGGCCAATAGATAGCCTTGAGCCGATTTAATGACTCATATTTTAGATATTTTTGTTTTCATCAGTGGGTGCTTTTTTAGCGCCTACTTTTGGTTCTTCCCCACTAAATAATCTAATAATATTAGTACGGTGACGAAATATAATTAACAGCGTGATAAAAGTAACGGGAAGAGTATAAAGTGGTTTTATTAGCCATGTATATAAGGGCGCTAAAGATACAGCTACAAGTGCCGCAAGTGATGAATAGCGTGTTATTGCCACTATAACTAACCAAGTGCATACAAGTAAACCAGCCAATGATAAGCCAATAGGTAATAATGAGCCAAATGCCGTTGCTACGGCTTTACCGCCTTTGAAGCTAAAAAACAGTGGGTACATATGACCTAAACAAGCTGCTACTGCGACTAGACCAAGCTCTAAAGGTTCAACTTCTAAAAAATAAGCCCCCCATACTGGAATAGTGCCTTTTAAAATATCAAACACTAAAACCAAGCAAGCCGGAAATGCTCCGCCTAATCTATAAACATTTGTAGCCCCTGGGTTGTTAGAACCACTATTACGAGGGTCAGGGAGTTTGAACAACCGCGACACTAAAATAGCCGACGAAATCGACCCAAGTAAATAAGCTAAAACAAACATTAAAGTGGCTAACACACGCTTCCTTATTTTTTAATTGCTATACCAATTGATAGTACTTTTAAGCTATTATTGGCAGCAAAATTTATCGTGAAAATTATTAACAGGCTATTTAATAGCTAGTTTGGTTATTTTGCTATTGTAGAAGTTATTTTCACATATTTAAACACTGGCTAAACCATATACAGTATTAATTTTATTGATGCTTTGTATAGTTGCTTAGTCGTTTGTTGTTATTTGGAGTATCAATGGATAAGGTTTTTATATCTCAATTGCACGTCGACACTATTATTGGAGTGTACGACTTTGAAAAAGAAAGTAAACAGAGCCTTTATTTTGATATTGAAATGCTTAGTGATATTAAGCCTGCAGCCGAAAATGACGATATTAATTTAGCACTGGATTACTCAAAAGTAAGCGAACGCGTTATTAAGCACTGCACTGCAAAATCTGTTGAGTTGCTAGAGACTTTGGTTGAGCAGTTGGCTGAGATTATTTTAAGCGAGTTTAATACGCCACAAGTTACTATAAGAGTAAGTAAACCTGCAGCAGTAGCACAAGCACAAACTGTGGGTGTTGAAATTACACGTGTTAAGGCAACTGACTAAATGGCTCAAATTTATATCAGCCTAGGGTCAAATATAAATAAAGCGCATTATATACAATGTGCATTAATTGCACTTAAGCAGCACTTTGAGCACATTGTGCACTCGTCTGTTTTTGAAAGTGAAGCAGTTGGGTTTGCTGGCAATAATTTTTATAATTCAGTAGTTGGCGCTACAACTGATATGTCGCTTGCTGATGTATGCGCTTTATTAAAACAAATAGAGCGTGATAATGGGCGTACAGCGAACGATAAAAAATTTAGTCCACGAACGCTCGATTTAGATTTACTGTTTTATGATGATGTAACTTGCGATTCCCCAGCGCAATTACCACGTGATGAAATAACTAAAAATGCATTTGTATTACAACCTCTGAGTGAGGTTGCCCCAGATTTTTATCATCCTGTAGCTAAGCAAACGATTGCGCAGTTATGGAATGAATATAATAACCCTCAACAAAAGCTATGGAAGGTGGAGTTTTCTAACCTATGAGTATTATCGAAATAATTATTTTAGCCCTCATACAGGGATTTACTGAGTTTTTACCAATATCGAGTTCTGCGCACTTAATTCTCCCATCGCAAATTTTAGGCTGGGAAGATCAAGGGCTTGCGTTTGATGTAGCAGTACATGTTGGTACTTTAATAGCCGTTGTTATTTATTTTCGCAAAGAGGTCGTCGACATACTCAGTGCGTGGTTTAAATCCTTTGGAGCACAAGGTACTACTGATGATAGTAAGCTAGGTTGGTGGATAATTTTAGGCACTGTGCCTGCCGCTATTTTAGGCTTACTTTTAAAAGACTTTATTGAGTTATACCTGCGAAGCGCTTGGGTTATTGCTACTACCACCATTGTATTTGGTTTATTGCTTTGGTACGCGGATGCAAAAGGGAAACAAATTAAAACTATTTATCAGCTCAATTGGAAAACGGCACTTATCATTGGTTTCGCACAAGCTGTTGCAATGATCCCGGGTACTTCTCGATCAGGTATCACGATGACAGCTGGTTTAATGTTGGGTATGAATAAGCAAAGCGCAGCGCGTTTTTCGTTTTTACTAGCGATTCCGATTATTTCTATGATGGGGCTTTATTATATTGCAGAGCTTGCACTGGGTGACCATGTAGTTGATTGGAATACATTATTGCTTGGTGTGGTGCTATCGTTCTTATCGGCTTATGCATGTATATTTATGTTTTTAAAAGTAATAGAGCGAATGGGTATGTTGCCATTTGTAATATATCGTTTATTACTCGGTGTCGGTTTGATTGTATTTTTAACGCTATAAACAAACTTAATTAGTAAAACTAAAAAAAGCACCTTTAGGTTAATGCCGATCAGTTAAGAAAATGACCGGTTGACCGATCCAAACGATCATGCAAAATCCGTAGTTAGGAAACTAACTACGGATTTTTTTGTGAATATAGAACAAGCACTGCAAGCAACACTTGAAGAAAGCAGCCGATACCATACCTTTGAAAAATTATCAGAAATTCTTGACCCTGAAATCATTGAACAAGGTTTTCAACAAGCTGGGATTGCAACCGTTCGTAAGCGAAGGTTACCGCTTGAGGCCGTTTTGTGGTCAGTTATTGGCATGGCATTGTTTCGAAAAGAATCGGTTTGGAATATCGCTAATAAGCTAGATATCATGTTACCAGGCAAGAACCCACTCGTTGCTCCAAGTGCGATGGTACAGGCGAGACAAAGGTTAGGTGATGATTCCGTTAAACACGTTTTCAATAAATCGGCTCAATCAATGTATAAGCAACAGTCATTCGAAACATGGAATGGTTTGAACCTATTAGCTGTTGACGGTGTTGTGTGGCGAACAGCCGACACGCCTGATAATCGTAAAGCCTTCTCTTCTG
>NZ_JADYXK010000034.1:0-35903 GCF_015864275.1 Pseudoalteromonas sp. NZS11_1
ATCAAGTAACCAATGACTAAGCATAAAAATACCCTCATAATCAAAAGATGATAAGGGTATTGTGAAGCAACCAAAAGATCGGTCAACCGATCAAAAATACCTTAACTGATCGGTGTTAGCTTATAAAGCGGCATTTTTAATGTGTATTAAATAGAGTTAACGTGCGCTAACGATTGCTGAAAGCTCTTTTTTATCGCCATCGCTTAAAAATGCTATTTCTAATGCATTTTTTTGGGCTTTTTCCATATCAGCTTGAGATAAGCCCGCTTTAGGTGCTGTAACGGTATATTCGTACTCAATTTCAATGCCTTCAACCGCAGGGTCATCAGTATTAATACACGCTAAAATACCGTGATCTAAAAACTGTTTAAGTGGGTGCTTAGCTAAATCGTTTACTGTACTGGTTTGAATATTACTTGTTAAGCACGACTCAATACCAATACGGTTATCGCGTAAGTAATCCATTAGTTTTGGATCTTCAATAGCTTTAACGCCATGCCCTATTCGGCTTGCACCTAGCTCATTAATTGCTTGCCAAATACTTGGAGCACCGAGTGCCTCTCCAGCATGAATAGTCGAAGCTAAATAAGCATTTCGTACTTGTTTAAAGTGCTCTACAAACAACTCACCAGGAAAGCCAATTTCGTCACCGGCTAAATCAACAGCGACTAAATCATTTTTAAATGCGAGTAAAGCATCAAGCTCTTTTTGACATGTTTTTACGCCATAAGTACGCGATAAAATACCAATCAAGTTAGCTTTTATATTTGCACCCTTTGTTGCTGATTTAATACCATCAACAACCGCCTCTACAACCCCTTCTGGGTGTAAACCTTGGCTTTGTGCCATGTAGTAAGGGCTAAATCGAAGCTCTACATAATCAAGGCCTTGTGCTTGTGCATCTTCAATGTTTTCAATCGCTATGCGTCTACACGCATCGTAGTCGCCAAGTACAGTGACACCCCAATCTAACTTTTGTAAAAAAGCCATAAGGTTTGGCTCAGGGTCAATAACTTGAACATGAGGAATTAATGCCTCAACGTTATCTGCAGGTAACTCTATATTAAACTGACGACCAAGTTCTAATATGGTTTGCGCACGTACATTACCATCTAAATGACGGTGAATATCTAGCAAAGGTAATTTTCTATTGATCATAATAGCAACCCAGTTTAGTTAAATTTGCGCGCATGATACGCAGATATAGTTATTTTTCAAGTCTATATGGTTTGCGTTAAGTTTAAGCGGTCATATGTCTGCTTTTTGTGCAAAAAATAACGTTACTTATTTATTTGATAAATAGTGCCAAAGAGTTTTAAAAAGCGTATTTGCATCAATAGGTTTGGTAATATAACTATTCATTCCAGAGGCTAATGCCTTTTTAACGTCATCGTCATGGGCGTTCGCCGATAGCCCTATTATGGGTAAATCAATTAACCCTAAATCACAACGAATTACTTTTGTTGCTTGGAGTCCATCCATTTTTGGCATCTGAATATCCATAAGAACAATGTCGTAGCTATTTTCGGTTAGCTTTTCTATGGCTTCAAAACCATCATTAGCAATGTCGGCAATACACCCTTTTGTTTTTAAAATGGCACTGGCAACATGCTGGTTAAGTGGGTTATCTTCGACTAAAAGTAACTTATAGTTTGCGAATGATAAGGTACTTACATCTATTTCGTCGTATTGCTGTTGAATTTGCTCTGCCTTTGGTAAAGGCGATATAAGCGGCAAACTAAATGTAAATGTAGAACCTTTGCCTTCATAACTAACTAAATCAATTGCACCACCCATTAACTCAACCAGCTTTCTGCAAATACTTAACCCTAAGCCTGTACCACCATATTGACGTGAGGTTGAGCTATCGGCTTGCGCAAACGGTTTAAACAATTGTTTTTGTGCTTCGCTACTAATACCAATACCCGTATCGTTAATACTAAAGTAAGTCATTTTTTTCGACTGCCAAATTTTCAGAGTGATCTCACCTTCCCCTGTAAATTTAACCGCATTATTGAGCAGATTCAGCAGCACTTGTTTTAAGCGGATTGGATCGGTATTAATGACCAAATTTGATGTTTTATCAAAATCGAGACTTAACTTTATTGATTTAATGTCAGCTTCAAACTGAAGTAAATTAAGCATTTCATCCGCTAAACTCGCTACGTTAATAGGCTCTTGCATTAAGTCTAGCTTGCCTGCTTCCATTTTTGAAAAGTCGAGCACATCGTTTAATACCCGCAGTAAAACACCCAGTGCTCCATCTGCTTGTTCAATGTAACTCCTTGCTTGTTGCCAATCATTCTGTTGCAGCGCTAAATAATGCAGCCCTTTTATACCGTTAATAGGGGTGCGGACTTCGTGACTCATGTTTGCTAAAAACTGTCCTTTAATATGACTCGCTTCATCTGCTTTTTGTTTTTCTTTGCGTAATGTATACGTTTGCTTAGCCACTTGTTCGCGAATTTGTATGTTTGTACCTGTAACTGAAATCAAAAATGTAATCAGTAACCACACAAACAACATACCTACTATTTGTGCAAGCCAATACATTAACCAAGACGTTCTAACTATTGGTTCATATAACTCGACCTGCCACATGCGTTTGCCAATCAACAATTGATATTCTTTAAACAGCGTTTGCGAGTTATCGGTATCGGCAATATAAATTGCCTGCTTTTTCCCTGGTATCGTTGTATCAAAAAAACTGACTGAAATTGAGTTGTTGTGATCAAATAATAGTGTTTGCGATAAGCGTTTCAGACTGACAATCGCAGCCACAAAACCTTGAAAATCATCTTCGGTAGACGACTCTCCAAAAACAGGATATAAAAAGAGTACACCGTCTTCAGCTGTATTTTGGACTAAATTAATTGGCTCACTTAGTGCAAGTTCATTAAGCTCTTTCGCTTTGCTAAGCGCTACACCTCTTACTTTACTAGAAGCTAAATCAAACCCTAAAACACCTTCATTATCTTTTAAGGGATATACATATTTTACAGGAAAGTAATTACTACGAGTACCTGCAGGTTGCCAACCTCCATCAAGTGACTTTTCTTTTATATATAAAGGTTTGCCTGTGGCTGTATTTTCATGTGTTTCAAAATCTGCGAGTTTATTTGCTGGTACATAAGGTATCCATTCAAATGCTAAAATTTCTTGGCTATAGTCCAACTGCTTTGAAGTAAATTGTTTAAACTCTTTAAAGTTCACGTCATTACTACTAGCAAAAAATGTAGCTAACAATCCTAAGTGAGCAGTAATACCATCGAGCTTCTGGCTTATAGCATTTTGCACAGTAAGTATTTTGGCTTCTTGCTTTTGAATGTCTTTTTCTTTTTTAACACTGGCAGCGCCATAAAAACTAACGCTGATTAGTATATAAATTAATAGTGAAGGTAAAATTACCAACATACGGTGGCGTACTTGCGTGTAATTCAAGGCTGCGAGCATGAGTGGAGTAAATATAAGTACACCGATACTGTCGCCAATCCACCATGCTATAAAGCTATCAAAAATAGCATGCGTAGGGATCACATTATTCAATGCTAATAAACTAGTTCCCACACCTGCAGCAATAACACAGCATATTGGTCCTGCTACTATTAAGCTCTGCACACTGTGTTTTAAAGAAGATAAATCTAGTGGAGCCTTTATAACATTTACTATAATTTGACGACCAATCCAAGCCTGTAAAACAGAGGCTAAAGTGACGCAAATAGCTTGTAAAAGCACATTAAAATGAAGAATATCTACGGTGTTATCAAGATGAATTAAGTTAGTACAGAAAGCACCAAGAATAAGGCCAATAAATGACTTACGTCCCCAAATTAAAAAGCTCGCTAAAGCAATTCCTGAGGGCGGCCAAGAGGCGACCGCATAGCCATCTACAGAAAGAAGTGAGTTGCTAAAATACCCAGTAAAAAAGTAAGCACAAGCCAAGCTAAGGGTTAATATTAAAAACTTTCTCAATGCTTGTGCTCCTGAACTACAAAAAATGCTAAGTAGTTATAGTGTAGTCATTTATTGATATAAAACGAGCGCCTTTTCTGCTTGTGCACTATTTTTATAACTTAAAACAGCTTGTTCAGAGAACTGTTTTTTATTGTCACTATTCAGTGCTTTATCAAAAATTCTAGCTGCTAAGTCATAATCACCTTTAGCATTAGCAAGGCAAGCCAGCGCAAGTAATAGTGAATTATTTGAATCATCCTTTTTAAGGCGTTCTTGTATGTTTATTTGCAACTTAGGCGCATCGGCTGCTGTTGCTTTACTTAATATATTGGCAAGCTCTAAGTGTTGCTCATTGTGCTTAACCATTTTAATTAAGTCACTTTCAATAGCAGCCAATTGACCTGCTTGCGCCATTTGCATTAAATATGCGGTGTGGGCATGAGCTTGCAGCTTTTTCGGTAGCTGTTTATATTTTTCACTCAGTTTGTCTGCATCTAACGCATTAAAGTAGGCACTAAATAACTGCGTCCACTGTGCATCAGTAAGTGCTTTTTTGCGTAATAAACGCGGCAAAAAATCTTCCAGCGCACTAAAGTGTTGTTGCTGTACTAATACTTCTGCATAAAGTTTTAACTCAAGTGCGGTGGCTTTTTTAGCTTCTGCGCTAATACGCATTTGTGATTCAATCGCGCTACTGTCGCCACTTCCCAACCATAGCTTTGCTACTTTTAATTGATGCTCTGGGCTTATTTCAAATAAACGCTCAAGTGCTTTATCTGTTTGATTATTAGCAAGCGCTGCTTTTGCAAGTAATGCTAAGCGAATATCTTCAAACTTATCTGGTACGCTATTACCCGATAGAGCCTGCTCTACATGCTCATAATCATCATTAATAGCACTCCACAGAGCCTGCTCAATAGCTACTTGTTTGCGCTCTTGGCTACGTGCAAAAAAGCCATGTTTAGTATTATGATAAATCGATAATAAGTAGCGGATTAGCTTATATGTTAAATATAAAACAACAGCGGTAATGACTGCCATTATACAAAACGATACTATCGTGCCTTCTATCGTCGTATTGTTAAATGAAATAAGTACATAACCTTTTTCATCTAGCACAAATGGAGTAACCGCTAGTACAACAACAATAGCTACAATTAAAATAATTAGCCCTATCATTGCGCCCACTCCTTAACCTTTTGTGTACTATTTAAGGTTATTTTTGGATTAAAATTAAGCTGCTCTTTTTCGAGTTTAGACAACGCTTTAAGTACCGTTTTGGTTGCATCATCGTCTTGCTTAAAGTACTCACCAACTAAACGTTTTGCTTCACTTAAGGCGCTAAAGAAAATACTCGCCTGCTTACTCATAAGTGCATCTTGTGCCTGAGTTATATTAAGCTTGATTCGTTGATTAATTAAATGGCGCTCTTGATCTGTAAGTAATGGCTCAATGGAAACACCTTCGTGCTGGCGAATAGTAATAAAGCTATCCACAATTTTATTCCAGCTATTACTCAGGTTTTGCTGCCAATCACTCACGTCATCACTTAAAGCATTTTCATCTATTGCAGCCGCTTCTTCTGGCAAGTTAACCGCATTAAAAACTAAATTATCAACGCTATTAAGTGCACTGTTTAGCTGTAAATAAATAGCCTCTGTTGCTATAGGTTTAAGGCTATCAAGTGTTTGTATGTCTTGCATAATAGCTTGGCGAACTTCAACTGTTCCTGGGTGTTCGCTAAGTAATGCATCTAAGCGCTTTAAAACAGCACTAGTGCCTTGGTAATCTTTTTCAGCCCATAGTTTAAATTCAGCCATACGCTGTAAGCTGGTTACTTCTTGTGGGTTTAAAGACGAGCCTTGTTGCTGCGCTTTTTGCAGGGCTGCTTTTAGCTCTTGCTGATTTTGAGCTGCACTTTCACTTAAGGTTGCGGCTACTTTTTTCTCACTATTAAACAGCGCTTGCTGCAAATTAGATTGCGCCGATTTAAGTGCTTGCAGCTCTTGAACGAGTAACTTATTTTTCTCGCTTAACTCATTAACGGCTAGGTTTTGCACCTTACCAGCATTTAATTTTTGATAAAACTCGTATCCAACACCAGAGGCCACAATTAACGAAATAAGAAGCGCAAGTGCTGCAACCTTACTTACCTTTTGTTTGTTTTTTTCTGTCGTATTTTTTGTAGCTGCTGGCTCTTGCTTAGCTGATTTAGCTGAGGCCGTGTTAGCTATTGTTGGTGTGGCTTTTTCTGCCGTAACTGGCTTTGACTGTTCGCTCATGTTGCTACCTTGCTGATTTATGCAGGTAAACATAGCATTATCGCTAGCCCCTGCTGCAATGTGTATATTAGCCGAACTTACCTGTTGCAACTTTAAATAAGCGGCTATCCGCTCGCTTGCAACATAAAATCGGCACTGTTGTAACCATTGTAGTTGGTGTGCAGTAAGGCTTTTAAATATAGCATCAACTGCTGCATTACTTGTTATGACTATACCGTGTACATTCTGGCTTTTCCAGTGGTCTGTCCAGTTGGGGGTGATACTCTCTGTGGGTTCACGTTTGTACACAACACAATTATTTAAAAAAGCACCGCGCTCTTTTAGCGTTTTAGCTAACTCAGGGCGGCCACCTTGCCCCTTAACTAACACTATATTACTGCCATCAACCTCGGCGAGTGATTTGAGCGCAAGTAACCCTTCTGAATCATACTGCTTTGGTACTGCTGCGCGCACACCAAATTGCTCATATATAATATCGGCTGTTTGTTGTCCAACCGCATAAAACTGCGCTTTGGTATTTATATCGGGTTTTAATTGCGAAAGTGCACTAACTGCATCTTGCGATATAAATATTATTTTATCTGCATTTAACAGCGGACTAAGTTCAGTGCTGGAGGGTGTTAAATGCGTTATTTTTAATACCGGAAATAAAGACGCCTGATAACCCGCTTGCTCAAGTTGCTGTGCAAGGGCTGCGCCTTTTCCTTCGGGCCGAGTTATCAGAATATGTGTCATTTATGCGTCTCTATAAACTTCAGCTAATATTTTGTCTGCGCCTTGAGCTAGTAATTTTTTAGCAAGCTCAATACCTAGCTCTTCTGCGTCATTTACATGACCTGTTACTTCGTCACGTAAAATTTCGCTGCCATCAACAGCACCCACTAAACCACGCAAATGTACCTGCTCGCCATCAACTAATGCATAAGCACCAATAGGAACTTGGCAACCACCTTCTAAATAGCGGTTCATCGAACGCTCTGCATTTACGCGAATACGTGTTTGTGTATGCTCAAGTGGTGCAAGTAATGCCTTTGTTACTTCATCATCAATACGACATTCAATACCTACAGCGCCTTGACCATTTGCCGGTAATGACACTTCTGGCTCAATGTAGTCAGCAATACGCGACTCCATTTCTAAACGAATAAGCCCTGCAGCCGCTAAAATAATAGCATCGTATTGGCCGTCATCTAATTTACCTAAACGCGTATTTACATTACCGCGCAAATCACGAATATCTAAATCAGGGCGAAGTGCCTTAATTTGGCACTGGCGGCGTAAGCTTGAAGTACCGACAATAGCGCCTTGTGGTAGCTCACTTAAATTAGCAAAATTGTTTGATACAAACGCATCACGCGGATCTTCACGCTCACAAATAGTATACAGCTCTAATCCTTCTGGGAACTCTACTGGCACGTCCTTCATAGAATGCACGGCAATATCAGCTCGGCCATCTAACATGGCTTGCTCTAGCTCTTTAACAAATAAGCCTTTACCGCCAATTTTAGCCAATGGCGTATCTAAAATTATATCCCCTTGCGTCGACATTGGGACTAATTCTACGCGCACATCTGCATGAAAACGCTCAAGCTCTGCTTTCACAAATTCGGCCTGCCAAAGTGCTAAGGCGCTTTTGCGCGTTGCGATGCGTACTAATTTTGTTTTTTCTGTCATAGGGGTATCCAATTAATTACTGCGTTTAGCTAGTTTTAGTCAGCTAAAATTCTAAATTCTTTTTGGGCAATTAAGTTGCCTTGCTCATCAACTACATCAACACGCCAATGGCCTGTCTGTGTGTCCATGATATTTTTTGTTGAGTACGTTCTGTAGCGAGGCGAAGTAACATTAAGTGTAATTTCAGCCATAGTTTCACCTTCAAACGACCAAACATGCTTAACTTGCTGGCCTTGAAGATTTTTAATCTCACTAAAAAACGATACGCCTTCATCAAACTGACTTAATCTAATATCAGCAGCAAACACATTAGTGGGCTCACGCTTACTTACTTTACGAGTAAGTACTGCACGGCTAATTTTACCCGTGTCTATTTGCGCGCCCAATGCCACACTTGCCACTTGTGCTGTAGGCGAAAAACCTTCAGTGCCACTCAATGCGCCATCATCACTTTCTAACTCTAAAAGTAAGTCGCTTTGACTGGCTGGCTCAGCTACGTTTTGAGCTTCTGCGGTTTCTTCTTGCACATCATTATCAAGGTTTGAGTTTAACTCTGTATTAATGCTTTCGCTTTGTTCAGTAACACTATCGTTGTTAGCCAATAAAACAGAGGGGTTATTTACAAGGTCAGCGTCATCAGATGTATTACTTGAAATGCTTAGTTGAGCCTCATTTTGCTCAGCTGACAACGGTTCAATCCGAGCTTGCATTACCTCTGCAGACTCATTATGGGTATTGTTTACTGATGATTCAGACTCAACATCCGTTACTTCAACGCTTGTCTGGTTTTGAGCGTTACTACTAAAGCTTAAAAATTGCTCCTGCTCATTTGGATGCTCACCTTGCTCTGCACTGGCTGACGTTGTTAAGCCATACACAACTGCTGCAGAGGTCATTAATACCAACATAGCAATACTCACAATACGACGCCAATTCCACTCGTAGCTTACCGTTGGTACACTCTCTTGTAGTTCGCGTTTAACATTTGCTTTAATAACTATTTTTTGACTCATATTGACCTCAGCGGTTCCAAAATTAGCTTAAACGAGCAATTAACCATTGGCGAATAGCTTGCAATTCTTCTGCGCAAACTTGGTGAGCCATTGGGTATTCTTGCCAGCTTACATCCATGTTATGTGCTGTTAATACTTCAAACGCACTTCTTCCCGCACTATGCGGTACAACGTTATCTTGGCTACCATGAGCCATAAATACGCTTAAATCAGTATGCTTTGCTTCATCAGCAAATTTTTGCGGCACACACATATAAGTAGAAAGCGCCATAACACCCCCAAGCTTTTGCTCAAAGCGCGGCGCTAAATGCAGAGACACAACACCACCTTGAGAAAAACCAGCTAAAATAATTTTATTAGCAGGTATGCCATTAGCAATTTCTTTATTAATTAACTCTTCTACCTTTGCAGCCGAATCCCTTACGCCTTGTTCATCGGCACGCTTATCTAATTCTATAGATTTAATATCGTACCAAGAGCGCATTTCCATACCACCATTTATGGTGACCGGTTGTACTGGCGCATGCGGAAAAACAAACCGTATACCAAGCTCACTTGGTAAATTAAGCTGCGGAGCTACTGGCGCAAAACCATCCCCAGAGTCACCTAAACCATGTAACCAAATAACCGTTGCTTTGTGCTCACTTTGGGCTGCATATTCTACAAATTCTAAACTCATAGTGATGATTGCCACTTAACTTCTTGGCCTGCTTGGCGAGTTGAGGCTTCATTTATAAACGCCCAAAATTCAGCGCCAGAGCGGTTATCAATCCATAACCCATCACGCATTTCAAAATGATGTCCATTAAACTTAGTCGCAACCCATACTTGATGAAGAGGTGCTTGCTTGTTAATCACTATTTTACTTTTATCAGGAAAAATAATTTCTAAAATACCTTGTGCCGATTCGTAATCTAAATCAGCTTCGCAATCATCAACCTGCTCTTCAATAGTGAACATAAGAGCTTCGGCTAATTGGTGATATTCGTGTTCAGTCATTGTTATTTCCTTTGCAGGCGAGCCGCCTAATATTGGGTACGTTTTAGCTTTGAATTAGCTTTAAAAATGTGCAGCTAGGGCCTGTTAACCTTTCAGGATTGAAATTTGTTCTATCTAGGGGCGATTTAATCGCGGCGCGAGGTTTGTAACCTAGTGGACTAAGTTAAAACCGAGCAACAAAGAGTAAATCGTTCCTAGGACGAACCCAACGGGCAGCGCAAATTCAACCTCGAGAGATAAACAAGTCCTAGTGTAACAGGAATAAAATCATCCGCGAATAGCTGCATTTTTTAGATATTCTGTTACTCTGCGATTATAAAGCCAGCAACCGTATTAATCTAATGAAAGCGACACATACCTTACAATTAAAAAAACTATTAATAAGCACTGTACTGTTAAGCGCCTTAGCTGGCTGCGGACAAAGCGGTCCGTTATATTTACCAGAGCAACAAACAGAGCAAAACCAACCTCAAAATACAGCTAAACCAGCCACTACCGCTGAGCAAGCCAAAACATCGCAAAGTCAGGAGCAATAAATGGATTATTTTAACTACAAAAACAACCAATTATTTGCCGAAGACGTAAGTGTGGCAAGCATAGCGCAGCAATACGGTACGCCGTGTTATGTGTACTCGCGTGCTACATTTGAGCGCCATTACTTAGCGTTTGCTAACGCCACTAAAAATCATAAAAGCTTAGTGTGTTACGC
Organism: Pseudoalteromonas sp. NZS11_1; assembly: GCF_015864275.1. NCBI lineage: Bacteria > Pseudomonadati > Pseudomonadota > Gammaproteobacteria > Alteromonadales > Pseudoalteromonadaceae > Pseudoalteromonas > Pseudoalteromonas sp. NZS11_1. Next base: position 10,632 of record NZ_JADYXK010000034.1, read on the forward strand.
CGTTAAAGCAAACTCAAATATAGCCGTGCTTAATATATTAGCGCGCCTAGGATCGGGTTTCGATATTGTATCCAAAGGCGAACTTGCACGTGTAATTAAAGCGGGAGGCGATGCTTCTAAAGTGGTTTTTTCGGGCGTGGCTAAAACAGCAGACGAAATAGCGTACGCATTAAAATTGGGGATTAAATGCTTTAACGTTGAATCAGCCTCTGAGCTTGAGCGTATTTCTGAAGTGGCTTGCGAGCTTAACCTAGAAGCGCCTATTTCTATTCGCGTAAACCCCGACATAGATGCAAAAACACATCCGTATATTTCTACTGGTTTAAAAGAAAATAAATTTGGTATTGATATACAAACTGCTGTAAGTGTTTATCAACAAGCAGCGGCTTTACCTGGTTTAAAAATTATTGGTGTTGATTGCCATATTGGCTCTCAATTAACTGAAGTTAGACCATTTTTAGAAGCCCTTGATAAACTCATGGCGCTTATTGATGAGCTAAAAACCAACGGTATTGAGCTAACTCACTTAGATATTGGTGGCGGTTTAGGCGTGCCATATAACAACGAGCAACCACCGCACCCAAGTGAATATGCAGCGCAAGTTACCGAGCGCTTAGCTAACTATAAACACCTTGAACTAATTTTTGAACCAGGGCGCGCTATTGCAGCTAACGCAGGTATTTTAGTTACTCAAGTTGAATTTATTAAACAAAACCAAGACAAATTTTTTGCCATTGTAGATGCAGGTATGAACGACATGCTTCGCCCTGCGCTTTATCAAGCGTGGCAAAAAATCATTCCGGTATCAATTCGCGACGACGAAACACCGACTCACAACTTTGATATTGTGGGTCCGGTGTGCGAAACCGGCGACTTTTTAGGAAAAGATCGTGAACTAGCGCTTAAACAAGGCGACTTACTCGCACAACGAAGTGCGGGTGCATATGGCTTTACCATGAGTTCAAACTACAACTCGCGCCCGCGTGTTGCAGAAATAATGGTAGATGGTCAGCAGCATCATCTTATTCGTGAACGCGAAACTATTGAAAGCCTTTATCAAGGTGAGAAAGTTTTACCATAAACGTTTTTGTCTACTAGCTGCTCTGTGGCATGATTAGCACAGAGCAAAACCGAATTAGAGCGCTATGTTAGTTAATTTTTCCAAAATGCACGGCTTAGGCAACGACTTTGTTGTGATTGATAACATTACACAAAATGTTTTTTTGTCGCGAGATCAAATCAAAAAACTGGCAGATCGCCATTTTGGCATTGGCTTTGACCAATTGCTGATGGTTGAAGCGCCGTACTCTCCTGATCTCGACTTTCATTATCGAATATTTAATGCCGATGGTACCGAAGTAGAACAATGCGGTAACGGCGCACGCTGTTTTGCCCGCTTTGTACGTATGAAGGGCCTTACTAACAAGCATAAAATTACTGTGTCGACCAAGTCGGGCAACTTAACGCTCTACATAGAAAAAGACGGTCAAGTAACGGTTAACATGGGTCATCCAAATTTTGAGCCAAGTAAAATCCCTTTAAAAGCGAGCAAGCGTGAGCTTACTTATATTATTAGAACCGAAGAACACACTGTATTTAGTGGCGCGGTATCTATGGGTAACCCGCATTGCGTGCTAGAAGTTGACGACGTAACCACCGCGCAAGTTGATATATTGGGTCCATTACTTGAAAACCACGAACGTTTTCCGCAAAAAGCGAACATTGGCTTTATGCAAGTTGTATCGCAAGAACACATTAAATTAAGAGTGTGGGAGCGCGGCGTTAACGAAACCCTAGCCTGTGGCACAGGTGCGTGTGCAGCAATGGTGATTGGTCATATGCAAAATAAGTTATCAACAACCGTTCAAGTAGATTTACCAGGCGGTAGCTTACAAGTACGTTGGAGTGGCGAAGGTCACCCAGTACGCATGACTGGCCCCGCAGAGCATGTGTTCGACGGGCAAGTAGCGCTATGAGCGAGCTAAGTAAAGAACAGGTTATTGATTACTTACATCAACATCCTGATTTTTTGGTTCAACACCCGGAGCTACTCGCACAACTTGAGCTGCAACAGCAAGCTCAAGGTGCAACGTCACTAGTACATATTCAGCAACGTCAATTACGCGAGCACAACACGCTTTTAAAAAACCAAATAGATGCTATGAGCAAGCATGCAACGCAAAACGAGCTCGTATATCGCTTGTTTAGCCAGTGCCATCGCCAGCTTTGGAATCATGACGATTTTGATACTCTTGCAAATAATCTACGCAATATCATTTGCTCAAGTGAAGATGTTAACGACTGCAAATTAGTAAAATATAATCCCGAGTACGACGAGCTTATTGCACATCGCCTTACCCATTCTGGGCATTATTTAGGGCGTATTAATCAGCAAGAGCGCGAATTATTATTTAGTGAAGATACACAATCCGTCGCTATTTATTTAATTGGCGACACCAAGCACCCTATCGCTATTTTGGCGTTTGGTAGCAGTAACGTAAACCATTTTGAGCCCGCTCAAGATAATCTGTTTGTACTCGACTTTATAAACGCATTACACCTGCGGTTGCAAAAACTAGCATGAGTGACGATGCGCCTAATATTACCCAGTTAAGCGACAGTTGGCGTACACCCATAACGCTATTTAGCGATTATTTAAAGTTTGAAAAACAATATTCAGCGCACACCGTTAATCAATATGTAAGCCAGCTTGGCTTTGCAGCCCTTTATTTTAGCAAATTATGTGATGACTGGTTTGGCGTGCAAGGCGAGCATATTCGCCGCTACAGCATGGCACTACGCTCAAAACAATTAAGTGGGCGTACTATTAGTTTAAAGCTCAGCTGCATTCGTAGTTTGTATAAGTTTTTAAAAGCAAAAAATATTGCCGAGCAATCGCATTACCATAATCCGGCGGTGGGTATAAAAGGTCCTAAGTTTGCAAAGCCCCTACCTAAAAATCTCGATGTGGATCAAATGGCACGCTTGCTCGAAATACCCGACGACGAGCCTCTCGCAATTAGAGATAAAGCAATGATGGAGCTTATGTATTCATCAGGGCTGCGTATAAGTGAGTTAGTTGGCGCTAACATGCAAGATATTAGTGCTGCCAATGGCGAAATTTTAGTGCGTGGTAAAGGCAATAAAGAGCGATTAATTCCGGTGGGCAAAAAAGCGTTAGATGCATTAAAAAAATGGCTCACAATACGCCCTCAGTTTGCAAAGCCCGATGAAATAGCAGTATTTTTAAGTAGCCAAAAAAATCGTATTTCGATTCGCCAAGTGCGCCTGCGTATGCAAGAGTGGGGAATAAAACAAGGCATTAGCTCGCAGGTTCACCCGCATAAGCTGCGCCACTCGTTTGCGTCACATATTTTAGAATCATCTGGTGATTTACGCGCCGTGCAAGAATTACTAGGGCACAGCAGTTTGTCGGCTACACAAGTATATACACATTTAGATTTTCAGCATTTAGCCAAGGTGTACGACAACACTCACCCTCGCGCAAAAAAACGAACTGATTAGGAAAATAAATATGATCCGATTTAATCGTGCTATTAAGCCATTTTCTGTCATGAGCTTTGATTTAGACGACACGCTATACAGCAATCACCCTATTATAAAAGCAGCCGTTAAAGCCCAACAAAATTATTTAAACGCACTACGGGGCTATCAAGAGCAAGGTCCAAAGTACTGGCAACTATGCCGAGAACTTGCCGTAATACAAAACCCAGATCTCGCGGATGATGTAACTAAATGGCGCAAACACACCCTACGTTTAGCGCTTTCTAAACTTGGGTTTACCGCAGATGAAGTAGAGCGCCATGCAAATGCCGCCTATAACGCCTTTGCCGACGCGCGCAGCAACATAGTAGTAAGCGATGACGTACTTAACTTACTAGATAACCTAGCCCAGCACTTTACGCTTGTTGCAATTACTAATGGTAATGTTGAAATTGAACGCTTTAACTTACACGATAAATTTGAACTCGTACTGCAAGCAGGTATGCACGGTAAAGCAAAACCTCACAGCACCTTATTTGATAAAGCAGCCACACATTTAAACGTTGCTAAAAGCGATATTTTACATATTGGTGATAGCCTAGATACCGACGTACAAGGCGCAAATAATGCCGGTTGCCAATCGGTATGGTTAAACGATCAAGGTGCCAATTATGCTTATAAAGGGCTGGCCGATATTGAAATAGCCAATATTCATGCCTTAACGCACTTTATTAAATAACCTATTAAAAATAAGAGGTCACAATGAGCCACTATACCAAGCTAATCACCTTGCTATTAATTGGCTCGCTTAGCCTTAACGCTTATTTATTATGGCCGCAGCCTGCGTTAACTACACCACAAAAAACGCAAAGTGCCCAGCAAAGCATATCGCCTAAACAACAAGATACGTTACTAAATACGGCAAAGCAGCAATTTAAACAACACCAATTTGAAGTCGCACTTAGTAGCTATCAACAACTCAAAAACAGCAATCCAGAAAGTGCAAAAAAACTTTATTCATCGTGGCTGATACAGCTTAAAACATGGCTAAATAGCAATTTATTACTCAGCGAATCATTTCTCAATGCGCTATTAAATAACAGCCCTTATAACGTAGAATTACTTAATTTACAGGTTGAGTATTTAATAAATAGTGAGCAAACACAAAACGCCATTATTGCTTTATTTGAGCTGAATTCATTACTACCTGCTGATCAGCAAAACAACGTAAATACACGCTTAAATACGCTCACTCAAAACGAATTACACACATTAACTGAGCAACAAAATTGGCAAGCTATTATTGAGCAAACACAAATTTGGCTTGATTATAAAAGCGATAACGCGCAGTTTTTATATCCGCTTGCGTACGCCTACTTTCAGCAAGGCGATTTAATTAGTGCACAAGCAACCCTTGATCGAATGCCAAACCAGCACAATCTAAAAAGCCAAGTGCAAACACTGCAAGCTATGATCAATAAAGCACAATCGCAAGACGACTTTGTTGCTTTAACGCCTTACGGCGCGCATTACTTAATAAACACCGAAATAAATAATAATCTATCGACCGAACTAATGATTGATACAGGCGCAAGCGTAACCTCACTACCTACAAGTATAATTGAGCAAATTTCGCCACAGCCTTTATATTTAGGCGATATAACAATAAATACAGCGAATGGTCAAATTGTTGTAAAACGTTATCAAATTGAATCGTTTAAAGTGGGCTCGCAAATTATTTATGGCTTTGAAGTGCTAAGCATTGAAAACACACGCGGACAAGGTTTGCTAGGGATGAACTTTTTATCGCGATTTAAATTCAATATAAATCAGCAAACAGATGAGCTAGAGTTGAGCGCTAAATAATTAAAAATCCAAAGGTAACACATGACACTAAATAACTATTTAAAAGCACTTGCTGAAAATCCAAAAAGCATTCAATTTACCGATACAATGGCGGTGATTGAAGCAAATTACGACTTTACTGCATGTGGCTTTAATAACCATGGATTACTTAGCGCTGCGAGTGAGAACAACGGCTCATGTAAAATTTTTGCGTTTGCTAAATTAAACGATTTAAGTAAACAAAATACGTTAGATTGCTTTGGTAAGTTTTACCGAGAAGACGTGCTGCAAAACCCAAAAGGCGATGATCACCTAAATATTCGCACTTTTATGTTAGCACCAGAGGCAACACCTTTTTTAGGTATTACCTTTGAAGGCGAGCCACTAAAAGAAAAATAGCCAGCAAAAATTAAAGTGGCTTTTCCATAAAGTAACGCGTACCTGAGCGTGGGTAATTATTAAGTTGATACTTAACACTATAACCGCGCTTTTCGTAAAAAGGTTTTGCTTGAAAATCAAGTGTATCAAGCTGAGCAGTTGTTGCTCCTAGCTCAATAGCAGCTTGCTCAAGTGCCGTTAGCAATTTATCTGCAAGCCCTTTACCTCGTGCACTATCGCTACACCAAAGCCAACTAATCATCAGCCAATTTCCAAACACACACCCACTAATACCGGCAACAAGCTCGCCTTGCTCATCAGTAAATTTATAGCCTAATGGCACTCTTTGCGCATCAAAATGCTGGGCGTTAAATTCAACCATTTGTGCGCGAAGCGCTGAGTTTAACGCATCGGTATTATCTACTTTTAATTGATACATTTATCGCCCTTAAAAAGCAGATACTAGCAAATTAGCTCAATCAATAAAGATTATTTTTACCGTAAGGTACTTCAAGCATATTGCTGCCGGTTTTTTCTGGCTGACCGCACATTTCGTCGTAAGCGCTTGTTTGGCGCAGTACCATTTCGGCATACGCTATTTTGTCAAAACGCTTTTGAACATGCAGTGGGCTTAGCGCTCTTAAAAACTCACCGCTGTCTTCTGTTACATAGTATTCAACGTTATTAATCATTACTGATACTTGATAAAGCGCCATATCTAACGAGTGAACAATGACTTTTTGTAGCGGCTCGTGCTTTTTTAACTGTGAAAATTTAATACCCATCTTGGCTACCTTTTTATATTTAACCTGAGTTCTGGTTATTTAACATTATCGATACGCAGCTTTGCTATAATCACGATCAAATTTTTATTAGCCGCTGGCGTCACACGTTATGAGCACAAAAATCCGACTCGCTAAATATATTGCCCATGCAGGTATTTGTTCTCGTAAACAGGCATCGCGTTTAATTGATGAAGGTGTGGTGACTGTAAATAATCGCCCAGCGAATCATATAGATCACGTTGATGAGCAAGACATTGTAATAGTGAACGAAAAAGAAATTAAAGGTGCTGCCGATTTAGTTTATTTTGCGTACCACAAACCAGTAGGTATTGACTGTAAATTAAATATTGATGACCCAGCCAGCCTTATTCACCATTTGCCCACACTCACCCGCGTTTACCCTATTGGTCGATTAGATAAAGACTCTCGCGGTTTGCTTATTTTGACCAACGATGGGGATTTTTGTAATCAACTAATACATCCTGACTTCCACCAGCCTAAACATTATTTAGTCACCGTAAATAAGCCTTTAGACGATGCTTTTTGTAAAAAAATGGCAGCAGGCGTACCCGTTGATAAACACATAACCCTGCCTTGTGAAGTAAATAAAATAGCCAGTAATCAGTTTAGTATTGTTTTAAAACAAGGGCTAAACAGACAAATACGTAAAATGGCGCATTACTGCGGATACAAAGTTATTGACTTATATAGAGCTCAATTTAGTGACCTTGTACTTGAGGATTTAAACCTTTGTGAAGGGCAGTATTTACAAATAAACAAAAACGATATTTTAAAATCCCGCACCTAACCCCTACCTATTAGCTTAAATAACATGCTAGAAAGTTAAAAAATAAACTTGCAATTAAAGATTACAGGTGTAGTCTTTAATTAAAGATTACATTTGTAGGCAATAGCATGATTGAGTTATCAAAAGCAGAGTTTGACGTGCTCGACGCACTTTGGATTAACTACCCCGCCACCGCGAGCCAAATAATTGAACGCTTAAGCGACGATAAGCAATGGCACGAAAAAACCATTAAAACCCTACTAGGTCGACTAGTAAAAAAAGGCGCACTTACATTTGAAAAAGAAGGTCGCCAATATATTTATATGCCCTGTATGGAGCGCGCCGACTACACCTTAAAAGAAAGCCAAAACTTTATTGAGCGCTTTTTTAGTGGACGTATTGCGCCACTTGTAAGCGGTTTTGCTAAATCGGAGCAGCTTTCTCAGCAAGATATAAACGAGCTTAAAAAAGTTATAGATGACTGGGAAAAAAACCAAAAGTAAGGGATTAACATGGTTATTCAAACTGGTTTTAATTGGTTAATTGGGCAGCAACTACTATTAAGTATTTTGTTTTGTGGATTTATTTTACTCGAGCGATTTGGTTTAAAAGCCCTTGGCTCGCGGTTTGTATATAAATTAGCATGGCTATTACCTGCGGCATTGGTTATTGCTAATTTACCAAATGCGATTAAACCACTGCAAAATAGTAATATTAGCCATTACTTAATCACCCCTAACCAACCCTTTATACATGAAATGGGTATTAGCTGGGCGCTCATGTATGTACTTATTACCGCAGGGTTATTAATAGCTAGTTTTATTACACATACCCGTTTTGTTAAAAGCTTGCAGTTAACTGAGTTAACCCAATTTGAAGGCACTCTTGCCACTAGTGTTAAAACTTACACCAGTCAACATGTAGCAACGCCAATGGTGGTGGGTATTTTAAACAGTAAACTGGTGTTACCGAGTAACTATAATACCCAGTTTGATAAAGCCACATTAGCGCTTATTTTAGAGCACGAAAACGTACACATTAAACGCAAAGACAACCTAACAAACGCACTTATATTACTGCCTACTATTTTACTTTGGTTTAACCCACTAGCTTGGTTTTGTTACGCAAGTATACGCCGACTACAAGAGCTGACTTGTGATGAACGGGTACTTAGCAATAAAACCACACAACAACATATTTTATATAGCAAAGCCTTAATAAACTGCGCGGCAAATGCGCCCACAGGACTTATGGCTTATTCACACTACGGAGATAAAAAAACCATGTTACAACGACTAATTAATATAAAACACAGCGGGGAGCGTTCAAAGCTTGCTAAAGGTGGCTTATTACTTGTAGCCGCAAGCATGCTAAGCGGCTTAGCAATTGCAAAGCAACCTGAAGTAAATAAAACGCAAGAGGAACATATTTCACCAACAATACGCATTGAACCTGCTTACCCAATACAAGCAGCTCAACAAGGGATCAGCGGCTCTGTTGTATTAAAATACGATATTGCAGCAAACGGTAAAACAAAAAACATTAGTGTTATTCAATCTAAACCTAAAGATGTTTTTGATAAATCAGCGAAAGAGGCGCTAGCAAAATGGAAATATAAAGCATCAGATTCAGGTTTTGAAGATGTACTTGTGCAACTAGATTTTGCGATTAATAGTGAAGTGGCGCCTACCGATTTAATAGAGCGAATTAAAGTATCGCATTAACACCTCGAGTTGTTCAAGACTACAAAGCAAGCGCCCTTTTAGGCTGCTTGCTTTGTGGTTTTACGCTATAAAGTTACAAACTCACCACAATCATGGCAATGGCTGTACCCAAACCAATAAACCACACTAATGAGCGAATTATATCTAGGTTCATATAGTAAAATACGCAATACAAAATACGCGACACAATATGCGTAACAGCTAGCATTTCGGTTACTGCACCTACAGAGTTAGTGCCCAGTACAACTGCAATAGCGACAGCAAAAACAGCAAGCGATTCAAAACAGTTTTGATGAGCAGCAAGCGCCCGTGCACCAAAGCCGGTTAATTTTTTTTGTTGCGCCCTAGGATGTTTATTGTCGTATCGACCTAATTTTGCCATTGCTATAGCAACCGGCACTTTTGCAAAGTAAGGCATTAATACCGCAAGTAATGCACATACAACTAATGTTGTCATAATTTATCCTTTTGATGTTTCGGATAATTTAGCATAAGCGAAATAAAAAAGCCGCCAGATGCGTTTTATGACAAACGCTGGCGGCTAACAATAACATCAGGCTTACTATAGCTAAATTTATCCTCAAACCCGTGCGACATAATGTCGCAGATGATGAATATTCAACATCATAGTTAATGCATCGCTTTACTTCACAAAGCTTGTTAACTTTACTGCCTTACATTTTAACGATGACGACCATGACCTGGATATTTTTCACTTTTTTAGCCGCCTTTATGCAAGCATGGCGTAATGCCTTGCAAAGTAAATTAAGTAACGATGTGAGTGTGGCTGGCGTAACCCTCTCTCGCTTTATTATTGCAGGCCCTATTGCTGCCGTGTATTTATATGGCCTTTATCAATATCAAGATACCGCCATGCCTACGTTTAATAATGCCTTTTGGGGATTTATTGTAGGCGCAAGTGTGATGCAAATACTTGCCACTGGTTTAATGGTTAAGTTATTTAAAATGAATAATTACGCCGTAGGTGCTGGTCTTGCCAAAAGCGAGGCGTTAGTGGCTGCTATTTTAGGTGTATTATTTTTTGGCTCGGCACTTTCTTTACTCGGCTGGCTTGGTGTGTTTTTTGGCGCTATTGCCGTATTGCTACTCAGCGGCATAACAAGCGTTAAACACTTTAATGCTAAAACGGCATTACTAGGCCTTGCTTGTGGTACTTGCTTTGCACTTACCTCACTGTGGGTACGTGAAGCGAGCTTAAATTCAGGATTATTATTCCCACACTCAGCCGCTTGGGTTTTGCTGTTTGTAATTAGCTTACAAACACTAATACTACTGGGCTATTTATTATTAAAAGAGCCGCAAACGCTCAGTAAATTGTGGTACTACAAAGGCACTACAGCCGCTATTAGTGTTTTTAGTTGTATCGGCTCTATTGGCTGGTTTAGTGCAATGAGCTTACAACATGTTGCTTACGTTAAAACACTTGGACAGGTTGAAGTATTTTTTACCATGCTAATTGCCGTACTTTGGTTAAAGCAGCCACTTAAAAAACAAGATACTGCAGGCTTAATACTCATAGCCATTGCCGCTGTTTTGGTTATGTTGCCGAATTAATGGCAACATAAAAAAGCGCAGGCTTTTATACCTGCGCTATTCATAATTAAGCGTTTATTCAAATTACCAATTAAGAGCTGATTTTTAGTGTTATCACACCACTAATAATCATTAATACTCCCGCAATACGACCAAACGTAGCGGCATCGTTATAAAACAATATACCCACTAAAAACGTACCGGCGGCGCCAATACCAGTCCACACCGCGTATGAGGTGCCCATTGATATTTGCTTTTGGGCAAGCCACAACATAAAACCACTCGCGACCATAAATGCCACCGCTATTGCAATACCCTGCCAGCGAGTATCTGAGTTTTGCGAAATTTTTAAACCTATCGGCCAGCCAATTTCAAGTAAACCGGCAATAACCAAATAAATCCACGCCATTAAACATCTCTCTTTTTCAATATAACTTCATATAAATCTTCGCGACGATCTTTTAAGTTACGCACTGTGCCTTCGCTGTGAAGAATTTTTAACTTATCCATATCAAGGTCACTAAATAACAGCATTTCTGTATTAGGTGTGGCTTCGTTAAGTGTTGCATCGTGCGGGAACGAAAAGTCCGATGGCGTTAACACAGCCGATTGTGAGTACTGCACATCAAGGCTTTCTACTTGTGGTAAGTTACCTACCGAGCCTGCAATAACCACATAACATTCGTTTTCTATTGCACGCGCTTGTGCACAATGGCGCACACGTAAGTAGCTGTTTTTAGTGTCGGTCCAAAATGGGACAAACAAAATATCTAACCCTTGTTTTGCTAATATGCGTGAAAGCTCAGGAAACTCTACGTCATAACAAATTTGAATACCTACACGCCCAGCATCGGTTTCAAATACAGCAATTTTGTCGCCGCCTTGAATAACCCAATCGTTTTGTTCATGCGGGGTAATATGTATTTTACGTTGCTCGTCTATTTTACCGCTGCGGTGGCATAAATAACTTACGTTATAAATTTTATCGTCTTCGGCAAGCGGCATAGAGCCGGTAATAATATTGGCGTTGTATTCTATTGCCATACGCGACATCGCGTTTTTAAACGTTTCGGTATATTCCGCTAAATAACGAATCGCTTCAGTTTGGTTGCTTTGATTTCCTAAGCCCATTAATGGCGCGTTAAAAAACTCAGGGAATAGGATAAAGTCACTTTTGTAGTCAGATACGGTATCTACAAAGTATTCAACCTGTTTTAGCATTTCTTCAACCGATTCAACACAACGCATTTGCCATTGCACAGCACCTACGCGCACAATTGATTTAGTTGACTCGAGTACCGTGTCGGTTGGTTCATACATAATGTTATTCCACTCAAGCAAAGTGGCGTAACCAACTGACTCTTGATCCTCCGGTAGGTACTTTTTAAGTAAACGCTTTACCTGAAAATCGTTAGATAACTGAAAGCTTAAAATAGGATCGTATAGCTCTCTCTGATCTACTTTTGCAATGTATTCCATTGGCGTCATTTCACTACTGTGATTGTAATAACGTGGAATACGACCACCCGCTAAAATAGCGCGTAGGTTATATTGGCGGCACAGTTCTTTACGGGCATCATAAAGGCGACGACCTAATCGCATGCCTCTGTGAGTTTCGCTAATGGCCACATCTAAGCCGTATAGCGCATCGCCGTCGGTATCGCTAAATACACGGTCGTGACCATCTGCAATGTCTTCGTACGTATGCGGGTTTGAAAAACGTGTGTAATCAACTTGTACACTTAATGCTAAGCCCACCAGCACACCGTCATCTACAATACCTATTTGCCCTTCAGGAAATTGGTCTATTAATCTAAAAATGGTATGACTTGGCCACGCACCACCTAAATCGGGATACGCTTGATCCATCAAGGTTTTAATTTGCGGATATTGCTCTCTGGTTAAGTTACAAATTTCAAGATGGGTTTTTTCTGCCGACATACACAACTCCTTTAGGCATAAGAAAATAAAAGCCGAATGTACGCTCGATTAAATCAAGAATACACTCAGCTTTGTATCATGTTTTTTACTTTAGATGTACTACTTTAAACTGCGATAAAAAAGTGTGGTTACTTTCTCTTTTGGTAACCAGCCTGCGTATTCAAGACCAAGTTCTGCCAATGGATCGGCTTTAAGTACTTGCTCTAAGCTTGCATTATTTTGCATTGCTTTTAGCATCACATCTTTCGCATTTTGAACTAGCTTACCATACGCTATCAGTCCTGAACGGTCACTTACCTTACCGTGTCCTGGTATTACTTTAGTGTTGTCGTCAATTTGTTTAACTACATCGTCTACTGCCGCTAAAATACCATCAACGCTGCCGCCGCTATCTACATCAACAAACGGTAAGCTGCCAAAATTAAAGTAAATGTCGCCCATGTGCACTATGTTGTCGTTACTAAAAAAGACAACCGAGTCGCCATCGGTATGTGCATGTTCGTAATGCACTACATGGGCATGTTCATTATTAAAATGCAGTTTTAAATCGTGACCAAAACTAATGCGCGGTAAAAAGTCTGACCCTTCTCCATGCTGCTCTTCTAAACGTTTATGTACATTGTCGTGTGCTATAACGTGCGCACCCGCTTTAGCAAAGTTTTCGTTGCCACCGGTATGATCGCCATGATGATGTGTATTAATAACAAACTCTGCACTGCCTGGTTTTAAATCGCTAATCGTTTTTTTAATATCATCTGAGAGTTTGGCAAACTGATCATCAATAATATAAATGCCATCATCACCTACACTTGCTGCAATATTACCGCCTTGCCCAAATAGTACGTATACATGCTCACTTAGCTTTTGTGCTGTTACTGGTCCCTCGTCGGCTTGCGCTGCTGTACTTAGTAATAAACCTGTTATTAATGCGGGTAATATTTTTTTCATTTTAGTTCTCTGTTGTTTTATTGGTAATTATATAGAACGTGTTTAGCTATACTTTAGTTCATCGTGTCGGCTTTATTACTATTTGATGTATTAACTCTTGAGGCAATAAAGGTGTATGTTTACCCTCTACGTAATCACTAAACCCCGCTCTATAAAATTCAGAAAGAGGGTGCCCCGATTGCCCACCCGGAATAGCTAAAATTGCATGTTCTAAATGCCCAGGTTGGGCAATAAAGCGCTGCGATGCGCCAAAACTACGTCCTTGTACGGCGGGCATGTAGCTATCACCAAAACCCGCTGCTGTGGGCATATTTAATAACTTAGCAAGTAACGGCATTTGCTTTGCAAACGGATGCTCTATCACTAACTCATTGACCTTGCCCCACTGCCAGCTTTGTACATTATTACCAAATTGCTCAGTAAGCTTAGTGATAGTTTGGTTAAATGCACCGTGTAATTGTGCATCCCAGCTTTTAAATTGCGGGTTTATCCACGTATCGGGTTTGTTATTAATAAGCTGCCAAACTGCGGGCTCTAAATCTCGTTTTACGTATTTAAGTGTGCCTTGCTGTTTATTTAATTGGCTTTCAATATTACTAAATAAAATATTAATCACTTCATCGCGGTAGCGCTTAACTAAGGTATACCCTATGGAGGTTGAACACGCACATTGCTGCCAATTTTCGAGCGCTGTTATATATTGCTGATTTTTAGTTTTATCGGCTTTTAATTGCTTTAATAGCAGAGCATGCCAAGGCATTAAAAAGCGAGCTTGATTATCGAGCTGTAGTGCGTAAAAGTCGCTCTCTGCAAATGTTTGTTTTTCAAATAATCTATCGCGAATTTGACTCGAACGTGCACCGAGTGCATAGCCACCATTGCCAAAACGCGCGTTATCTTCAGCCGATACCACGCGAGAATTACCAGTCCATAATCTGCCGCTTTGTGGGTTTTTAATAAAGGGACGTTCTAATTCGGTTTGCTGCCAAAGCACTGAGTAGTCATCGGCATTTACACCGAGCTCACTTGGCGTTTTACGAGCCGGTATACCGCCCATATTTTTCCACGCTGCGCTACCAAGGCTGTCGACCACCATTAGGTTTTGCACAGGTATTCCTACATCGCTTGCTACGGCAAGTGCATCATCTACTGTTTTGGCTTGCTCTAACTTTAATAATTGCATATTAACGGCGTAAGGCTGATGTGCAGCCCAGCTCAATGCATAAGGTTTTTCGTTAATGTATTTTACAGGTCCGTATTCGCTGAGTATTAATGGGTAGTTTTCAACCTCCCCATCGGGTAATGCAATTGGTTCATCAACTTGCCATGTTTTACTATCATCGTTTAATGCAATCCAATCGGCTGTATCTAAATAACCGTTAGTAAATCCCCATGCAACATTGTTGTTAGTGCCAACAACAATGGCCGGCGCCCCGGGCAGCGATACACCGGTTACCTGAGCAGGTTTTCCATTTTGTGTATAATTTAGCTGAGCTCTGTACCAAATTACGGGCACTGCCATCGATAAATGCATATCATCCGACACCATACCAGCACCTGTTTTAGTCAACGCTCCTGTAACAGCCCAGTTATTACTGCCGCGCTCTTCGTTGGCTTCAATACTTTTAACTGTATGCTGTGTTTGAGTTGGCAAAGTAGGTATGCCGGCGCTATAAGGCGCTAATTTACTGCCATCAAGTGCGGCTTGGTACTTACTTGGTTGCGTTAAAAAATCAACCATTTGCTTTGTGTACGCTTGCTCAATTTGAATGAGTGCTTGGTCACGCTCAAATGTGGCGCTTTGTAAATCAAGGTACATGCTAAATATCACAAGTAAGCTGTCTTCGCTTTGCCATGGCTTTTGTGTTGCACCGGTTAGTAAATATTCAAAGCTTGAATACCCTACTTGCGCTAACCCTTCGTTTACACCTTGAGCGTAACTTTTAAGTAATTGCTTATCTGCATCAGGCAGCGTTTGTAAAATAATTTGGCTGCGTTTACGTAATTGATGAAAACGCATCTTTTTATCGAGTCCCAACGCGGCTTCGCCAAATAATTCACTTAGCTCGCCTGCGGCATTACGTCTTAGTAAATCCATTTGAAAAAATCGGTCTTGCCCATGCACATAACCTAAACCATAGGCTGCATCGTTTCGGCTATTTGCATTTATTACTGCTTGCCCTAATGCATCGCGCGAAATTTTTACAGGATCTACTACCGCGTTACTACGTCCGTTTCCATCAAGGGCAGGTAAACTTAAACTAAGTACCCCATAAACAACGGCGGTACTTGCCAGCCCTAAAATCACAATTAATAATAACAAGCGTTTGATTACTTTAAACATCAACCTTTCCTTTGCACGTTTTGACCAAGCGTTAAGGACATATAATAACCACAGTTTTATTAAATAATAATGTTCTTGCTCGCAAAGGGTGAAATAAACATCAAAATCCACGATAATGTCAGCTCCACACATCGTGCAGAACTAGTTGAGATCAATATGACTGAAAAAACATTTATCAAAGGTAAAGACCGCGACCTAGAATCGTCAATCTTTACCATGCAAAACAAGCTTGAAGCCCTACACATTAATGTTGAAGAAGCGCTTTGGCTTAACCCTGTAGCTAACTGTTATTCGGTTCATATAAAAGACAGTGACTGCGGTGTTATGTTTACCAATGGTAAAGGCGCAACCGACAAAGCCTCTATTGCCTCAGCACTCGGTGAATACTTTGAGCGTTTAAGCTGTAACTACTTTTTTGCAGACTTTTATCTAGGTGAAGAATTTGCCAATGGCGAGTTTACTCATTACCCAACCGAAAAATGGTTTAAAGTTGAAGGCGACGAAGTACCACAAGGTATTATGGATGAAAGCTTATGGGATTACTTTGACCCAGAGCGCGAACTAAACGCATCACACCTTTTTGATTTTAACTCTGGCAATATTGATCGTGGCATTTGTACCCTGCCCTACACTCGCCAACGCGATAACCAAGACGTATACATTCCGGTAAACGTTATTGGTAATATTTTTGTATCTAACGGTATGAGCGCAGGTAACACAAAATTTGAAGCTCGCGTACAAGGTTTATCAGAAGTATTTGAGCGCGCGATTAAAAACCGCATCATCGCCGAAGGCATTTGTTTACCAATCGTGCCTGAAGACGTTGTTAAGCAATATCCTAAAATTCACGAAGCGTGTGAAGAGCTTCGCAGCCATGGCTTTCATTTACGTATTGCCGATGCATCGCTTGGGGGGATTTACCCAGTAATGAGCGTAACGCTTATTAACCCAACTGATGGTTCTGTGTTTGCCTCTTTTGGTGCTCACCCTTCATTTGAAGTAGCGCTTGAGCGTACCGTTACTGAGTTACTACAAGGTCGTCGTTTAGATCAACTAGATGTATTCCAACCTGCAACATTTGATAACGATGAAGTAGCAACACCAGAGAACATTGAACTGCACTTTATTGATTCAAGCGGTTTGATTTCGCATGATTTCTTCCGTGCAAAACCTGACTTTGAATTTGTACACTGGGACTTTAGCGGCACAACAGAGCAAGAATATAACTTCTGTACTGACCTGATTCACAGCATGGAGCATGATATCTACATCATGGATTACACGCACCTAAACGTATACGCATGTCGTATTTTAGTACCGGGCATGTCAGATATTTACCCAGTTGATGAGCTTATTTGGCGCAACAACAACGAAGGCGCTAAATTTCGCGAAGCATTCCTATCGCTTGATCAGTACGATGCAGAGCAATGGATGGAAATTTACGACAGCCTAGAAGAAGCCGGTCATAGCGATATTATCCGCGCCGCAGAATTTATTGGCTTAGCAACTGATGCCGACACACCATGGCACACACTGCGTATAGGTGAACTTAAAGCGCACCTATGTTTAGCCGCAGGCAGCGAAGAAGCCATTGATTGGGTTGATTGGATACTTCATACAGGCCAAGTAAACGAAGATGCAATGCGCCACTTCCGCTGTTTAAAAGCGATTCTTGAAATTAAATACGATGACGAGCGCGAATACGCTGATTACCAAGATGCATTAGGCTTAATGTTTGGTGCTAATAATGTAGCGCTGGCTATAGAAATTGCCGAAGGTAAAAAGCAGTTTAACGGTTTAACTTTTCCAGGTTTATCGCTTGAAGGCTTTAAAAAGCATGCAGCGCTACTAGATGGCTACCGTAAACTACACGTAGCAAAGCAAAATCATTGGGCGCGTGAAGTTAGCGATTCGTAACTCGCTAAACTACTAATTATAAAAAATAAACGGCGCATTTGTTAATGCGCCGTTTTCATTTATGTCATAAATTAGCTATAGTTAATTTGCCTAAATTAACGCCACGATGTAGCTAATGCCACCGTCTAGTAATAACAAAAAAACGAATGTTTATAACTTTAAGCTGACCTTTTGGTTATCGCTTACGCTAACTGTACTAGTTGGTGTTGTTCTTGATCGTATTAACTATAATCGTGTAAAAGATGCTCACCGCCTACAAATTCTATCAGAAGTAAGTACTTATAGAGCTCAACTCGAATCAACCTTAGTTTCTAATATTCAACTAGTACGGGGTTTAGGTGTTGCCGTTGCCGCAGAACCGGGTTTAGAACAAGAACGCTTTGAACAAATCGCAGCTCCTCTTTTTGATACATCAAATGAACTTCGTAATATTGGTGGCGCTCCCAATATGGTCATTCAAATGACCTATCCTTTAAAAGGGAACGAAAAAGCAATTGGCCTTAATTTTTTAGATAATAAAAATCAGCGTACTGATGCACTTAGAGCCCGCGATACCAACACAATTATTATGGCAGGACCGCTAACATTAGTTCAGGGGGGGGAAGCATTAATCGCCAGGGTTCCGGTGTATACCCCTCCTAATAATGAGTTTTGGGGGTTGTTGTCGGTTGTACTCGATATTGACAAAGTTTATATCAATTCTGGCGTTTATGAATTAGAAAAACAGTACAACGTTGCCATTCAAGGGCGTAATGGTTTAGGTAAAAAAGGCGAGTTTTTTTTCGGCAATCAAAATATTATTCAGCAAGATCCTCTTGAGTTCACTCTAAATTTTCAAGGCGGCAGCTGGCAGTTATATGTAGCGCCAAAAATCGGTTGGAGCCCTCCTATTTCATCAATATGGCCACTTCGGTTATCGATTATTATTATTTGCGGATTATTAATTTGGGCCTTTTTATTCTTTTTGAAAATGCTTAATCGTCAGCAACAAAACGAAAAAATGCTTGAAGCAATGAGTGATCTAGCTCAAATAGGCGCATGGTCATTTAACTTAGAAACTAAACAAGTGTATTGGTCTGATATGACCAAAAAACTATTTAAATACCCATTAAATAACCAACCAGAATGGCCTAAAGATTTAAACTACTTTAAAAAAGGCACTAGCAGAGAAACAATTAAACCTTTAATTGAACGAGCCATAAAATATGGTGAAAGCTACGAAGTTGAATTAGAAGTAATGGATGCAGAAAGTGAATCTGTTTGGGTACTCGTACATGGTGAAGCAGAACGAAAGAATGGACGATGCACACGCATTTTTGGCTCACTACAGAATATTGATACCCGTAAAAAAATTGAATTAGAAAATAATAAAACCGCATTACATAACGAAATTTTAGCTTCTCTTACCGTTAATAAATTAATATTAAATGGGCAACTTAGCCAATCGAAAGATATTATCACTGAAGCAATCTGCCAAGCATTCGATATTAAACGTGCCAGTATTTGGTTTTTTAATGAAGACAAGTCTCAACTAAGCCCCTTTGCCATACATAGCAAACATTCGTCTAGTGACAAAATTGACTCTATTTGGCTAAGAAAAAACAACCCCGGCTTTTTTAATGCAATAGATCATCAAGCAGTATTTAATGCACCCGATGCACTAGAACACCCAATACTCGCACCAATTAAAGAGCAGTATTTAATGCCACTCGAGATTAAATCAATGCTGTGCGTAATTATTCCTGCGGGAAGTGGTGCTATAGGCGTTGTTTGCGCCGAGCAATGTCAATCCAAGCGCCACTGGTCTAAAAACGAAGAAAGCTTTTTAATTGCCGTTGCAGCGTTAATTGGCAGCTTGCACTCGAGCCAGCAACGAATTGAAACTGAACAAAAGCTGGTTGCTGCCAAAGAAACAGCAGAACAAGCTGTTGAAGCTAAAAGTGAATTTTTAGCAAGTATGAGCCACGAAATTCGCACACCAATGAATGGTGTTTTAGGCATGCTTAATATAATTAAGCAAACGCAACTAGACCTACAGCAAAAGCATCATATCGAACTTGCTCAGTCATCAGCTCAATCTTTACTTAATATAATTAACGACATATTAGACTTTTCTAAAATTGAAGCCGGTAAGCTCGATATTGAAAACGTGCAATTTAACCTACCTCGGTTATTAGGAGAAGTGGTTGAGTCGTTTGCTTTAAAAGTAGAGCAAAACAATACAAAACTTATTTTAGATGCCACTCAAATTACAGTTAGCGAAATAATTAGTGATCCGAACCGCTTACGCCAAATTTTGAATAACTTAATTGGCAACGCCGTTAAATTTACTATTGATGGCGAAGTAGTTATTACCGCCAAAGTGGATGAAACAACGGATGGCTCGTTCCTACAATGTTCGATTATTGATACTGGCATTGGTATTGACCCTAAAAAACAAGCGTCGTTATTTGATTCGTTTACACAAGCAGATACCTCAACTACACGCCAGTTTGGGGGCACAGGGCTTGGCCTTGCCATAGTAAAACAACTGTGTGAGCTGATGAACGGTGAAGTAAGCGTAAACAGCATGCAAGGTGAAGGAAGTACATTTTCTTTCACAATACAAATACAGCCTCGCTTAAGTAAAGAACAAGATTTACCGAGTCATTTAATTAAAAACAAACATATTTTAATTATTGATGAGTGCTCGTTAAATGCAAATACAGCCAGCAAACAACTCACGGTATGGGGTGCAAAGGTTAATTGCATACATGACTATCTTGAGGTTGATGATTATTTAAATAATGTAACCACCCACCCTGAAGCTATTTTAGTTGATTACTACTTTTTTGAAAAAGCGCCGCAAACGCATATAACTGCGCTTAAAAACTTTATAAATATGCATAGTTGCAAGTTAGTTCTTATGGCGCCAATGAGTTATTCACCAGAGGAGTCTAAAGTAGGTATGGAAGTCGACTGTATGATTTTCAAACCACTCACACCTTCTGATTTGTTTGACTCACTCACTAACGATAAATACATTGAACAACAGCAGCAACAAGCACAACTACAAAATAAACTAACTAAAGCACCAGTACTCGATTCATCAGAGCCACAACTACTGCTCGTTGAAGACAATAAAATAAACCAAGTAGTTGCCTCGGCGCTATTAAAGCAAGCAGGTGTGACTTTTGATATTGCTGAAAATGGGCTTGAGGCAATTGTAAAACTCAATGCAAAACAAGGTAAGCCATATAAACTAGTTTTAATGGATTGCCAAATGCCTGAAATGGATGGCTACCAAGCCACTAAAGCCATTAGAGAAGGCGATGCAGGTAAGGGTAATGAAAATATTACTATTATTGCACTTACAGCCAATGCCATGCAGGGCGATAAAGAAAAATGCCTAGCAGCAGGCATGAACGACTATTTAAGTAAGCCGCTCGATTTAGCCGCACTAAAACCTAAACTCCAGCAATGGCTTGGTATCCAATAAAGGTGTAAGCTAATAAAATACGCTTACTAATTTGAGATTATTTATGCAGTTATCAGCAAATCAACAACGTATTCTTGGTTGCTTACTAGAAAAACAAAGCACAACGCCAGAACATTATCCGCTATCGTTAAACGCTCTAGTGAACGCATGTAACCAAAAGTCTAATCGCGATCCTGTGTTAAATCTTACAGATAGTGACGTGCAAAACGCACTTGATGAACTAATAGACATGCGTTTGGTAACTATAGATGAAGGGCTTTCTGGTCGCGTAAATAAATACGACCACCGCTTTTGCAACACTGAGTTTAGTAATCTGCAATTTTCTGCTCAGCAACGTGCCATTGTTTGTTTATTACTTTTACGTGGTGCCCAAACCCCAGGTGAATTAAGAACTCGCAGTGCTAGGCTTGCTGATTTTAATAACGTAAATGAAGTAGAAACAGCGCTCAATAAACTGATTGAAAGCGATTACGCCCGTAAATTAGAACGAGAAGCAGGTAAACGCGACAGCCGATACATTCATTTATTTGGCGAACAACAAAATAATCCCGCCGATGCCTTTGTTGCTCTACCAAGCGAAGTAATTAAAGATAAAGAATTAAGTGATTTACTGGCAGAAGTAGAAGAATTAAAAGTAGAGCTTCGCAAAATAAAAGCTCATTTAAAACTTTAATTAATTAAGACTAAATCACATAATAAGTTTATTGCGTATCACATATTAAATTTTATAAGGAGCTGGCAATGCGCGCCGAAATTATGGCTGAAATGAAGGTTAAGCCAACTATTGATGTAAATGCTGAGATAACTCGCCGGGTTGCTTTTATTAAAGCACGTTTAGTAGCAGCTCACTCACGATCACTAATATTGGGTATTAGTGGTGGTGTTGACTCATCAACTTGCGGCCGCTTATGTCAACTTGCCGTAAACGAGCTAAATAAAGAACACGATACTGACAAATACCAATTTATTGCTGTGCGCTTACCTTATGGCGTACAAGCCGATGAAGACGAAGCGCAAATGGCGGTTGATTTTATCCAGCCAAGTAAACGTATGACCGTAAACGTACAACCTGCGGCTGATGCATTGCATGAGCAAGCTATAGCTGCTGTAGTTGGCTGTGGTGAAGCACTGCCAGAGCAAGCTCAGATAGATTTTATTAAAGGTAATGTTAAAGCACGCCAACGTATGGTTGCTCAGTACGAAATTGCTGGCTTTTGCCAAGGCTTAGTAGTGGGTACCGATCATAGTGCTGAAAACATTACTGGTTTTTATACTAAATTTGGTGACGGCGCGTGCGATTTAGCTCCGCTATTTGGTTTATCAAAACGCCAAGTGCGTGCACTTGCTACTGCACTCGGTGCCCCAGCTTTATTAGTAGATAAAGCACCTACAGCTGATTTAGAAAGCGACCGCCCAGGCTTAACAGATGAAGAAGCACTTGGTTTGAGCTATGAGCAAATTGATGACTTTTTAGAAGGTAAATCTGTTTCTAAAGACGTTGAACAAAAGCTTGTAAGTATTTACATGCGTACACAACATAAGCGCCAACCAATTCCGACAATTTACGATTAATGTTTTAGTAAATAAAATAAAGCAATTAACGCCTTTGAGGATTAATTGCTTTTTTGATCGACAGATTAAGAAACTGCGTATATTTTAATGAATTAACGCTTTAAATTTTATAATACCAATTGCGTTAAATTAGTGATCTATTATAGCCCTAAGAAAATAGCGATAGATCGATCATGTTTTAACAATATTGGTATAAGTTACCCGCCAAAGAGAACACTGCCTTATATGACATCGCCCATCTTAATTACCGGCGCAGGCCAACGTATTGGTTTAGCGCTCGCTCAGCATTATATAGCCCAAGGGCAGGCTGTTATTATTACGTATCGTACTCGCCACAACGCTGTTGATAAATTAGAGCAACTAGGCGCTGTATGTATTTATGCCGATTTTAGTACCGATGACGGTATAAGTGCATTTATAAATACGCTTAAAGAGCATACAACATCGCTGCGCGCTATTGTTCACAATGCATCAAGCTGGGACTGCGAAGCTAACAATCCTGACTTTGCAGTACTGTTCGATAATATGATGCGTATACACGCCAAAACACCGTATTTAATTAATTTAATGTGCGCTGAGCTGCTTATAAACTATCAGCAAAGTGAAAAAGTACCTGCTGATATAATTCACCTTACTGATTATGTAGTTGAAACAGGCAGCCCTAAACACTTAGCTTATGCAGCAAGTAAAGCAGCTCTCGATAACTTAACTAAATCGTTTAGCGCTAAATATGCGCCAAACATAAAAGTGAACTCGGTTGCTCCATCACTCATTATTTTTAATGAACATGACGATGAGCAATATCGAGCTAAGACCCTTAAAAAATCATTAATGGGCATTGAACCCGGATGCCAAGAAATTATCAATAGCATTGATTTACTATTACAAAGCCACTACATCACAGGGCGCTCTTTGCCTGTTGATGGCGGCCGTCATTTAAAGTAAATATAAATAAACTGAGATATTTATGCACAATGAATTAAAAGAAAGTTACGAAAAAATCATCACCGCAGTAGGCGAAGATGCTAACCGCGAAGGCTTACTTGATACGCCAAAACGTGCTGCAAAAGCAATGGAATATTTAACGCAAGGGTATCGTCAAACGCTTGATGAAATAACTAATAAAGCGGTATTTACATCTGACGCTGACGACATGGTGTTAGTGCAAGACATAGAGCTTTACTCTATGTGTGAGCATCATTTACTACCTTTTATTGGCCGTTGCCATATTGCTTATATTCCAAACGGTAAAGTATTGGGCTTGTCTAAATTTGCACGTATTGTTGATATGTTTTCACGCCGTTTTCAAATTCAAGAACAGCTAACGCATCAAATCGCTAAAGCAGTTGAAGAAGTTACTGGCGCTAAAGGTGTGGGCGTTATTGTTGAAGCAAAACACATGTGTATGATGATGCGTGGTGTAGAAAAGCAAAATTCAAGCATGCGTACATCAGTAATGTTAGGTAACTTTAGAAGCGACCCTAAAACACGCAACGAATTTTTGCAACTTATAAAAGGTTAACCCTATGGCTAATGCAATTATTAACGTTACTAATTTGCGCCTGCGTACGTTTATTGGCTTTAACCCCGATGAGCGTGAAAAAAAGCAAGATGTAGTGATCAACCTAGAGATTCACTACCCTGCTGATGACGCATGTAAAACGGATGAAGTTGACCAAGCACTTAATTATAAAGTGATCACCAAAGAAGTAATTAGCTTAGTAGAGCAAGGCCACTTCTTATTGCTCGAAAAATTAGTGGCTGAAATTCTTGCGGTTTGTCACTCACACCCAAGTGTTCATTACGCTAAAGCACGTGTTGATAAACCGCATGCACTGCGTTTTGCCGACTCAGTGTCGTTAACGCTTGATTGGGCTAAATAAGGTCTTAAAAAACTTATTTAAAAAAGCTTTTCGAATCCTACGGTAAGGGCGATAACCGCTAAATAGCGCGCGCCTTTGCCTAGTGTTACTAGTAATAAAAACATACTAAAGCGTACTTTAAATATCCCCCCAATTACAGTTAGCGGATCGCCTACTACTGGCAGCCAAGCAAACAACAAACTATACACACCGTATTTATTAAATTGCTTTTGTGCGCTATCAAGCCCTTTTTGCGATACCGGAAACCATTTTTTATCTTTAAAACGCAGTACCTGCGTGCCTAACCAGTAATTAACGCAGCTTCCCAATACATTTCCAAGTGTTGCTACGCACCACATAAGCCATAAATTAACTTTACCTTGGGCAATCATCCCCACCATTATCACCTCAGAAGAGCTAGGCAGTAATGTGGCAGATATAAATGCGCTAATAAATAACGTGAGATAAAGCATAATGTCCTTATGGCTAAACGTAAAAACCCAGCCTATAGCTTAACACCGATCAGTTAAGGTATTTTTGATCGGTTGACCGATCTTTTGGTTGCTTCACAATACCCTTATCATCTTTTGATTATGAGGGTATTTTTATGCTTAGTCATTGGTTACTTGATAC
>NZ_JADYXK010000035.1:0-35043 GCF_015864275.1 Pseudoalteromonas sp. NZS11_1
AGTTACAAGTGGGAGTCAGCGTCACGAGCGATGGCAGAGCGGCTGCAAGGACAAATGGCGAACGTGATATCGGTGTGTGACCGCGAAGCGGACATCTACGAATACTTGCAGTATAAACTGAGCGAGCAGCAACGATTCGTCGTACGCTCGATGCAAGGTCGTCATATTGAAGAAGGTGAGGATAAGCTCTATGCGTTTGCAAGCGAGCTGATGAGTGCAGGCACCAAACACATCCACATTGCACAAAAAGGAGGAAGAAAAGCCCGAAGCGCAACACTGGATATCACCTATGCGCCAGTGACACTCAAAGCGCCTTACAATAAGAAAGGACGCTCCCTCCCAGTTTACTATGTCGGCTGTGCAGAGCAAGGAAACGCTGAGAACGGCTTAAGCTGGCACCTATTAACCAGTGAACCAGTCACCAGCAAAGAAGACGCTTTAGCTATCATCACCTACTATGAGCACCGTTGGCTTGTAGAGGAATACCATAAAGTCTGGAAAAGTGATGGTACGGATATCGAAAGTTTACGCCTTCAAAGCCAAGATAACATGGAAAGATTGGTGACGATTAATGGCTTTATTGCGACGCGAATATTGCAACTAAAGTTCACCAATGAGCAGCCTGATTCTCCAAGTTGTGAACAACTGTTATCTCCCAAAGCATGGAAGTTATTGTGGTTAAAGAGAATAAAAACACCATTGCCTGAAACTGCTCCAAATATGTCATGGGCGTATCAGGAACTGGCAAAGTTAGGAGGCTGGAAAGATACCAAGCGCACAGGGCGTGCATCTGTGAAAGTGTTATGGCAAGGATGGCTTAAGTTACAAGCCATCCTGGAAGGCTACGATTTAGCAAAATCTCTTGAGTCAGACTTGTGATCAAGAGACAGCTATTAGCGCCTTTTTTAGTTAGTTAAAAACTTACTTATAGTTTTCGTAAATTTTATCGAGCGGTTCTGATAAACCACTTTCTTGCACTATACGTACATGTTCACGTTTTAATTCGCGTGCACTAGTCACACCACAAGAATGGGCTATTAGCCCAGCTCCGTAATGAATGTATTTATTATAGTTAGCTACTCGTTGCGCTTTATCAGCTACATTTAAGCCGCGTTGCAAACGCTCGTTATGCGTAGTGATCCCGGTCGGACAGGTATCTTTATTACATTGCATTGCCTGAATACAGCCCAGTGCAAACATATGCCCTCGAGCCGATACAACAAAATCAGCACCGAGCGCTAACGCCCAAGCAACCTTTGAAGGAACAATTAATTTACCAGACGCGATTATTTTAATACGATCTCGCAGTCCATGTTTTTCAAGCATATTAACTACAAGCGGTAAACTTTCGCGCAGTGGTAAACCCACCGAATCCATAAGCGGTTGTGGTGCTGCGCCCGTACCACCATCAGCACTATCTATAGTAATAAAGTCAGGTGCAGACTCTATACCACGATGGTTTATTTCAGCGAACAACGTTTCTAACCATCCGTAAGCACCAATAACGGCTTTAAACCCTGTAGGTTTACCTGTCGCGTTACGCACAGTGGCAATCATATCGAGAATATCGGCTGGGTTTTTAATTTCAGGATGACCATTGGGGCTAATAGAATCTTGCCCTTCTGGTATGCCCCTAATTTTAGCTATTTCGGCGTTAACTTTGCGCCCTGGTAACATACCGCCTTTACCTGGTTTTGCACCTTGGCTCATTTTAAGTTCAAACATTTTTACTTGTTCGTGAGCCGCTATTTCTTTTAGCTTTTCAGTACTTAAATTTCCATGCTCGTCTCGTGCACCATATTTAGCTGTACCAATCTGAAACACTAAATCGGCACCACCTTCTAAATGATAAGGACTTAATCCCCCTTCACCGGTGTTCATCCAACAACCCGCTAGTTTTGCCCCTTTTGATAAGGCTCGTACAGCTGGCTTTGAAAGCGCACCAAAACTCATACCAGATACATTGAATAACGAGTTGGTCGTGTAAGGTGTTTTACAGTATGGACCCAAAGTAACATTACTCGGGTCGAGCGCTTCTTCGTCTAAAGTAGGAAATGCACAGTTCATAAACATAACCGTACCTGTTACTTCTAAGCTTTGCGTGGAGCCAAATGCAGCCGTACGGTCAACATCTTTTGCTGCACGATAAACCCAACTACGCTCTGCGCGGTTAAACGGCATTTCTTCTCTATCTTGAGCAAAAAAGTACTGTCTAAAAAACTCACCTTGGCGTTCAAAAAAATATCGAAAGCGACCAATAACAGGGTAATTACGTCTAATTGCATGCTTGGTTTGTGTTACATCTCGAATATAAAAAACGACAACGATTAAAACCAATAACCCTAAAACAACAATAAACATACTTGCAAATACATCAATACTAAACATTATAAAATTACTCACCCAAGGCCCCTTGATGACTGTTTTTAAAATAAAAAAGTGCTATATCACCAAAATGACATAACACTTTTATTTGTTCAAGGCTTTAACTGCCTTATATCTAATTCTGTTGTTTAGCTAACTCTGCTTTTATATATAAACGCACTTGCGTTTCAAGTACCGATAAAGGCACTGAACCATGGCGTAGTATTTGATGATGAAATTCACGAATATCAAAGCTTTTTCCTAGCGCTTGCTCTGCTTCAATGCGTAAACGCTTAATAGTAAGCTCACCTATTTTGTACGAAAGCGCCTGTGCAGGCCATGTAATATAACGATCGGTTTCGGTTTTAACGTTATGCAACGAAAGCGCTGTATTTTCGCTCATAAAGTTCATGGCACGCTCGCGACTCCAGCCATACATATGCATACCTGTATCAACAACTAAACGCGCTGCTCGCCACATTTCATACGTTAAACGACCAAAACGGCTATATGGGTCTTGATAAAAGCCGGCTTCTAAACCTAAATATTCAGAGTAAAGCCCCCAACCTTCGCCAAATGCCGAGAGGTAAGCATCACGACGATAGCTCGGCAGATTTTCAAGCTCTGCATTAAGTGATATCTGTAAATGATGACCTGGCACTGCTTCGTGCAGCGTTAATGCTTCTAAAACATACAAAGGGCGCTTATCTAAAGCGTAAGTATTTACCCAATAATACCCTGCTTCATCATCTCGATTAGAGCCTGAATATCGACCGGTTGTGTATTTAGGTGCAATACTGGCCGGTACAGGTGCTACACCATAAGGTTTGCGTGGTAAGGTATGAAATAACTTAGGCAGTTGTGCATCCATTTTTTTAGCAATATAAGATGCTTCTTTTAAAAGTTGCTCTGGTGTTGTGGCGTAAAATTGTGGATCAGTGCGTAAAAAGTGGATAAATTCGGCAAACGTGCCTTTAAAACCTACCTCTGCTATTACGCTTTCCATTTCACTACGAATTCGCGCAACTTCTTTTAAGCCAAGTTCGTGAATCTCTTTAGGTGTCATATCGGTAGTGGTGTAATACTTAGCTCTATTTTTATAAAACGCTTCGCCATTAGGTGTATCTGATATACCAATACTTGTACGTGCACCAGGTCGATATTGCTGCGTAAAAAACGCTAAATAATCTTTATAAGATTTTATAACCTCTTCTTTTATAATATTTTTAGCTTTTTGTTGTAGTGCTTTAAATTCACTTTCACTTAAACCAGCTGTGTTAGTTAAAAATGGTTTATAAAATTCAGACGTAGTTACATCGTCAACAATGTAGGCATTAATTGAATCTTCATAACCTTCCAATACAGCTTTAGGTTGAGTAAGCCCTGTCTCAAGCCCTTTTTTCATCCAATACATGTTTTGCTCAAAAAAGCGTGGAACTTGCGCCAATCGTGCAAGATACACTTGGTAGTCTTCCGGGTTTTTATATTGAGAACTATTTATTATGTACGACAAACCAGAATGAAACCCATATTCAGAGGTGAGCGGCATATAGTGCGCATTAAATACATATTCATCGACACTGTTTTGTACTTGAGCTCGAATAATATCGAAGTTAATTTGATTTTCGTCGCTTAGCTTTTCAATATTAATAGTGTCTAATTCAGCAAGTAATTGCGTTTTATTTTTATATTCTTGCGCTAAAAATTCAGGGGATAAATTTGGTAATAAATAACCTTCAACACCACCTACACTATCGTAAGGGTTAATGCTTTCTCTATAATCAACAATACTTTGCGCTACTTGAGTAAATTGTTGATCTGAATTTTGCATGGTCATCTGGCATGCACTTAATGAGCACAAAACCGTGATACCAAATAAAGATTGGCGAAGTGGCTTAATTAAAAAATGATTCATTATAATGTAACTTAGCAGTGTTATTAATTTCATAAAGCTATCGTAGGGTAAATAAATAGCAAGTAAATGAGACCAACCTCATAGTAATAATCCCTACTTATACTAAGTGTATTAATACGTTACATACATTAAATGAAGTAAAAACAAGCTTAATTGATGACAAAAACAGCTATTGAGCCGCTAAAGTAAAATTTAAGTTCCCTAACTCTCATTTTTCCTTTTAAATAGCGATTATAAAGATTACTGTAGATAAAAATAATAAAAAGCTGGGATGCATAACCGCCTCATGGAATGAGATATTTTAAAATTTGCACTTATGCGTACTTAGTTGGTATTTAAAATGATGTTCCATGATTCCATGGCTATTGCACAAGAAAAAATGACCAAAGTGTGTGTTTTTTTAGAGCGCTATACGCTCCCACCTACGCCGCTGAATTATCAAGTTATTTATGCTTATACCAGTCAAACTAATCTCAAGCTAAATAAAGCTTTAGACCGTGCTATCGCTGTTGAAGACAATATAGATAGCGTTTTAATTGAACAACTACATTCTGAGTTTTTAAATACTGGCCACAAAGCGCAAGTCAACATGATTCAAAATGTTGATGGTGTTATAAACTCACTTTCTCAAAATTCTCAAGCTACTGAAAAGCAAATAATTCGCTTTGCGGGTCAAGTGAGCGAATGCGTACATTCGCTAGATGAGAACAACATAGAACAAAGCCGTCAAGCGCTTGAAGTTCTTCATAATCAAACCGCCGAATTACTCAACCAACATAAGCAATTTAAGCAAGAACTAAGCAAAGCCAAACAACTACACGAAAAAACACAAAAGCAGCTAACTCAACTTCGTAAACAGCATATTATTGATAGCCAAACAGGGCTTTATAAGCGCCATTATTTAACGCAACAAACCCAAGTGTGGACTAATCAACAAAAATCTATTTGCGCAATAGCGATTCAAATAGACAACCTTGATCACTTTACTAAAAATTATGGTGATATTATTGGTGAAGTCATTTTGAGTAAAGTTGCTAAGCAAGTGCAAAAATATGTTTTTCAAAGTGGCTTACCTGGTCGCACAGCTAAAGATCAATTTACTGTTTTGCTCGCCGACATCGACCCAGATACGGCCAATGTGATAGCCGAGAAAGTAAGAAATGGGGTCGAAAAGCTACGCTTTGTTAGTTCAAAAACAGGTATCAAGCTACCAAGTATTGGCTTATCACTAGGAATTGCTCAGCATCAACAAGAAGATGATTTTAATCAGTTAGCAAAAAAAGCATCTCATGCGGCTTTTAAAGCACGGTCATTAGGTCAAAGTAGTTACACTGCAGGGCAATAAATTACCTGATAAATCATATTCAAATTGCACCTACTGTGTACAATAAAGTACACTAACCTCTATTGTCACGATAGAGATTAATCATGAACGAAACCGAACAAAAGACCACGCATTTTGGTTATAAAACAGTAGCCGAGAACGATAAAGCTTCTATGGTTGCTGATGTATTTCACTCAGTAGCTGCAAAATACGATGTAATGAATGATTTAATGTCTTTTGGTGTGCATCGTTTATGGAAACGTCAAACTATTGCAAGCTCAGGTGTTCGTAAAGGCCATCATGTACTCGATTTAGCCGGCGGCACTGGCGACTTAACGGCAAAGTTTAGCCAATTAGTGGGCGAAACGGGTCAAGTTGTTTTGGGTGATATAAACTCATCTATGCTTAAAGTTGGTCGTGAAAAACTGCATAATCTTGGATTAGTGGGCAATATCGACTACGTACAAATGAATGCAGAAATGCTACCGTTCCCAGATAATAGCTTTGATGTGATCACTATTGCCTTTGGCTTACGTAACGTTACCGATAAAGACAAAGCATTACGCTCTATGTACCGCATTTTAAAGCCAGGTGGTCGTTTACTTGTTTTAGAGTTTTCAAAACCAGAGCATGACGTACTTAGTAAAGCTTACGATTTTTACTCATTTAATTTATTGCCTACAATGGGTAAGCTAGTTGCTAACGACAGTGAATCGTATAAGTATTTAGCTGAATCTATTCGTATGCATCCAGATCAAGACACGCTAAAAGCGATGATGGAAGATGCAGGCTTTGAGCAAACAACATACCAAAACCTCACAGGCGGAATTGTTGCGCTGCACCGTGGTTTTAAATATTAAGGCTAGCAGTTATGGCGCTTGAGAAAATAACAAAAAATAATGATGCAATGCCATCTGAATTTTTTATGTTACCTAATTTTGTACTTTCGCTTATTGAGCGTGTACTAAATCAAGCACTTAGCCTTGACCCACAATTATCTCAAAAGCTAAGCGCCGTTAAACATCAGCGCTTAGTGGTTGAAGTAAGAGATTGGCAACAAAGCATCCAACTTGTTTATAGCGCTGAGCAATTACACTTATACAGTGCTCAAAATAATGAAAACGCAGATTGTATGATCAGCGCAGACATAGACACGCTTTTAGCGCTTAAAAACCCAGCTATGCTTACCCAGTTAATTCGCCAAGATAAGCTCGACTTACAAGGCGATTTAAATATTGCGCAAACTTATAGCAATGCGTTTTCAGGCATTGATATTGATTGGCCTGAACAGCTCTCTAGATACATTGGCGATACCCCCGCTCAGCAGTTATATCTGCACTTAAAAAAACTAAAACAAAAGAGCAGCAAAACCAACACTAAAATAAGTACAATGCTTACAAGTTTATGCCAAGATGAGCTCGCAATTACTATTCACCCATTAGAACTTGAGCAATTTAAACAAAAAAATAGAGAACTCAAAGGCCAAGTCGCTGCTGTTGAGCAGCGTATAAATACCTTGTTAAACTCTTTTTCACCTTCAAACACCCGCTAAGGATTTTTTGTGTCGACTGCACGTTTGTATAACATCACCAAAACATTACTTAGCTATGGGTTAGACGAGCTAATTCCAAAACATAAGATCCCTTGGTTTGGTAGAGTAGCTCGTGGCAGTTTGTTTTGGCTGCGTAATCAGCACAAAGAAAAACCTGCAGGGCTACGCTTACGTTTGGCACTACAAGAGCTTGGTCCTGTTTGGATTAAATTTGGCCAAATGCTCTCAACTCGTCGTGACTTACTCCCTCATGATATCGCTTTAGAGCTTGCGTTTTTACAAGATCAAGTTCAGCCATTTGAAGGCGCACTTGCACAAAAAATTATAGAAAAAGCGCTAGAAATTAACGACATAAGTGAGTTGTTTAGTGAGTTTTCACAAACTCCACTAGCTTCTGCATCTATAGCGCAAGTACATACAGCAAAGCTTATTGATGAGCAAAGCATTGAGCAAGATGTAGTAATTAAGGTTATTAGACCCAATATTTACGAGCAAATTAATGCCGACTTGGCGTTAATGGAAAAGCTCGCTAAGGTACTTGCAAAAGTCCATAACGAATCAAAACGTCTACGCCCCGTTGAAGTGGTTAAAGAATACAAAAAAACACTCCTAGACGAGCTCGATTTAATGCGAGAAGGTGCCAATGGGATTCAACTAAAACGCAATTTTGAAGGCTCTGATTCATTATATATCCCTGCAGTTTACAGTGATTACAGCCGTAGCAATGTGCTGGTAATGGAGCGTATTTACGGTATACCTGTGTCTGATACGGATGCATTACTGGCGCAAGACACTAATATGAAATTACTTGCTGAGCGCGGCGTAGAAGTGTTTTTTACGCAGGTGTTTAGAGACAGCTTTTTTCATGCCGACATGCACCCTGGTAATATATTCGTCTCTCGCGAGCATCCTGAAAATCCAATGTATATCGGTATTGATTGCGGTATAGTTGGTACGTTAAGCAAAGAAGATAAACGCTATTTAGCTGAAAACTTTATCGCCTTTTTTAATCGTGATTATCGCCAAGTTGCACAGCTACACGTAGATTCTGGTTGGGTACCACCAGATACTAGCATTGAAGAATTTGAATTTGCGATTCGCACAGTTTGCGAGCCTATATTTAATAAACCTTTGGCTGAAATTTCATTTGGTCACGTGCTCGTAAATCTATTTAATACTGCACGTCGTTTTAACATGCAAGTACAACCGCAATTAGTATTGCTACAAAAAACCTTATTATACGTTGAAGGATTAGGGCGTCAGCTTTACCCGCAACTCGACTTATGGAAAACAGCCAAACCCTTTTTAGAAGATTGGGTGAAGCAGCAAGTTGGACCGCTATCAGTACTGAAGCAAATGTATGCTAACTTGCCATTTTGGGCTGAAAAAATGCCTGAGTTACCTGATCTAATTTACCAAAATTTAAAGCGTGCACCACACGCTCATCAACCTCAAGAACAAAAGGTATCTCATAAACCTTTAATATTGAGTTTATTTGGTAGTGCTACAATGATTATGGCAACACTTTGTTATTTACAGCACGATTTAGTAGCTGCAAGCATTGCAATAGCCTTATCTGCTATTAGCTTTATTGCAGCATGGCGCAACGCATAAACTGAGTGCTATTTGCGCTATTGGGCGTATAATTAGTATTTAAAATATACATTTAACCGTTTTATATATTGGAGAAAACCATGGGTTTTGGTGGTATTAGTATTTGGCAATTATTAATTGTTTTAGCGATCATAGTTTTACTTTTCGGCACAAAAAAACTACGCGGTATGGGTGGTGATATTGGAGGCGCTGTTAAAGGCTTCAAAAAAGCAATGTCGGACGACACAGCGAGTGAGCAAGAAAAATCAGAGCAAATTCAACAATCAGAAAAAAGCACCGTTGACGACTCAACCAATACTGAAAAAAACAAAGATAGCAATAAGGTTTAATTAGTATGGGGATGTGGGAGCTTGTTGTTATTTTTATTGTTGGCTTAGTGGTGCTCGGTCCTGAGCGCTTACCTGTTGCTATTAGAACAGTGAGTAAATGGGTTAAAACCGCTAAATCACTTGCCAACTCGGTAAAAGCCGAAGTAAGTGAAGAACTGCGTATTCATGAACTTCACGAAAACCTTAAAAAAGCAGAACAACAAGAACTAAAAGACTTAAGCCCTGAGCTACAAAGTTCATTAACAGAGTTACAAAAAGCGGCTGAATCAGTTACTCACAGCTACAAAAAAACACAATCTGATACATCAAATAACCAACAACTTGATGAGAAAAAGTGAAATTTATTTCTCACTTTGTGGTCAACTTACTACATGGTATAAAAAATAATGGCTGAGGAAGTAAAATCGGGGTTTGTAGCGCATTTAATTGAGTTACGTGATCGGCTAATAAAAGCACTATTGAGCATTTTAGTTATTTTCATTGCCATAGTATATTTTGCGAATGATATTTACGCCTTTGTTGCACAGCCGTTAGTTTCGCATTTGCCAAGTACTGCGACTATGATTGCAACCGATGTAACTGCACCCTTTTTTGCACCTTTCAAACTTACTTTATTTGTCGCTTTATTTGCGTCGATTCCGTGGATATTGCATCAAATTTGGGGCTTTATAGCACCGGGGTTATATCAGCACGAAAAGAAAATGCTCATGC
The DNA here is from genome assembly GCF_015864275.1 of Pseudoalteromonas sp. NZS11_1. Lineage (NCBI taxonomy): Bacteria > Pseudomonadati > Pseudomonadota > Gammaproteobacteria > Alteromonadales > Pseudoalteromonadaceae > Pseudoalteromonas > Pseudoalteromonas sp. NZS11_1. The sequence continues at coordinate 9,810 of NZ_JADYXK010000035.1, forward strand.
CCATTCTCGCCTCAAGTATAATATTATTTTATGGCGGCATAGCTTTTTGTTATTTTGTAGTTCTGCCAATTATTTTAGGCTTTTTTACAAGTACCGGCCCAGAGATGATGACTCTTGCGCCCGATATAAGTAGCTATTTAGGGTTTGTATTAAAACTATTTTTTGCATTCGGTATCGCTTTCGAAATTCCAGTAGCTATTATGCTGCTATGCTGGAGTGGCGCAACAACAACAAAAAGTTTAAAAGAAAAGCGCCCTTATATCGTCGTGGGTGTTTTTGTAGTGGCTATGTTCCTAACACCGCCTGATGTTTTATCACAAACATTATTAGCATTTCCGATGCTTCTTTTGTTTGAACTAGGTTTAATTTTAGCAAAATTTTATACCGCCAAACCACAAAAAGAATCTGAGGAATAAAATGAAAAAACAACTACTCTCACTATTGGTTTTATTAAGTACGCCTACTTTTGCTACGCAAACTGAATTGAATACTCAGGCCCTGCAAGCATGTAGCTTTATTGAAAATGACTTTAACCGATTACTTTGCTATGACAATACAATTACTGGTAAATCACTAACAAAGCCAACAATAACAAAAACGCTCACTCCACCAACGGCTAACAATGTACCTCTAGTCGTAGCTGCTGCACCAATGCAAGCAAAGGCAAAAACCGACGATTTTGGCTTAGAGCACAAAGAATCACAGGTAGAAAAAGAGACTGAAATTAAAGCTATGGTTACTTCAGTGAAAGAAGCAGCTTATGGCGAGTTAATTATTTCGCTAGATAACGGCCAACAATGGCGTCAAATTGGCTCTGACCGCATGCGTTTAAAAGAAAACGATACAATTGTAATCAGCCGTGGTGCATTTAACTCCTTTTTACTGAAACAAGACGGTAAAAACCGCTCTATTCGCGTTAAACGTACTAAGTAATGTCATATACGTTAATTGATGCTGGAGTTAACTTAACTAATCATCAATTTGATGACCAGCATCATGATGTAATTACCCGTGCAAGCGAAGCCGGTGTTACAAATATGCTTATGATAGGTTGTGATATTGCGAGTAGTCAGCAATCACTTGAACTTGCGATAAAACATCTTCAATATTCTACGGCGGGTGTCCACCCACATGATGCTAAATCGGCGACGAATGAATTAGAAGCACAATTAACTGCACTTGCTAACAATAAGCAAGTCATAGCGATTGGTGAATGCGGCCTTGATTATAACCGTGACTTTTCACCTCGCGATGTACAGCGTAGTGTTTTTAGACGCCACCTAGCACTTGCCGAAAAATTAGATTTACCTGTTTACTTACATGAACGTGATGCAAGTGACGACATGCTAAGTATTTTAAAAGAGTTTAATATTCGCGGTGTACTCCACTGCTTTACAGGTAACTCAGCAGCTCTAAAACAATATTTAGATTTAGGTCTGTATATTGGTATAACGGGTTGGGTATGTGATGAAAGGCGTGGTAAAGATTTACAACAACTAGTGCCTAGTATTCCTCTAGATCGATTATTAATAGAAACTGATGCACCATTTTTAATTCCACGAACAGTTAAGCCAAAGCCTAAATCGCGTAAAAATGAACCCGCTCTGCTTCCTTATATTTGCCAAACAGTTGCGCAACTTTATCAAATAGATGAAGAAGTTGTGGCCCGCAAAACTACAGAAAACTTTTACAATGTTTTTGGTTTAAAGAGCTGCTAATGGCGTGCGCAAAAGCATTACTAAGTCTATTGATGCTTCTTTGCACTTTTTGCTCTTTCGCAAGCCCTGTAATAATAAAACATGATTTTAACTCCCAAAACATTAATAACCTGCATTACTCTTTTGAACCAACTTCGCTATTAGATGCACATCAAAGTAGCCATATACAGTGGCAAAAAAACACAGGTAAACCTCTTAACCTAGGTCTTGAGCAGCGTTCTGTATGGATGAAATTTAAAATAAAAAACACGCTTAGTTATAATACCGAACAACTGTTGTCACTAAACAACCCTCTGCTAAACGACGTTCAAGTATATCAGTTACATAACTCGCAATTAATTTCTCACACCCAAATTGGCGATGCATACCCCCTTGATAAACGTGCGATTAAGAGTGAATCTTTATTAGTTAAACTAATTAGCCCTGCAAATAGCGAAACCATTATTATTATGAGAGTGACGAATAGCTCCGGCTTGCGAGTCCCTTTAACGCTGTGGCAACCAGAAGCTTATTTGGCACATAAAGGTAAACTTAATTTACTCTATGGCTTATTGATTGGTTTTATATTTTCTTTAGGCGTGAGTTGCTTAGTTTTATATAGTTTTTCACGTAAACGTTATTTTGTTTATGCTGGTTTAATTACCCTCACATTAGGTAGTTTATTAGCCTACATTTGTGGCTTTGGCCTAAAATATATTCACCCTAATTTGCCAGCGTTACAGCAAGTTATGATCCCTATATTACTTATGCTTATTGCTTTAATGTTTTTGCCTTTACAAAAGCAAATTTGCCATCCAAAGCCCTCTTTTTTACTAACGGTTCAAAAAGTGATAGTTAACGCATTAGGTGTCTCGTTATTGTTTATTTGGCTATTTCCAAACCATATAGTGACACTATTTTGCTTAACTACTATCCCAATCGTTTTAGGCTTTTATATTGCAACTACACTTATGTGCATACGTTTATCACCTTCTAAACCTAATAAAGCGCTACTGCTCGTATTAGTTTTTTTCTTGGTGGTGATGCTTTATTTTATTGTTGCAGTAATAGGGCTATACGCCTTTGACAGAAGTACATTAGCATTTGTATTTACATGCTTTTTTAGCTGCACATTTTGTCTATGCTACAGTGTAATGAAGTTATTTATTTTGCAACGTGATGAAGAAGTAATTGCTCAGCAAACCTTGATTGCTGAAAATGCAGCTCAAGATACGCTACTTAAAGAGCGCTTAAAGTTACAAGAAAAAACACGCCAAGAACTCGAATCACAAGTCGACGAACGCACCTTTGAATTGCAAGTTACACTCAGAGAACTTGAAGAAAAAAACCGCTCACTTGAGTTACTCAATACCGAAGACGCTTTAACCGGAATAAAAAACAGACGCTTTTTTGATAAAAAGCTAATAATGGAGATTCGTCGGTCTCGTCGAGAACAAACGCCGCTTAGTATTGTTATGCTTGATATAGACCGATTCAAAAGCATTAACGATACATACGGACACATAATTGGCGATCAAGTTATTAAAGCTGTATCTGACCTTATAAAAGATCATTTAAAGCGACCACTCGATGAAGTTGCTCGTTATGGCGGTGAAGAGTTTGTGGTGCTATTACCTAATACCCCCAGCGAAGGTGCACAAGACATAGCTGAAAAAATACGAGCAGCTATCTCAGCCAGTACAGTAACGGTTGCCAATAATGATATTCAATTTACAATTAGCGCTGGTGTATACACCAGCATTGCTGATGATGTTAGCAACCCTCAAATTTTTACTGAGTGCGCCGACAAAGCACTTTATTACGCAAAGCAACATGGCCGTAATCAAGTAATCACTTTTCCATTACCACAGTAGGAGCATATTAATATGGCCCAATCAGGATTAGACCTTTTCCCATATACTCGCATGCGCAGAATGCGCCGCAGCGACTTTTCTCGCCGCTTAATGGCCGAAAACCAACTTAGCGTAAACGATTTAATTTACCCTGTATTTGTACTAGAAGGTAAAAATCGTCGCGAAGCAATTGAATCAATGCCTGGTATTGAACGTCTATCGATAGATTTACTATTACTTGAGGCAAAAGAACTTGTTGATCTTGGCGTACCTGCCGTTGCTATTTTTCCAGTAACCCCTGCGGACAAAAAGTCACTATTTGCCGAAGAAGCATATAATGACGATGGCTTAGTGCAACGCACTGTTCGCGCTTTAAAAGAAGCCTTTCCTGAGTTGGGTGTAATTACTGATGGTGCACTTGATCCATTCACGACGCACGGTCAAGACGGCATTATTGATGACACAGGCTATGTAATAAACGACGTAACCACCGAAATTTTAGTTAAACAAGCACTCTCGCATGCAGAAGCGGGCGCTGATGTAATTGCCCCTTCGGACATGATGGATGGCCGTATTGCTGCAATTCGTGAAGCACTTGAAGCTGATGGGTTTGTGCATACCCGTATTATGGCCTACTCAGCTAAATATGCATCTAGCTACTATGGCCCATTTAGAGACGCAATAGGTTCTGCTGGGAACTTAAAAGGTGCCGATAAAAAAACCTACCAAATGGACCCAGCAAACTCTGATGAAGCAATACGTGAAGTCGCATTAGACTTACAAGAAGGCGCTGATATGGTCATGGTTAAGCCTGGCATGCCTTATTTAGATATTGTACGTCGTGTTAAAGACGAGTTTGGTGTACCTACTTTCGCATATCAGGTAAGTGGCGAGTATGCAATGCACAAAGCAGCTATTGATAACGGTTGGTTAAGTGAGGAAGCTACTATAATGGAGTCTTTACTTGCATTTAAGCGTGCAGGCGCTGATGGAATATTGACCTATTTTGCTAAGCAAGCCGCACAATACCTAGCTAAAAAGTAAGGTTTTTATAAAAAGGCGGTTAAACCGCCTTTTATTTACATTTGTTTACATTTTTGTATTATTTTCGTCATATTTATTCTCTAAACTGGTGTCCCATTTTGGGATTAATACACGGGAATAATAAAAAAATGTTTAAAACAAAAATAACACCACTCGCACTTGTTATAGCAAGTCTCAGTGCGCCAGCCTCTGCAGATCTAATCATTTCAGAATACATAGAGGGAAGCAGTAATAATAAAGCAATTGAGCTTTATAATAACTCGTCATCTCCACTAACTCTTGATCAGTACTCACTAAGTTTGTATGTAAATGGCAAAACTACAATTCAATCAACTCTTGATTTGTCTGGTACTTTGGCAGCTAACAGTACCTTTGTTGTTGTTAATTCAAGTTCAAATGATGCACTAAAAGAAAAAGCCGATTTAGAACATGGTGTTGCTAACTTTAATGGTGATGATGCATTAGTCCTAATGCAAGGTAGCACTGTAGTCGATAGCTTTGGCCAGCGCGGTGTAGATCCCGGTTCGTTTTGGTCTGAGGGCGCAGTACAAACACAAAATAAAACACTTCGTAGAAAAGATAGTATTACCGCAGGTAGAACAACACCTGACGCAGAGTTTAACCCAAGTGAAGAATGGGTACAGTTTGACCAAGATGACTTTGATGGCTTAGGTTCACATGCAGGTAATGGTGGGACAACACCTGAACCAATTCCAGAACCAGAACCACTTGAACCACTTGTTTGTGGCGCAGAAAGAGTACTAATTAACGCTATACAAGGCGATAGCTCTGCAAGCCCGCTTGTTGATACTTTAGTAGAGTTTGAGGGTATTGTAACCGCAGACTTCCAAGATGATGATCAATTAAAAGGCTTTTTTGTTAGCTCACTTGCTGCTGACATAGATGCAAATCCTCTCACCTCTGAAGGTGTATTTGTTTATTTTGCAGATATTGACGTAAACGTAGGCGACCATGTACGTGTACAAGGTACTGTAGAAGAATATTTTGATGCAACACAAATCGGCAGTGTTAGCCAAGTTGCCATATGTGGCACTGGCTTAGCTGCAGCAGCTACAAAAATCACTTTACCTTTAGCTGATACAACTGATTTAGAAGCTTTTGAAGGTATGTTAGTTACATTAGAACAACCATTAGTAGTAACTAATAACTTTGGCCTTGGTCGATATGGTGAAGTTGAATTAGCAACAGAACGCTTGTATCAAGGTACCCAAGTTGCATTACCTGGAGATGCAGCTAATGCAGTTGAAACTGAAAATCTACTTAAAAAGATTTTACTAGATGATGGCTCTACAGTACAAAACTTAGACCCTACAGCCTACCCAACTCCAGGCTTATCAGCAGAAAATACATTACGTACTGGCGATACAGTTAATACGGTTACGGGGGCACTTGCTTATAGCTTCAGCCTTTACAGAATCCACCCAACTGTAGCACCTTCGTTTATTGCAACAAATCCACGTGAAAATGCGCCTGAACTTAATGCTGAAGCAGATTTACGTGTAGCTAGCTTTAACGTACTTAATTACTTTAATGGTGATGGCCAAGGCGGAGGGTTCCCTACAGCCCGAGGTGCAGATTCAGAAGCTGAATTTACTCGCCAAGAAGCTAAAATTGTAAGTGCCATTAGCGCTATCCAGGCCGATGTTGTTGGTTTAATGGAAATTGAAAATGATGGTTTTGGCGAATTTAGTGCAATTGCAAGCTTAGTAGATTCATTAAATGACGCTGATAGTGCTAACAACTATGCATTTGTTGATTTTAACGTAGATCAAATTGGTACCGATGCAATTACTACCGCACTTATCTATCGTGCTAACAAAGTAGAAGAAGTAGGTACTGCTGCTATTACGACTGAGGCTCCATTTGATTTTAGTAACCGTGCTCCAATTGCACAAAGCTTTAAATCATTAGAAACTGATGAAGTATTTACTGTTGCTGTGTCACACCTTAAATCTAAAAGCTGTGGTAGTGCTTCTGGAAACAATGCAGATTCAGGTGATGGACAAGGCTGTTGGAATGAAATACGCACAGAAGGTGCTAATGCATTCGCAAATTGGCTTGATAGCAAACCAACCGGTGTTGACGACGAAGATACAATTTTAGTCGGCGATATGAATGCTTACGCAATGGAAGATCCTATACGTGCATTTGCTGATAAAGGCTACAAAAATGTAGTTGCAGAAATTGATGGTGATACGCTTGGTTATTCTTACAGTTTTTCTGGTCGCGCAGGTAGTTTAGATCATGCAGTAGCTACCCAATCACTACTTAGCAAAATTGTCGCAGCAACAGATTGGCACATCAACGCAGATGAACCTATTTCTCTTGATTACAATGTAGAGTTTAAAAGTGAAGGTCAACAATCTAGTTTGTACTCTGAAAGTGCATACCGCGCATCAGATCACGACCCTGTAATTATTGATATTAAATCTGAGGTAATTTTAACTCCTGAGGAACAAACACCAGTCATTACAGCCGCTCAAGCATTCTCAATTGATGAAAGCAGCTCCGTCGGAACAGTAATTGGTCAGCTCGTATTTAGTGATCCAAATCCGGATGTATCGCCAGTGGTTGAGTTTATAGTGTCGGGTAGTGAGACAATTTCAGTCAATGAACAAGGTCAACTTATTGTAGCCGGTGAACTTGATTTTGACGCTGAAGGTACAATTACACTATCAGTGCAAGCGAAAGATAGCGTAGACAACGTATCTGAATCGGTAACGGTTACAATTAACGTCACTGAAGCGAGCTCTGATGATGACGATTCAGGTTCATTATTATGGTTATCACTTCTTTTAGCACCACTATCAATAGTGCGTCGATTTAAAAAGAAATAACTAAGTTAAATCTAAACATTTAAAAGCCGCTCTTGCGGCTTTTTTATTTTATACAAATGTAATTCAGACAAGCTTCATTAAACCCCACGTACTATGTTCATACGATCCGTAAATCTTCTAGTCATTAATCAGTAACAACTACATACATTTGAGTGAATTTTACACAAAAAACCTCAATGAGTTACATGTGATAAGTTTACCTATTGAAAAATATAAACTTTTAAAGGGTTCACTTCTTGCTTTAGTAATCTAGAAGATACTTACAAAGAAATCAATATTTACCCTAAACGTAAAAATAAGTCGTGTTTTTATAAAGGAATGAGAATGAAACAACTAACCCAAAATCTGCCTAAATGGCAAAAGAAGTCAGCACCACTACTGGGTCTACTTATTATTTTTTCGACTTGGGGCAATAGCAACCAAGCGATTGCTGCAACCGTTGATGTAGCAATCCCACAAAGTAGCTTATTTGACGTAATTAGCGCCCGCGCTAAAAAGTTAGCAAGCGAAGAATACGTGGCGCCTAAAAACATTGAGCTTGAAGCACTTAACAATATTGATTATCAAGATTACCGTTCAATTCGATTTAAAAAAGACAAAGCAGTATGGAAAGATGAAGGCCTGTACGAGCTGCAATTATTCCATCCTGGTTTTTTATATAAAACACCTGTGACAATAAATACCGTTGATAGCGACTCTAAACGCAGTCGCTTACCTTTCAGTACTGACTTTTACCAATACGATGGCACTGCTGCACCACTACAAGAAGAAATAGCTAAAAGTGTTGCGGATACTCAACTAGGCCATGCTGGATTTCGTGTGCATTACCCGTTAAATACTAACGAGTATAAAGACGAAGTAATGGTATTTCAGGGAGCATCGTATTTTAGAGTTGTTGGCCCTCAGCAAGTTTATGGATTATCAGCTAGAGGCCTTGCCATTGATACTGCAGAAAATTCAGGTGAAGAATTTCCAATGTTCAAAGAGTTTTGGTTAGTTAAACCAAAGGCCGACCAAACCCAAATTACCATTTTTGCATTATTAGATAGCCCATCCATATCGGGTGCATACAAGTTTAGTGTTGACCCTACAACTAATATGCTAGTTGATGTTGATATGCAGATATTTGCACGTAAAGACATTAAAAAGCTCGGCGTAGCTCCATTAACGAGTATGTTTTACCACGGTGAAAACAGTACCAAATTTTTTGATGACTATCGCCCTGAAGTTCATGACTCGGATGGCCTATTAACTCAATCTGCTGATGATAAATGGGTATGGCGCCCTCTTAACAACCCTTCACAGCTAAGTGTAACTTCGTTTTCATACAATAATCCAAAAGGTTTTGGGTTAGCTCAACGAGACAGAGATTTTAATAACTATCTGGACACAGAAGCACATTACCACAACCGCCCTAGTCTATGGATTGAACCACAAGGTGAATGGGGAAATGGCCGTGTAGAGCTTGTAGAGATACCTACTGACACAGAAACTAACGACAATATCGTCAGTTACTGGGTACCAGAAAAGCCAATGAAAGCCGGTGATTCATTAAAGCTAAGCTACAAAATGACGACCTTTAATGCAATTTTAACTCAGCACGAAAAAGCGAGAGTACTGCGCACAAGGATCGGTAGCGCCGCTTTACCAGGTGAAGACAATCCACCACCAAAAAGCCACCGCCAATTTACTGTTGATTTTACTGGGTCAGAAATAAATCAACTCTCTGAACAGTTAAAGCTAGATGCCGACATTCAACTTACAACAGGCGAAGTAACCGACGTGAATGTACAAAAACTGCCTGATTCACGCGGATGGCGTGTAGCCTTTAAAATTGCACCACAGGACGATCAACCCGTTGATATGCGTTTATCGTTAAAACTACGTGACAAAGAAATTAGCGAGGTATGGAGTTATGTTTGGTACCCAAATGACATCAAGTAATAAAGGTAAGGGCACTCCAATGCCATTCAAAACATTAAGAGTTTGGCTATTTGCTATTGCAGCGCTTGGCACATCTGGCTACGGCATATCTATTATGTTTGAGATTTTAAGCTCAAACGGTATGACATTACTTGAGTATGCTCTTTTAGTATTATTCTCAATCACTTTTGCCTGGATTGTAACGGCATTTTGTAGTGGAACAATCGGCTTTGTATTACAGCTATTACGAATTGACCCACTTACGCTAAAGCGTATTAAACCAATTGAGTTCAATAGTGAGGCAATTAACGCCCAAAAAACCGCCGTTGTAATGCCTATTTACAACGAAGACACCCACCGTGTTATCGCGGGCTTTGAAGTTAGTCTGCAATCGTTAAAAGAAACAGGTCAACTTGCAAACTTTGATTTTTACTTATTAAGCGACACGCAAGACCCAGAAATAGCTAAAAACGAGCTAAGTGCATGGCATGCATTGTGTGAACGTTTAGGTGATACGGCTAAAAACGTTTTTTATCGTCGTCGCGAAGATAACAAACACCGTAAAGTAGGTAACCTAACCGACTTTTGTGAGCGCTGGGGCAGCCAGTACGACCATATGATTGTACTTGATGCAGATAGCGTAATGACCGGAAAATGTATGTTAGAGCTTACTACAAGTATGCTCAACAACCCACAAGCAGGCCTGATCCAAACTATTCCGATCCCTGTTCGTCAAGATACCTTTTTTGGCCGCTTTTTACAGTTTGCGTCAGTGCTATATAGCCCAATGCTCGCTACTGGCTCAGCTTTTTGGCAAACTGATAAAGCCAACTACTGGGGTCATAATGCAATCATTAGAGTTGAAGCATTTATAACGTGCTGTGGCTTGCCAACACTAAAAGGTAATGCACCTTTTGGCGGCGAAATTTTAAGTCATGACTTTGTAGAAGCTTCACTACTTCACAGTGCTGGTTGGGATGTATTGTTGCTATCAGATATTGAAGGTAGCTATGAAGAAGTACCAAGTAACATTCTAGACTACGCTGTACGCGATAGACGCTGGGTGCAAGGTAATATTCAGCACTTAGGTTTACTATCATCATCAAAATTAAAATTAATGAGTAAGCTGCACTTTTTACTCGGTGCGACAGCCTATATTTCATCACTAATTTGGCTCTCAATGCTAGCGCTAAGTACTATTGATGCAGTAACGCGCGCATTAAATAGTGATGTGTACTTTAACCGTGTTTATCAATTATTCCCTACATGGCAAATAGCTAAAACCGATCTGATTGATTCACTCTTGTATTTAACTATTGTTATTTTATTAATGCCTAAACTAATGGGCATAATAGTAACCTTAATACATAGAAACAAACGCTTTGGTGGTTCAATTAAGCTCATACTAGGTTCAATCATTGAAACCATATTTGCTATTATTGTTGCCCCATTAATGATGGTATTTCATGCTTACTTTGTACTTTGTGTGTTTTTAGGTAAAAAAGTGAAGTGGGATGCACAACCGCGCGAAGGTCGTATGGTTCCGTGGAAAGAGGCGTTTGGTTATACGTTATTCTCAACTATTGTGGCTATTGCATGGGGTTGTACGGCTTACTACTTCACGCCCGTATTCTTTTGGTGGTTATCACCTATATTGCTGGGCTTAGTATTAGGCGCTCCGATTATCCGTTATACCAGTAGCATTAAACTCGGTGTACAACTAAGAAAGTTAGGTATATTTATTTGCCCTAGTGAAGTTGATAACGACTCAACTCTAGAGGCACTTAAAATACATCTAAAAGAAATTTCGGTACCAGAGGAAGGTGCTTATCCACAAACAATACCAGCACTACCACAAGAGCAGTTGGTAACAATGCCTATCCAGTCTTTTAAGAAGCCACGCAGGCTAAAGATGAAAGCGCTAAAAGCTAAGGCTATAAAAAAGTTTAATTAGCGCGTTATAAAATACAAAAACAAAAAAGGAGCGATTAATCGCTCCTTTTTGCTATCTAAATTAAAGATCAAGCATTGCATTTATCGCTAATATTTTCAATTTTGTTAGCTAACTTATTGCAGTACATTTTAGAAATAGCTGATTGCGTTTCATCATCAAGTTGCCAGTTATAAAAATGGAACGTTTTACCATTATCTAACTCCACCTTAAAAATGGTGAAAAGAAAAAACGAACTAAATGATACGCAACTAATTTCCTCGCTATTGATATAACGCTTTGTGCATAAACGCGTATAACAAATGCCTGCTTTATAACAATGTAAAAAACGAAGATGAAGAATATTAAAAGTAGTAATAATCAGTAGAGCTGGCATTACAGTGAGAAAAACAATTTTTAGGTTCACAGAAAATATAACATGAATTAAAAATATTAAGCTGAATGCTAAAACGCATTTTGTAAATTGTAGCCACCAGTTTGGTGCTAATTTAATAGATTTCATGATTGTTACGTCTTATATAGAATTAATAGCAAACGTCTCTGCTGCGGAGACTTCCTTATCTGACTTTAGAGCTCTAGTCTAAAAGTGCTAGTATTCTACATTACGTATATAGACGCATCAATAGAAGTTCTTAAAATTCATATGGTTACATTTAATTTACAATTAACCTATTATAAACCAACCAATTAAGTAATTGAGGTAAATAAATTGCTCTCTAGTACCTTTTTATTAACTAGTAACATAGGACTAATTAATAATAAAAAGTAGTTATAAACAACTACAAAAAAATAAAACCAAATTATAGGCAATAAAAAACCCGCAACATGTGCGGGTTTTTTAAAGAATTAAAGAGCTAATTACTTAGCAGCTTTTTTCTCTTTTTCTGCAGCGATTACTGTATCAGCAACGTTTTGCGGACATGCAGCGTAGTGTGAGAACTCCATAGAGAACTGACCACGACCAGATGTCATTGTACGTAGTGTACCGATGTAACCGAACATTTCTGATAACGGTACGTCAGCTTTAATACGGCTGCCTGTTAAACCAGCTTCCTGGTCTTTCATCATACCACGACGACGGTTAAGGTCACCGATTACGTCACCAACGTGATCTTCTGGAGTGAACACGTCAACATTCATGATTGGCTCAAGAAGTTGTGCGCCCGCTTTAGGGATCGATTGACGGAAAGCGCCTTTAGCAGCGATTTCGAACGCGATTGCAGATGAATCCACGGCATGGAAACCACCGTCGAAAAGTTCAATTTCAACGTCAAGTACAGGGAAGCCAGCTAGAACACCAGTACCCATCATTGACTTGAAGCCTTTCTCAACTGCAGGCCAGAATTCTTTAGGTACGTTACCACCAACTACTGATGATTTAAACGTGAAGCCTGAAGCAACTTCGCCTGGCTTGATGCGGTAGTCGATTTTACCGAACTGACCAGAACCACCAGATTGTTTCTTATGCGTGTAGCTATCTTCAATTTCTTTAGTGATAGTTTCACGGTAAGCAACTTGTGGTTGACCAACAATAAGGTCTACGCCGTAAGTACGCTTAAGAATATCTACTTTGATATCTAAGTGAAGCTCACCCATACCTTTAAGGATAGTCTCGCCTGAATCTTCATCAGTCTCAACTTGGAAAGATGGATCTTCTGCAACCATTTTACCGATAGCAACACCCATTTTCTCATTACCGCCTTTATCTTTAGGCTGTACAGCAATCGAGATTACTGGAGTTGGGAATACCATTGGCTCAAGTGTTACAGGGTGCTTAGGATCACATAGAGTGTGACCAGTTTGCACGTTTTTCATGCCTACGATAGCAATGATGTCACCAGCTTGTGCGCTAGTTAATTCGTTACGGTCATCTGCTTGCATCTCAACCATACGGCCAACACGCTCAGTTTTACCAGTAAACGAGTTAAGGATAGTGTCACCCTTGTTTAGTTTACCTGAGTAAATACGTACGAATGTTAATGCACCAAAACGGTCATCCATTATTTTGAATGCTAACGCTTTGAAAGGTTCGTCAGTAGATACTACTGCGAACTCGCCATTTTCGTTACCTTCTTCATCCATAAGAGGTTGAGGATCAACTTCTGTAGGACATGGTAAGTAATCAACAACAGCGTCAAGAATAAGCTGCATACCTTTGTTCTTAAACGCAGAACCACAGTATGTTGGGAAGAAAGCAAGGTCACGAGTACCTTTACGGATACAACGTTTGATGTCTTCTAAAGAAGGTGCTTCACCTTCCATGTAAGCTTCAAGTAGTGCATCGTCTTGCTCAAGGGCAGTTTCAACAAGCATTTCATAATACTCGTCAGTTTTATCTACCATGTCTGCAGGAATGTCTGTGATTTCGTAGTTTTCAGGAAGACCAGTGTCATCCCAAACGTATGCTTTTTTAGTTAAAACATCTACAACACCAACAAACTCATCTTCAATACCAATTGGTAAAGTCATGATTAGTGGAGTTGCGCCAAGTACTTTACGTACTTGCTCAGTTACACGGTAAAAATCAGCACCCATACGGTCTAATTTATTTACGAAGATAATACGTGCAACTTCTGAATCATTAGCATAACGCCAGTTAGTTTCTGATTGTGGTTCAACACCACCAGAACCACAGAACACACCGATGCCGCCATCTAGTACTTTAAGTGAACGGTAAACTTCAACTGTGAAGTCAACGTGTCCAGGAGTATCGATAACGTTAAAGCGGTGATCTTTCCAGAAACAGCTTACAGCCGCAGACTGAATAGTAATACCGCGCTCAGCTTCTTGTTCCATGAAGTCAGTAGTAGATTCACCATCATGAACCTCACCAGTTTTATGGATTTGACCAGTAAGCTTTAGGATACGCTCAGTAGTCGTGGTCTTACCCGCATCAACGTGCGCGAAAATACCAATGTTTCTGTACTTCGATAAATCTGCCATTAATTTTGCTCTTAATAAAGTCGATAAATTATTCCGCAGGAGTATAACATCACTTAAAGCGAACATCACCATACAAGCCGCTTAAAATGCAATCAATTCAACATATTTTTTTTATCGTCAGTATCTATTAAATATCAAACATAACAAAAAAAACGTAAGACACTGAAATAAATAGCATTTAATATTTTAGCATCAGGTACACAAAGTTACTTCGCTATTTTATAGCAACGTTCAGGGCGGCCAATACTGCCATAACTTTGATCCGCTGTTAACTTACCTGATTCAAGCAAATACTCCAAGTAACGGCGTGCTGTAGAGCGACTAACACCAACCAAATCGCCCATTTGCTGAGCGGTAAATGCAGTGGTTGCGTGCTCTACAAAAGCATCATGTATTTTTTGCAGGGTAAGTTGATCGACCCCTTTTGGTAAACGAACAGACGTGTTGGTTTGCTGCTTTGAACCAAATAACGTATCAACCATTGACTGCGTTACTTCACTTGCATCAGAAAAACATTGTTGACGTGATTCAAAACGTGCAAGTGCTTGATCAAGTCGGTTTAACATTAATGGTTTTACTAAAAAGTCGCATGCACCTAACTGCATTGCTTTTTCAAGGGTTTCGACCTCTTTTGCAGCAGTGAGCAGCATAACCTCACTTTTAATCGTTCGACGTCGTAAGTCGGTCAATAAATCAAGTCCGTTACCATCAGGTAAATGTATATCGAGTAAAATCAAATCGGGTTCAATTGCATGCAGTAAGGCTGTTGCCGTGCTTAAATTACCTGCAATGCCCACTACCTGATACTGTGCTTGCCTTAAACTTTGCTTTGGCGTTTGACTACCTGCGACACCATTTGGTAATAACAAGTACTGCGCTAATAGCTGTGCTACCTCTACTTCGTCTTCAATTATTACTACTGAATACGTCATGTTTAATGCTCTTATTATTTTGGAATGTAAACACTTAGTCTTGCACCAAGTAGGTCTGACTCACCAATTTCTAACGTGCCACCGCATGAGTCTAAATTTGTTTTTACTAAATATAAACCAATACCATGCTCTGCTCCTGATTTAGAGCTGTACTGAGGGGTAAAAATAACATCATGGTCAGAACCTAACCCAAAGCCTGTATCTTCTACATCAAATAAGAGAGTTTGGCTGGTTTCATCAACGGTTACCCGTACTTTTGCAGAGCGAGAGTTCGATGACCTAATAGCAGCCTCAATCGCATTATCTATAAGGTTACCTAAAATAGATACAACTCGCTCGAGCATATCTTTACGTGCAATAACACCAAGTAGGCTGTCGGGGTTAAGCTCAAGCGCAACATTTAATTCTCTTGCTTTATGATATTTACCCACCAACAAACCAGCAAGCACAGGGTCTTGTATGCGCTCTAACAAGTTATGAATTTGTGCCTGAGAGCCCTGGCTTTCTTGCCCTATTATTTCTATAGCTTGTTCGTTTTTGCCCATTTGCACTAACGCACCAATTAAGTTGAGCTTATTAGAATAGTCATGAGTTTGTACCCTTAAAAGCTCTGCAAAAGCCTGAACTTTAGTAAGTTGTTGGCTTAAATACTCAAGTTCATCAGAGGGGCGCATACTCAGTAAAATACCATCCGCCTGCCCTTGCACTTGCAAAGAAAATCTCGATAATATAAGGCGTTTATCGGCGGCAAATAATTCAAAACCCACTATTTTACGTCGCTGATTACGCAATAAAAATTCTGCATGTTCAGGTAATAAATCGTTTAAGCTGAGGTTCTGATTAATAATTGAAGTTGGTTTATCTAATATTTCGCAGGCGCGTTGATTGAGTTTTCGTACTTTTCCGTCCGGGTCGAGTGCAATAATACCGCTGCGTACCGTATTTAAAATTGCATCTTGTTCTGAAAACAAACGTGCAATTTCATCTGGCTGCAGGCCAAAAATAGCATTTCTGACACGCTGTCCAATATAAATAGCCGCCAGTATACTTAAACCTACAAGTATTAAGCCCCATATTAAAATTTCACTACTGCGAGAGAGAATAAGCGGATCGATTGATTGTACTAAAAAACCAACCGATACAACGCCTACTATTTCATTATTACCTGCGTACACCGGCACTTTGCCACGAATTGATTCACCTAAGCTACCATGGGCCACCGAAATATAGCGTTCACCTTTTAATGCAGCTTGGCTATCGCCTCCGACCATTTTTTTGCCAATTTTATCTTCATCTGGATGCACAATACGAAGCGCATTTTCATCGCCAACAACAATAAAATCAGCACCTACAAGCTGTCGTAAATCTTCAATTTGCATGTTAATAGCGGTTAAGTCACTAGGTATTTTCAGTGCATTAATTACATCAGCACGTGTGGCAATACTGCTTGCCACAGCTAATGCTTTATCACCAATATGGTTATGTAAGCTTTGCGCTGTAAGTTGATACACCAACGCGCCAAATAATAAAGCCTGCAATACACACAATCCTGTTACCCAAATAATTAATCGTGTTTCTAATCGCTTAGGTTTTGTGACCATGTTTTGCAATGGATTTAGCTTGTTGGTGTTTTTCATTTCATTCTCAATTATGCATTTACTTTGTCTGCACGGCGTTGCATTAAATAATCTTTTAACGGAAACAACAGCACTAAAATTGAAATTACAAATATGCTCAATGTTAGCGGACGATCCCATAAAAAGCTTAATGAGCCATCAGAAATCATCATTGAACGACGGAAGTTTCGCTCAATCATATCTCCTAATATAAAACCTAATAATAATGGTGCCATAGGAAATGACAGTAATCGCAATACTAGCGCAACCACCGCAAATCCTACCATCATAAATAAGTCGAAGGTATTGAAGGACACTAAGTAAACACCAATTAAGCTAAAGAACAATATCATCACGGTGAGTACCGACTTAGGCATTGCTAATACTTTTGCAAAGTAAGGAATAAGCGGCAAATTTAAAATAAGCAGTACAATATTACCAAAGTACATACTTACAATAACCGCCCAAAATACACTTGGGTTTTCTTGCATAAGCATTGGACCTGGTTGAATGCCGTAAGCAATCAAAGCACCTAGCATAATTGCCGTAGTACCTGAGCCCGGAATACCAAGCGTTAACAGTGGAACAAACGATCCTGTACACGCCGCATTATTTGCCGACTCTGGCGCAGCTAAACCACGTAATGAGCCTTTACCAAACTTTTCTTTCAAACCTTTTGGCGCTAAATTTCGCTCTGTTGCATAAGCCATAAAGCTTGCAATAGTTGCACCAGCACCCGGTAACACCCCCACTATAAAACCTAAAATAGACGAGCGACCAATCACTGGTGCTATCTCTTTAATCTCGGCTTTACTTAACTTGGTTGAACCTATTTGCGGTGTGTCTGAGTCATTAATGTTTTTAGCATCTTTTTTCTCTGGTTTTACAACATTTACAAGCGCCTCGGCTAATGCAAACGTTGCCATAGCAACCAGTAAAAAGCTTATTCCGTCGAGTAAATCAGGTTGCCCAAAGGTAAATCGGTCAGTCCCTGATGATGGATCAATACCAACCGTTGCTAGCATCAAGCCAAACACAGTCATCATCATTGCTTTTAAAAATTGCCCTTTATTTGAAAATGCTGCAATAGCTGTTAAGCCTAAAAACATCAACACAACATAATCAGGGGATTGAAAACTCAATGACACTTTTGCTAATAAAGGTGCAGCTACCATTAATAATATGGCGCCAATCGTTCCGCCTATAAAGGAGGAATAAGCAGCAATTGCCAATGCTTTACCTGCGTGCCCTTGTTTAGCAAGCGGGTAGCCATCAAAGGAGGAAGCTACCGTACCCGCCACGCCAGGCGCATTAATTAAAATAGATGACGTAGAGCCACCAAAAATAGCGCCGTAATAAACACCCGCCATTAAAATCATGCCCGAATCGGCGCCAATGCTGTAAGTAATTGGGATCATCAAGGCAATTGCGGTAATTGGCCCCAATCCTGGTAACATACCTATAAAAGTACCTACCAAGCAGCCAGCTATAACGTACATTAAATTATTAAAGTCGAGCACGGTCGACAAACCAAGCATAATTCCATCAAACATAACTTAACTCCACAAATCGCCCGGAACCAAGTAAATACCTAATACTTGAGTCATCAAAAACCAAAAAACCACCGCAACCGGTATCGATGCAAATAGCAAAATTCCCTTACGTCTTTCGCCCATCACAAAAAAGCCCGCAAGCAAAAACGCACTAGTAGAAATTAAAAAACCAATTGGCTCCAGTGCCGCGCTATAAATTACCATTAATATTAATAAACCAAAGGTGCGCAGTACGTGTGACTTTTCAAGAACATCATCAGTATTAGTTTTCTCTCTTGGTTTAAGCAATGTTGAACCAATAGAAAGTAAGCACACCACAATACCAAACCCGGCATATACTTTAGGAAGTGTCGCTGAGGTAACCGTTTCGTATTCTTCAAACGGTAGTAGCGGAATTTGCCATGCAACCACAGCGTATAAAGTAAATAGCGCCAAGAATAAACTTGGCCCTATTAATTCTCGATTCGTCATTTTAAAACCTCGATTACGGCAATGTGCGGATAAAGCCAAGCTCTTCCATTACAGCTCTAAGCTGCACTTCTTGTGCTTCTAGTGACTTAATAAACTCATCTTTTTCTTGAAAAAGATTTAGCCAACCGTTACGAGCTCGTACAGCTTCCCACTCAGGTGTACTTTGCAACTCACGTAGTTTTTTTGTGTACTGTGCTAACTTTTCAGCGGGTAAATTAGGCGCAGCAAAAAGACCACGCCAATTAACAAATTCCATATCGTAACCTAGTGACTTAAGTGTGGGTATTTTTGGGTAATCAGGTAAGGGCTCACCCGATGTAACCGCTAAAATACGTGCTTGACCACCGTTAGCTACTTCAAGCGCTTCACTTAAGCCAGTAGAAAGTAAATTCACTTCGCCTGAAAGCAACCCAGCCTTAGCTTTACCGCCTGCATCGTAAGGAATATAACGTAGGCGTCGACCATCTATACCCGCAGCTTTAACTGCTTGAGCCGCCACTAAGTGATCCATACTGCCGCGAGCAGAACCGCCCGCTACTTTTACCGAACTTGGATCTTCTTTTATTGATTTAATAACATCCTCCCAAGTTTTAAATGGAGAATCGTTACGCACTACAAACGCGCCATAATCTGCAATCATACTGGCTACAGGTGTTAAATCGCGATAGCTATAAGGAATTCGGCCACTTAACGCGCGCAATACGATAGGCGTTGAGTTAACCATTAAAATATCGCCCTTTTTAGTGCCCGACTCAATTAAATACGCAATAGCACGACCGCCTCCACCACCAGACATATTTTGAAAAGATGCATTATTTTCAATGCCTGACTTAACTAAACCTTCGCCTATACCACGGGCTGTTGTATCCCAACCACCACCAGGTCCGCCAGGGATTAAAAAGTGAGTGTCGGCCATTGCCATTGGGCTGCTAAGTACTAATGATGCTGCAAGTATGGTCGTTTGTAATGATTTAAATAATTTCATTGTGTGTCCCTTTAAAATAAATACTGCATACGTGCACTAAAGCCCATACCAGAGTCTTCGTCGCCAACCAGCGCAGTAGTACCGGCACCTTCTACATCGCTGTAAATTAGATTACCCATAAACTTAATATCACTACTTACGTAATAAGATGTACCTAATGTATAAGTTGTCGCTTTTGTGCCTTGTAAGCTACTTGTAGCATCTACTTCTGAAACACGTGCCACCAACTCCCATGCATCTTTAATATTTTTAGGTTGTACAAATAATGCAGAGCTCGCTTTGTATTGGCGCTGTTCTCCACCTAAAAAGTAACTTGCCGATACATGAAAACCATCAAAGCGCTCGCCATCTAAAAAATCAGCACTATTAGCGGCATCAAGTGAGCGGCTTGCATATTCAGCCTCAAGTGTTAAAGAATCCGCCTGATAAGCAAACTCAAGACCGGTTTGCGATAAACTATCAAGTGGGCTTGTTACACCACCAGCAGCATAATCAACAAGGCGAGTATTAGTCTCGCGCACTTCACCACGCGCAAAACGTGCGCCTAATTCATTGCCACCCATATCGCGATATGAATGCCACACGCCTAAATGAATTACATCGCCAGGTGATGTACTCGACCATGTAGCACGCCCAGTAATAGCAAGAGTAAGCTTATCGTTTTCATCGCTACCTGTTGCACCAAATGCATCATTTTTATAAACGCCTATCGCGTAACGAAAGCCAGAGTCTTTAAAATATTGATAGGCAGAAGCGCCCCAACGAAAAAATGGGGAGAAAGTATTGGCAAGCGAACTACGCTCAATTGTATTAATGTGCTTTGAACTGGTTAATGCATTTAGCGATATATCTTCGCGAATTTTACCTGCTTTAACTTTAAGTCCGTTATCAAACGCATAACGAACACGCGCCATCACTATTTCAGCAGTGCCTTCGGCAAACTCGAGTAACAACTTGTGATCCCAATTTCCGTGCTCACTTTCAACGTAAGTACGAATACGACGAGGGAAAAAATCGCTCCCGCCAGAGCCCTCGTTATCAGCATTGTAAGCACCATCAAAATAGTTGTAGTCGAGCTGAACTCGTCCACCAAACTCTAAATTAAAACCACTGGTTGTTTTTAATGCACTTACTTCTTTTTGTAACGCATCTAATTGCTCTTGTAGTTTTTGCGTATCGTTATCGGCTAAAACGGATGTACTTGCTAATGCAGCAGCAACTGCCAAAGCGAGTTGTGTGTTACTTGCTTTCATTATTTTCTCCACGCTTGTGTATGTATTTATTGTCAGGTAGATAAGCGACGACAAACTGCTATCTAACTCGCAGCTTATTGTTAACGTGAAATTAACTAAATATTTAGAAGGTAAGGTGCATTGATGATCGTTATGTGCTTTTTGCTCATAAAGTTCATGAACAAAAAGAGCAAAAAAAGTTACTGTTATATTTTGATTTATAAACACTTTTAAAGGTTTGAATGATTACCGTACGAATAAATAGATAGGATTTTTGCAGCTCTAACAAAGCCCACAATAAAGTAGGCTTAGCTAATTATGATTTAGCAATACAACTAAAAAATCATTTTAGGAACATTTGAGGGGGGGGTTAAGCGTTTCGCACTTACATAGCAGTTTATTTATATACTATTAATTAACTGCTCCACAATGAATTTGTTAACATCTCATTGTCAAAAAAGCCTAAATTTGGTACATTATTCCTTCAATAGTATTTATAAAAACGACTATAAGACCCTAAAATGAAATGGAACTTCCTTCGACTCAGCTCTTGGCTAATTGCACTTACCTTATTAATTTTCTCTCATAATATTTTTGCGCAGCAATATAAAATAGATAAACCAGCTAATTGGGTTAATACACATATTATTGAGCAACCCAAGCATTCCGACATAACCAAGGTACGTGACGGCACACTTTATTTGTTACTCGATAACCAATCCTATATACCGAGCAGACAAAAACAGCAACGCTATACGCGTTTGGTTATGAAAGCTTTAAATCAAAGTGGTGTTGATTATATAAGCCAGCTTAATCTTGATTTTGATCCAAGTTACGAGTCGCTAACACTAAACAGCTTAACGATTATTAGAAATAATGAGCGCATTGATAAGCTCGGTAGCGCGAGAATGACGGTTATACAAGGTGAATCTGAATTAGCTGATCGTATTTATAATGGTAGCTTATCACTCAACATTATTATTGATGATATGCGCAGTGGCGACATACTCGATTACAGCTACACAGTGACAGGTAGCAACCCTATATATGCTAATAAATTTAGTACAAGACGCACGCTTAACTGGTCGGTACCTGTAGTGCAACAAAATATGCGTGTACTTTGGGGTAAACAAACGCCTTTACATATTAATACAATAAACGGCGCAGCTGATATTCAAGAAACGCTTAACGAATATGGCAAAGATTATTCTATAACTCTTTTTGAAGAACCCTTACTCGAGCAAAATTCTCAAACCCCAACGTGGTACGACCCATATACACAAGTTTACTTTTCTGAGTTTGACGATTGGGGTCAGGTAGTTAACTGGGCATATCCACTTTATCAATCAGCCATAGAAACCCCAAACAGCATTTTGGATGTAGCTGAAGAAATAAAAGCAAAACACACAAAAACATCAGACAAAATTGCAGCAGCACTGCGCTTTAGCCAAGACGAAGTTCGATATTTAGGGCTTGAAATGGGCACTAACTCGCATCAACCAACGTCAGCTTCAGAAACGCTTTCGCTACGATACGGCGATTGTAAAGATAAAACAGTACTGCTTATTTCGTTATTAAAAGCGATGGATATAGAGGCCTTCCCTGCGCTAGTTGATACAGAGGAAACCAAACGTTTAAAAGAACTTCCACCTTCTGCAAGTGTATTTAATCACGTAATTGTTACGCTTAAACAAAACGGAAAACGCTACTGGCTCGATCCTACGGTTAGCTACCAACGAGGTACTCTCGAATATTTAGCACAGCCTGATTATGGCTATGCCCTAATTATTGATAAAGGTGAAACCACTTTAACTTCAATGGCGCAAAAACCTGTACATACAAATGTATCTGTAGAAGATAACTTTTTTATTGCTGAAAAAGTATCTGAGCCATCACGTTTTGAAACCCAGTACACTTATGCTGAATTTGAAGCGATTAACCGAAGAAGCAATATAGCCAGCAGTGGTCTAAATAGCGTTGCTAAATCTTACTTCGAGTATTACCAAGGCTTTTTAAATGGTCTATCAATCAATGAAGCAATGACTATTAGTGAACAAGAACAAACGGGTAAACTAATAACCAAAGAATCGTATTTAATTAGTGAATTTTGGGAAAAAACAGACGAAGGCTACGAAGCTAGTTTTTACGCGAATGAAATACAAAATAGCGTTTACGAACCAAAGCAGGTAAATCGCACCGACCCACTCTACTTTGGCTACCCCAATATAATTAACACCACAATAAAACTGCATTTTGCAGAAAAAGGTTGGGGATTTGATAGCGATCAAGAAGAAATTGATAACGACTACTTCAACCTAAAAACAACTACTGAATTTAATTATAACGTTTTAACACTGAGTTATGACTATTACGCAAAACAAGATCATATTAAAGCCGCTCAAATAGATGATTATTTAGCACAGCGTAAAAAGTTAATATCAGCAACCCATTACCCTATTCTAAAATACGCGGAAACGACCGAAACGCCTCAAACAACAGCTGATGTGCTAGATAGCTTTGGTTATAGTTGGCTTAAATATGTGTTGGCTGGCTATATTTTAGTACTCATATTCTTTTTCGCCGATTGGCGATTAGAGTCAGCAAAAAAAGTGAAATTTGAAGATAGTCCATTTTATGCAGTATCTGTAAGTAAGTTTATTATTTACAGTATTTTAAGTTTAGGCATATTTGTTAACTACTGGAGTTATCGTAACTTTAAAGCCATTAAAGAGCGCGATAACTCAAGTATTATGCCTATTGCTCGAGGTATATTTGCATTTTTATGGTATTACCCTTTGTATCTCGCACTTGCAGAGCACAGCCAACAACAGTTAAACAAAAATAGAGTAATGCCTAACTGGACTGCCTTAACACTCTGGCTAATGGTACTTGCCAGCGCCTTTGCTTATCGAATGGACGAATACGCAACCATAGTGATTTGTATAATGCCATTTTTATGGTTGCCTCTAGTTAGTTACATTGAACAAACCGATACAAGTAAAGAAGCCCTACATTACAACTCGTACTGGCGAATTAGACAGTATTTAATCTCGCTTGCGTTTGCACCTCTATTATTTTTAGGCGTACTTCAAGAAGTAAATATTTTACCCAATGCCGCAATTATAAAAGGCGATAGTTTATGGTCTTACCAAGTACACTTTTTAAAACGTAATCGCCTATCACCTGAAAACGAAGAAATACTTTATTTTTATAGCGATGCAGTATTTGATTACCGAGAAGACGGTAACGGAATAACCGAGAACTATATTTTTAGTTACTACAAAAACGATGACGGCAGGCTTGAATCGGATCTTAGTCACTTTAAAGACATAGAAAAAATAGAAACCACCTACGGTAAAACCAAACTTGATAACACAAGCATTAAAGTAATAAAAACTGACGGTAGTGATTTCTTGCTCATTGTAGGGCGTCTAAACAAGCAGGATAAAGTACTAGTGGAGCAGATTAATTTACGTATAACAGCAAATAAAGTGCGTTAGTGGCTGTTGATCTTCGGGGGCTAAGATTTTACAAGAGACTATTTGATTTGATATCAAAGCAGTAGCTGTCTTGGAAGGCGATAAAATCATTCCTAGCTTGAATTTATTTTAACTTTGAAAGATCAATACTTTTATAATAAAAATTCATATCAAATTATTCAACCAAGATAAGCATTTTTATGAAATGGCAGTGCTAACTAGCCGATTTATATATGCATAAAAAACAAGCGCCGCAATAATAAGAATTATTTGCATTTAGGTGTTGACAGATAGTTAGATCTAACTGATAATCAATATCAACAAGACGGATTGCATACCACTTGTTAAGGAATGAATTGATTTGTTTCTCGACCCTGAAACAACGTGTGGCGCACGTAAACAGCTATGGTTACTTGTTATGAACCGCAACGCCCCTTGATGTTGATGATGAGTAACCGCCCTACTATTTTACTTGCTACATTGCTCATATCGGTGACGGTAGATATGAAACTAAAAAAGCCCTTACGGGCTTTTTTTATGTCTGTAATTTAGTAAAACTAAATCTCTTTAATTAAATAACCTGATGTAATGGTCTCCTCCCTATACGGCATCTATGTGCCATGATTAAAGTGGTTACAATAATCAAAGGGAGAAGACCAAAATGAAGATTACAACAATTGGTTTAGACATAGCAAAA
>NZ_JADYXK010000036.1:0-32220 GCF_015864275.1 Pseudoalteromonas sp. NZS11_1
AGCTTGTGACGCATCATGACTGTGAAATGGGATACATGACAATTAAATAAAGGCATCAATTTTGATGTTTAGACATTAGCTCGTCTTGACTTCAAGGGAGCGTCCATATATGTCACTGTTAATTCCATTATTGACCACTACAGTCTCCACTAAAACGGGAAAAGAGCAAAGTCCTGCTTAAATAGCTTATAGTTATAAATCGTTAGATACCACACTCTAATTTTATATAATCATCTTCAGAAACTGAGCTGTCAGGTATAGTAAAACCTATATTTTCTGCAACTTGTGAATCGGTTTTATCAATAGTGAATACATGTAACTTCCCTGTTCCCCCACCACACACCGCAGCGTAAGTAAATTGAGTTAAATAACCACAACTTTCATTTTTCACTTCTACATTAGCATCGAGTAAATAACTCTTAGTTACTGAAATAGATAAACCGTTTTCCTGACATTGTAGCTCCCCCGTACTTATATACACTTCGATATCATTGTTGGAATCCGATTCATTACAGCCTGAGATCATGACTAGTGTAGACATTATTAGATAGTTAATTTTCATGTGTACTCCATTACTTTATTAAGATTTATAACGAGCCAGTAGATTAACTCGTTTTTATATGTTTTTATTTATAAACAAACCATAGCTGAGTTCCTATTTTGGTTCAATCTATTACCGTACCTTTATGCAGCATAAAAATAAGTGTTTGGTATTGTTTTAATTGGCATTTTTGAAAGTGTTATTAGTCTTTGAGTGGCTTTATTTTAGGTTGAAAGGTCTTACTCTTCTTAATTCATCGTGTTTTTCAGCTTTTCTATATTATGAACAAGGCAATACAGTTGCCATTGCGCATTCACTTTAATTTGACCTCGTAAGGTTGTAGTGATCAATTTATTCATAGCTTTATTCACACTTATTAAAGCTTAGTAATTCGTTTAATTAGGTGCACAATTTAGGATCGGTGTATTGTTAAATATATTTCCCCGAAAGGGAAAAACGCACCTAAGTGCGTTTTTGATAACATGATTTTTTACTTACAAGATTCAGGTTTAAACTCTTCTGCAGCCAAGTCTGTATTAACCTCAAAGAAAGTATCATTACAAACACCTGACTCACAATACTGAACTGTATAGTCATTTTCAGCTACATTTAAAGCACTAACATAAGCTTCGCTTTTGGTGTATTCACCGATAAGAGTAGCTTCTTCGGTAGTTCCCTTTGCTGATTCGAAAAGTTTAAATGTAGTATTAAAAGCAATGTTACCCGCAAAGAACGTTACTTTTTGAATTTCACAAATCGGTAATGCGTCACTAAAGTTATTTAACAACCAAGTATCATCACAAGCACCATCTTTATCTAAAACGAATTCAATTGTATTCAAAGTGCCATTTGCCGCTCTTTCTGAAATATCAATCATTTTCATTAGATTTGGAACACCCGAACCACACATACTAACACCACCAATAACACAATCATCTTTAATCACAGATGAGTTAGAGCTAAATTTCAGTGCTAAATCTAAAACTTCTCGACTTGGATTAGCCTTTAGTCGCGTCGCAGCGATAACACCAGCAACTAAAGGTGATGCCGTCGAGGTTCCTGAAATAAGGCAAGAGTCGTTTGTTTCATCACACGGTGTCGCTAAAAACTCACCTAAAACTGATACTTTGACGTTTTCGTCATAGTTAGAAAAGGATGATTTAGAGCCGCTCTTATCAAGTGATGCTACAGATATTACATTTTCACAAGATGCCGGCACTGCCAATCTGTCATTAGCGTTATCATTACCAACCGCAACAACGACAGTGAAACCAGCGTCAGTTGCGTTATTAATTGCTGATTGTAATATATCACCACAACGCTCACTAATAGCTCTTAGGCTTATATTAATAACACCAGGCTTACCCTCGTATGGATTAACGTTTTCAATAGGTTTACCAGCAGCCCATTCTAAAGCTTCTATTGAATCAGATAGAAATCCTTTACCACAAGTCATAACACGAATAGGGTGAAGTACTACATTATTCAACACTCCGCTAGCACCAATACCATTATTGTTTGTAGCAGCAATAATACCCGCAACACTTAAGCCATGACCAGTACAAATCCCCAAATCAAGAGCTTCTTGTGGTGGAGCGAAAGTATTACCACGATCCTGAAATACACCACCTTCTGAAAGTGGGATTGAAGAAAAACTACGTCCACCGGCAACATGGTAATCAAGATCGTCATTTAGAAAGAAAGATGAGTCAAAAACAAGAACATCAATACTATCTTTTTTATCAAACAATGGGTACTTGTCCCATGCATTAAATATATCCATTCCTACAGGCGACTCTTCGACAGAAGTAAAGTAATCATTAAGACTGCTATAGTTAGGATCGTTACTTCTTGGCGAATCAACTGATTCTTGGTTCGCAACAATTTTTTGGAAATCATCAGTAGTTACTTCATAGTCAACTTCAACATAACCAAACCGACCATCTTCGTTCAATATTTCAGCAACACTGTTTGCGTCATAGCCATAAGAAGGTAGTTCAACTACTTCCATTGAATTGAAACTTACAGAACTCTGCTGAGAAGCTGTGTTGTAACTCATACCAACTTTATTGGCTTTTTTTGTTATACACCATTCATTATTTCCATCTGGCGTTGTTAAACAAGATTCACCTACATTAGGTAATGATGCTTGGCTAAAGGTGCTAATTTGAGCTTTTTTTGAACTCACTTTTTGCATCGGGTTCTTATCTAAAACCATAAGTCGAACTGTATCACTTGCCATTGATGGTGAAGCTACAAGGGCTAATGTCATTACTGCTAGTGCTTTCATTTTAAAGTTTTTCATTTTCATATACCTTATTGTGCTTCACAAGTTTCGATGTTAGGGATTACTACTGATGTTAATAATTTGAATTCATTTTTAAACACCCATGTTCCATCGTCGTTATAAGAGCCTAATTCTTCGTTGCCAATAAATAGAGAGAAAGTGTCATACTCTTCTGAATACTCATAACCACCAGTTTTAATTTCACTAACCAACCCTCCAGTTTGCTCAATTTGATGGTTGATATTTTCGACCTTTATTGATGTTAGTGCTGACAAGTTTTGTTCAAATGAGACTAAAGTGTCAGGAAAGTCATTTTCACTACCTTGCTGGGCGAAGTAACGTTTATTGGCTTCATCTAGTGTTGCAGCTATGTTTAAAAGTCGCTCTTTTGTCTGTTCTTCAAGGTAAGCTGCCTCCGTAGAACTGAAACTCGAACTGAAATTCGTGTAGTTTTCGTTATCAACGATTTGGGCTAATTCTGAAATTCGGTTAATTAATTTTGTTTCTGGAGTCATCAAAAGTAAGGCGTTAACGTTCCTTACTGCACTTTCCGACTTTTTAAGAATCGCAATTGCTGACGTGTTAATTAAATTGATTGATATCGTTGAGTTAATGACATTCTTTGTGTCGTCAAAGTAGATCTTGAATGACGTAGATGAATCTCTAATCAATTCACCAACAGTTACATCTATAACCCCTGTAGTACTTGTTAGCTGGGTAAAGACCACGCTGTACGTGTTATCTGGAATTGCTTTATTGATTGTAGCAGTAACAATGTCTGCGTTTGCATCTGTCAATGTAACCGGGAATGATAATGACTCTCCCTCTCCAACAGTATTAACATCAACCACGATATTAACTTTGAAATCTTTTATTGTCCCAGTATCGCCACCAGTATCGCCACCAGTATCGCCACCAGTATCGTCGTCATCACCACCACCAGTTGGAGGTGTAACTGGGGTGGTTGGAGTTGGAGTTTTTTCGTCACCGCCGCCGCCACATGCCACAAGTGATAGCGATGCCACCGTTAGGATTAATGCTTTTAAAATATTTTTATTCATCATGATATTCCTGTTTGTTAAGGCGAGGTTTATTCTATGTTTGATTACAGTATTGCTTACCACTTGAGGTAACGTTTTGTGTTATTTTACGAACAACAATCTTCAGATATTTTCATCAACGATGCATGATTATTTGAACGAACACTACTTAAATTTATAGTGTTTGAGTGAGAACTGTATTTATTAATCGCATAAAAGCAAAGTGCAGCAATAAGCGCAATTGAGGCAACTTTACCTAAAAAGCTACTGGCAAAATTAGATTTGGCAATGCGATGCGGCTGTTGATTGTGTTTTTGATAAGGGGCTTTAAGCTCTGCAACGCCTTCTATACGGCAGTTAATTGCTTTGATTTTACCGTCGGGCTGTGTTGCAATTTCAAAATAAATGGTGTCGCCAACTTTAGGCTTGCGGCTCATGTGTTTGAGCGCTGAAATGTGTATAAAGGTATCGTGCTCTAGGGTGTCTGATTTAATAAAACCAAAACCTTTGTCGGTTTTCCACGTCTTTAACAATCCTTTGTGCATGTATCCGCCTGTTATGCTTAAGCTGCGTTTTAGGAAAATTCCATTTAGTTAACATTTGTTATTATACGTTCCTAAATTAAAACCATGCAACCAATTATTCATATTGCGTTAATTTTCACGTCTTATCTATTAAAATTACAGAAAAATAAACGCACTAAAAACAACTAAACCCAACCTATTATATTTATAATTTGCGGCCATATGTCCTTTGATTCATCACAACCACTGCGGACCCGCTCATTAGATTAACACCTTGTTTACACTGGTTTTTGTTATTAGTTATTTCTATCTGAATGATGCTTTTTTAGTATGATTTTTCATTCGTTATTTACTTAACTTATCTATACAATCCACACCTTATTTTTACGCACGTATTTTAAGTGATTATCTCATGTTACTAACCGTTGTTTATATTATTGGTATTACCGCAGAAGCCATGACCGGCGCACTTAGCGCAGGACGAATGAAAATGGATTGGTTTGGCGTAGTGCTAGTAGCCAGTGCGACCGCAATTGGTGGTGGCAGCGTACGAGATATATTACTAGGCAATTACCCGCTTACATGGGTACAACACCCAGAGTATTTATTAATTACCTGTATTGCCGGTATTGTCACTACCTGGCTGGCTAAATGGGTGGTTAAATTTAAAGGTATATTTATGCGCTTAGACGCCCTTGGTTTAGCTGCCTTTAGTATTATTGGCTGCCAAGTGGGACTAAATATGGGATTACATTACGGTATTTGTGTAGTGGCCGCCGTTGTTACTGGCGTATTTGGTGGGTTACTGCGCGATTTAATATGTCGCCAAGCACCGTTAGTATTACACAATGAGCTATATGCCAGCGTATCGTTAATTGTAGCGTGCTTATACCTAGGATTGCACCATTACAATATTGACGACAACATAAGCATTATTGTGAGCTTGGTTGCGGGGTACTTAATACGTATGGCATCAATACGCTTTAAGTGGCGCTTACCTACATTTAGTTTATTAGAACCTGCTAAGTAACTTAAATAAATTAAATGAGACAGGCTTGAATCTGCTAGGCAATCATACCTGTCTCCTCTTTTATTACTCTTTAATGCTCTCTATCACTATTTAACACTCACTACATCACTTAACGCGGTTTTTAACCCACTGTTATTTTGCTTTAGTACGCTAAAACTGCCATCGGTTTCTAGCACTACGGCGGCTACATCTTCTATGGCCAATATACCCGCACCACGAATAGCTGCGCGAATTTCTGATTTAGTTACGCGCTGTGATTTAAGTGCCGCAGTGCAGTATTCACCATCACTCAGTAACAGTGTGGGCTCAGCTTTAACTAAAGCTGCAAATTTAGATGAGCGCACACTGAGCCAGGTAATTAAATATTGCAGCCCTATTAAAACAACAAATGCCAATATACCCTCAAGCAGCGCGACGCTTTTTGAAATAATAACAGATGCTAATATAGAGCCCAGCGCAATGGTGACTACAAAGTCGAACACGTTCCATTTAGATAGTGTTCGCTTGCCCGATACACGTAACCAAAACACCAGCGCTACATAACCCAGTACACCAATAATAAGTACGCGCACTAACCCCTGAACATCATCAAAAAACATGCTTACTCCTTTATTTTTAAAGCCGCTATTAAATTTAACCCTTCTTTAATTGAGTTAATAGCTTTGCACCTAAAATCGTACCAATGGGGATAAATAAAAGCCATAGATATGCATAAAACTTTAAAGCAGATTTAAGCAATGCAAAGTCATTTACGCGTTTATTTTTAATCAACATGTAACTTATAAAATAGCCAAGTATTGCTGGTGCAATTTGTATTAACGAAATTACAATACCTGATGAAATATGCCCTGCTATTAATTTAGGATCGCCACCAGCAAATGCTGCATAAGCATTATAAATACCAGTAAAAAAACTAATTAGCGAGATTAGCAAAAAAGCCTGTAAAAACAGGCTTACTACGGCTAAAAATACGATTGAAGATTGTTTCAAAATCATCCTTAATTTAGCTAATGCATTGTTTAAAGTTAGTTTTATGGTCCAACAGTTTTATCTGCGAGTGCTGCTAATACTTTACTTAATTTTGTAGCAACTAAACAGTTTGGTACGTTATGGCGCGCAGCTATATGAGCAGGATCGTTATAACTTAACCATACCTGCGATTGTGCGTCTTCCCATACCAGTGCTTTTAGCGGTAAATCAATACCTATTGTTTGTGCGCACTGCATAAGAGGTGTGCCGCCTTTGGGGTTACCAAATATAAGAACCTCTGTTGGGCGTAGTTGCTGTTCTACTTTTTTAGCACCAGCAGCGTGATCTATTCGTGCAAATATATTTAGCCCTTTTTGTTTTGCCAAATTCTCAAACTTATCCATAGTGGCTTTAGCGCTTAATGGGCTTTTTACTGAAATTAGTCCCTCTACTGCGTTAGCATTTGTAATAGCAAAGAGTAATGCGAGTCCAAAAATAATATTTAGTGTTTTCATACCTTCTCCTTTGAATATAAGTAACTAAAAGTTACTACTTTAAAAGTTAAATCGAAGAGTTTCACTTTACTATATTAAATTTACTTCTTACACGTAGAATTACTCTTGAATAACTTAAAGCTGTTTAAATTTACCTTACGGTTGATTATGATGGGTCAATAAATATTATTCCGCTTTATTATTTTCAGTAAGGATCACCATGTCTAGCTATAACGAATCTCCAGAGCAAATTGAACAAGCCACGCAAGGCTATGTGATGCAGCAAACTATGTTGCGTATTAAAGATCCAAAGCCGTCTTTAGAATTTTATCAAAATGTATTGGGGATGAAGCTTTTAGGTAAGTATGACTTTCCTGGTATGAAATTTACGCTTTACTTTTTAGGCTACGAACAAGAGTTGCCAGAAGGCGATGATAAGGCAAAAGCTGAATGGGTGTTTCATCGCCCTGCGTTGATTGAGTTAACCCATAATTGGGGCACTGAAAACGATGACAGTTTTGAGGGATACCACAGCGGTAATCAAGAACCTAAAGGCTTTGGCCATATTGGTATTAGCGTGCCGGATGTTTACGAGGCCTGTGAGCGCTTTGCAAAATACGATGTAGAGTTTGTAAAAAAACCAGATGATGGCTCAATGAAAGGCTTAGCCTTTATTAAAGATCCTGATGGCTACTGGATTGAAATACTCTCTGCTGAGGGAATTACTGAAATTATTCTTTCTCAGTAATAATGAGCTGCTATAGTTTTATAACTAACTGAAGCCTAATATTTTTACTTTAATGTTGGGCTAAATTCATGGATAAAAATATAAGGGAAGTAAAAATGTTAAAAGTAGTAATTCTATTCGCAATCTTTCTCGGAGGTTGTAGTTCGATGGTGACCATTCCAAGAGATAATAAGGATGCCCTTCGCTACTCTCCTGATATAAGGGAAGATAATTTAACTTTTAACGCTAACTATCAGGCTCTTGTTAAGTGTTGGGACGAGAAAGCAGAAAAACAAAAGATTAACTTCTCAAATGCTACTTATACCAATATATATTCGGACTTGGGAGTTGCTGAAATAACCGTGAGTTATGATAACTATTACTACTTATTTATTGAAGTTTTGAAAGTAACAAATGATAAAACTACAGTTAATGCGTATGGAATGGGAGAAATAGGTAACTCAAACATTCCTAATTGGCTAAGCATAATGAGAACCTGCGCAGCTAAATAGGTATAGAACAGTCCATACTCGCAATTAATTATCAATCTTATTGCTACTAGGTTTTGTTACCTCACTATTTCGAGAGGTAACAAAACCTAAAAAATTTTAAATTATTAGCTATTCATAGGCCCAAGCATCGGTTATTGTTACTTGGCACTTGTTATAACTATTAGCAGACTTTTGGGCTATCCCTCTTACTCTAAAGTTTGTTGAGTCATTAGGCTGTAGAATTAGGTCTTCGTCGGTTATTGATAGCGTATCGACTAGTGCGTTTTGATTTGTTAAAAAATCGATCTTAAACTTTATATTTTTAAACGAAAAATCTGATTCATTTTTTATTTGCCCTATACAGGCAACATACAAACCATCGGTTTCATTTTTAGTGCTTATTTGGTTTACATTAGCAGTTAGGTTTTTTTGTGCTTGTTCTTCAAGCCCTGCTACATATATATTTTGATAAAAAATAAACCCAAAAATACCAACAATAATTAAGGCCAATGCACCAATAATAATGGGATTGTTTTCTAAGTTAGAATATTTAGCTTGAAGTGAGGTGCATTGCGGGCATTTTTTAGCGCGTGAATCTATAGCGCTAAAACACATAATGCATTCTTTAGTTTGCTGCATCTTTTCCACTACAATAAGCATCCTTGTTAAGTATTAAATGTTAAGTATTAAATGTTAAGTATTAAAACCAGTAGTATTGCTGGCTTTAAGGTATTTTAGTTTACTCATACATAGTAACTCCGTAAACACATATAGCCTAAATAAGTAGCGATTTTAGCTGGCATTAAAAACAACTGTATATACAAACAGTGCTGTTGTTTTTAGCATTTTGCGTAAACATAAAAAAGCCAGCGATTAAGCTGGCTTAGTATATTAACTAATTTACATAATTACTTACGAAGTGCGTCGATTCGAGCATCAAGCGGTGGGTGCGACGAAAACAACTCAGCAACACCTTTCCCACTTGCAATACCAAAGGCCATCATTGAGCCTTCTAATTGCGAAGGATGGTTTTGCTTTAAACGCTCAAGGGCTGATCGCATTTTATCGGCACCAACTAGTTTTGCTGCGCCGCTGTCGGCTGCAAATTCACGTTTACGGCTGTAACTTGCCACTACTATGCTTGCTAGCACACCAAATAATACTTGGAATAACATATCGAATAAGAAGTATGTCCAACTACTACCACCCTCTTCTTCATCGCTATTAATAAAGTTATCTACTATGCCTGCAAGTACTTTTGCAGCAAATATTACAAAGGTGTTTACCACGCCTTGTATTAGGGTAAGCGTTACCATGTCGCCGTTAGCCACGTGCGATACTTCGTGGGCAAGTACGGCTTCGGCCTGATCTTTGGTCATGTTGTGCATTAAGCCTGTGCTTACTGCCACTAATGAGTTGTTTTTACTAGGGCCCGTTGCAAACGCATTCATTTCTGGGCTGTCGTAAATAGCCACTTCTGGCATTTTAATACCTGCTTTTTGTGCTTGCGCAGATACCGTTTGTACAAGCCAATGTTCGGTTTCGTTTCGAGGCTGCGTAATTACATACGCGCCTGTTGATTTTTTAGCGATCCATTTCGACATAAATAACGAAATAAACGATCCACCAAAACCAAATACGGTGGCTATAAGTAAAATTCCGCCTAGGCTACGATGACTTAAGCCCAGCGCGCTCATTATTATTGAAAGCACTACACCTAATACCAACATAACCGCTAGGTTAGTTAATAAAAACAAAAATATACGTTTCATATTGTCCTCACAAAAATAGGTTTGATCACCGAACATAAAATTAAATTAGGTTAAAGCAATCACTGCGTTATGACACACTATGTCATAACGTTAGCGCTATTTTGTGACAAACTATGTCATAACACAAGTGTTATTTATGTGTTTATTGATAATTTTTTTAAGAAGCGTTTTACAGCAAGTTTAAGACTAAAGTTTCTTTTTAAATTAGCTTATTACAAGCTGTTATTTAGTTCTGCCATATCAATTGGAAAACCACGCTCGTGTGCCAATATGCGTGCAACTTCGCCAATTTTTTCGCCACTATTATGTTTAAGATACGACCATTGGTGGGTACTGCGGTGATGATTTACAGCAGGATCACTGCTTATTATTCCCAATTTTATAAACTCAGACACTATTTGATCTGCAGCTATTAACGCTGATGATGCTTTAACATTTTCGGCTCGTGCGTAACTAATATCAGAATATAAACTAACATCGGCTACGCGCAAAGTGTCGTCATCCCCTGGGATTTGTTGCCCGCCAAACAAGGCATTATTTTGTGTATTAGCACTTTTAAACGCAGGTACAAACTCGGCTACATAATCAATTGCTGTTTGGGTGCGTGTTTTCAATGCTGTTTTGTCCCACCCATCTTTAATATAGTGCAGGTATTTATCGGGGAGTTTAGGTTGAGCACTCATTGGTGTTGCATCAGCTAAGCCATCATTAAATAACGTAATGTCGTTGGTCATGCCGTGTATTTGAAAATATCCATTTGGGTAAGGCGTTAGCTGCGCCATGCCCTCTGGTGTGCCACGGTTACCGTAAATAATAATTTCGGGTATTTGCCCACCAGCACCTTGCCAATGAGTGATGTAAGAGGCTTTAAATTCAACCATACGTTTAACATCTACGCCAACCAAGTCATCAATAATACCGGTTTGAAAACCACACGCGTTAATTAGGTAATCTACCTCAATGGTTTGTGTATCGGCTTGTGAATCAGTTTGCGTGTTAAGATTTGGCTCTGATTGATATTCAATGCGCCACTTATGTGTTTGCTTATCTTTATTGGTATTTATAACTGGCGATACATTTTTAACGCTGGTGCTGGTTAAAACGTGTGCACGTTTATACTCGGCAAGCGCGAGTTGAGCACTGGCCGATAAACGAAATATATTCCAACCATATTCTTGTGCAATAATAAGCGGAAACTTTAGCTTATCTAAATCTAAATGCTTAGCGACGGGTATCATCCACTCATCTAACGACGTTGGCTTGATTACTTGTTTTTGCTTAGCAAGCTTTAGCATTTGTGCGCGACTATATAACTGATAATAATGCTCTGGCTCGCCTAATACTTTATTAGCGCTGTCTTGCTCAATAAGCTCGCTGTAGGCTTTTACTAATTTATTTAAACGCGGAAATAAATCCTCTGGTGCTTCGTCATCGCGCTTGGGTACGGCAAATACTGTGGGGCGAACATCGATGGTGTGAGGATAAAGGCGCGCAATGTCTATACATTGCTTGAGTAAATCTATGCAGTCTTCATCGGATATTTCACGGTATAAGTTGCCACCTGCATGCAAATGGCACATTGGAGGGCCATCAATTAACGACTTTTTCTTTTCAAGTACATAAGTTTCTAACCCTAACGCAGCAAGCCTAATGGCTATTGTGGCGCCAGCTGTGCCTCCACCTATTATACCTACGCGTTTTTTAGGTAAGCCATAGTTTAGTGCTTTTGGCTCAGCGCTTACGTGCGCATCTGGGGCGTAGCTTTCAATAAATGGGTGCGTCATATAGTCGTTATGTCCTTAGTAACTTAGTAACATTGTCTTTAAGCAAGCTATGTATTTATAAATGTTTATATGTGTACTAAGGCTGACTATTTCAAGATTTACCTAAAAAAGTAAATCTTTTTAAACCACTTAAGTGTTTATAGATAATGCACTAAGCAAGCTTTTGTATATTTGTAACTTAGGAGTTTGCTCGCTGTATGGGCTTATAGCAAGTATTGGGAACGGTAAACGTGCTTTGAGTGAATCAAGGTTTGCTTGATACTCGTCCATGTTTTTATCAACTTGGTTTGCAATCCAGCCAACGCAGTTTATACCCATACTTTGCATATGCGCAGCGGTTAGTAACGCATGATTTAAGCAACCTAATTTCATACCAACAACGAGTATTACCGGCATTTTTTCTGCTTTAACCCAGTCGTATAAATAATCGTTTTTGTTAATAGGTAACGCCCAGCCACCAGCGCCTTCGGTAAGTATGTAATTAGCGCCCTGTTGTTTTACACCTTTATAAGCATCACTTAGTTTATCAATAGTAATACTAACCCCAACTTGCTCAGCGGCTATGTGCGGCGCAATAGGGGGTGCAAACGCAAACGGATTTACTACGTCGTATTTAGCGCTGACTGTTGCGCTTTCCATTAGTATTAGAGCATCGGCATTTACTAGTTGATCGAACGCCATTTCGCAGCCAGCAGCAAGAGGTTTAAAGCCAATGGCTTGTTTTTTGTGTTGGGCAAGTAACTTTAATAGCAAACTGGTAACGTGGGTTTTTCCGGCATCGGTGTCGGTGCCTGTTATAAAAAATTCTTTCATGCGTTGCCTTTAATATCTTTGGGCTTATTTAGTGTTTTTCTAATGATAACAGCACCACATGATAAGACACACATGCTTTGTTATTTATAAGCGGATACGCACTGCATACTTTTTGTAGCGCCGATTTAGTAAGTAGCCCTTGGCGTGTATTGGTATGATTTTGCGTAGTTGCACCTATAGCCTTAATTGAAGCAATAGCTTTTAAAGGTGTTATATATTCATCGGTATAAATACGCTTTTTAGCGCTGTTAATAGTAAACCCTGCATTTTGGACTGATTGGTTTATATACAGCTCACTATTAAAAGTATTTATGTGGCTGTTAGAATCAAGCGCTGCAAAGGCTGTTTTTATTTCGTTAAGTGAGCCCTCTACCACAGTGCTTATGTACGCCTGCCCGCCTGGTTTTAATATGCTGTAAAGCGATTGCATTAAAGCCGAAAAATTAGCAGACCACTGCACTGCAAAGTTACTGTAAATAACATCAACACTGTTTGCTTGCAGCGGTAAGTTATCCATATCGGCACATATTTTAGGTGTGGTTAAATTACTACTTTGCAGCATGTTTATGCTCAAATCCATGGCAATAACGCTTGCAAACATACTTTGTAAGGTATGCGTATTAACAAGTGGCCCTGCGCCTAAATCAACACAAAGCTTATTTTTATTAATACCTAGTTTTATGAGAGAAAATAGATCGATCCCAGCATGTTTTTGAACATTTGCATGGGTGTTATAACGCGCTGCCGCCTTTGAAAATTTACTTTGTGTAGACTTTTTAAGCTCCTTGTTTAGCTCTCGATTTGGCTCCTTATTTAATTCTTTATTTGAATCGCTACTTACTAGGCACGGTTTTACAAGTTGTGTTTGCACTAGATCTGTTTTTAATACTGGCTGAGCAGTCATGCTATTGCACCTACTAAATGCTTAACTAAGTGCGTTATGTCTTGCTCGGTATGTGCGGCGGTTAAAGTAATGCGTAAACGTGAGGTGTTATTTGCAACCGTCGGCGGCCTAATTGCAGTAAGCCAAATACCCTGTTGTTTAAGTTTATCTGCCGCTTGCAACGTTTGCTCAGCGCAGCCTAATACAATGGGCTGTATGGCTGTGTTTGACTCCATTACAGCAATATTATGGCTTTTAGCGAGTTGCTTAAATAATGCAATATTGGCATTTAGCTTATCGCGTTTATCATCAGCTGTTTTTATGCTTTTAATACGCGCAAGTGTGTGGCTTGCCATAAGCGGCGACATAGCAGTTGAATACGTGTAATCGCGATTAAATTGCAGCATGTAATTAATAAACTGTTTACTGCCTAATACACACGCGCCACTACTAGCCACTGCTTTACCAAAGGTAATGACTAATATATCTGGCAGCGTTTGAGTAATAAACGCTTCGCAACTGCCCAAACCGGTTTTTCCTAAAGCACCAAAGCCGTGTGCGTCGTCAATCATTAGCCATGCGCTGTGCTGTTTTGCAAGTGCGAGTAATTCTTTAAGAGGCGCGGTATCGCCATCCATCGAAAACACGCCTTCGCTTATAATTAGCTTGTTTTGCGCTTTTGATTTTTCGAGCCGTGAACGTAAATGGTTCATGTCGTTGTGATTAAAACGCACTAATGCCGCGTTACAATGCAGAGCACCGTCAATCAAGCTTGCATGATTTAACTTATCTTGAAAAATTGCGCTGTTTTGCGCAGCCGCTTTATCTTGAAACAACGCTTTAATTACGCTGCTATTAGCACTAAACCCTGAGCTAAACAACATGCCTGCGCCATAACCAAATTGCTCGCATAAGTAGTGTTCGAGCGCTTTTTGCTGCGCCTGATAACCTGTAACCAATGCGGAGCTGTGACTCCCTAATGCTTGGGAGTTATTAAGGTTAACAGCCACATCTCCAAAGCCTAAGTAATCGTTACTGGCAAAATTAAGATAGGTTTTATTATTAACCGTTATAGTACGCGCTGTAGCGTGTTGCATTACGTGACGTTTACGAAGCAGCGCATCTTGCAGGCGTGCCTGCAGATGCGTGTTTATAAAATCAAAAGGCATAGTTATAAAAAGCCTATGCTTCGTAAAACAATTCAGACGTTGCTTTGTCAGCCACTTGCGATGAAAGCGAGGCTTCTACTGCTTCGTCTGAATAGTCGTGACGCGTTTCGGGGTTCATGCCTAATTTTTTAATTAAGTTCATATCGGCATCAGCGTCTGGGTTTTCGGTGGTAAGAAGTTTATCGCCATAAAATATTGAGTTAGCGCCTGCAAAAAAGCACATTGATTGCATTTGCTCGTTCATGGCGTTACGCCCTGCCGATAAACGCACATAGCTATGTGGCATCATAATACGGGCTGTTGCAATGGTACGCACAAATTCAAAGTGATCTAAATCGTCTATGTTTTCAAGCGGTGTGCCTTTAACTTTTACAAGCATATTAATAGGCACGCTTTCTGGCTGTTGTGGCAAGTTAGCGAGCTGCATAAGTAGCCCGTAGCGGTCACTTGCTTGCTCGCCCATACCAACAATACCGCCCGAACATACTTTCATACCGGCATCGCGTACGTGATCAATGGTGTTTAATCTATCTTGAAAAGTGCGGGTTGATATAATTTGCTCGTAATATTCAGGTGATGTATCGAGGTTGTGATTGTAGTAATCAAGCCCTGCGTCTCTAAGTTCATGGGCTTTTTCGTTTGTGAGTTTACCCAGTGTCATACAGGTTTCAAGGCCTAGCTCTTTTACTTCTTTAACCATTTGCGAAATGTATGGCATGTCTCTGTCTTTTGGATCTGACCATGCTGCGCCCATACAAAAACGCGTTGCGCCTTTTTGTTTTGCTAGGCGTGCTTGCTCTACTACTTTTTCTACTTCTATTAAGCGTTCGCGCTCTAAATCAGTACGGTAGTGCCCCGACTGCGGGCAATATTTACAATCTTCTGGGCAAGCGCCTGTTTTAATTGATAACAACGTAGAAATTTGCACTTCATTGGGATTAAAATTAGCACGGTGAACCGATGCGGCTTTAAAAAGTAAATCGTTAAATGGCATTTCAAATAATGCTTTAACTTCAGCGTGGGTCCAATTGTGACGAACAGGTGCAAGTTCCATAATACTCTCTTATTTTTTCTCAACGGTGATATTGGCTTAGTCTACGAGTTGAAGTACCATTGTCAACGAAGCCCACCAAGTTAAAGTTTACATATGATTAAAAAGAATGCGATTGACCTTGATTTTGATCGTGAGCACATTTGGCATCCATATACATCTATGACTAAGCCAATTCCGGTATATCCCGTTACACATGCAAATCACAACATTATTCACCTTGAAACTGGCGAGCAATTAATCGATGGCATGGCCTCGTGGTGGAGCGCAATACATGGCTATAACCACCCTGTTATAAATAACGCCATGATTGAGCAAATTAATAATATGAGCCACATTATGTTTGGCGGTATTACACATAACAGCGCGGTAGAGCTTTGCAAAAAAATAGTAAATATAACGCCGCCGAGTTTAACTAAAGTGTTTTTAGCCGACAGCGGATCGGTAAGTGTTGAAGTAGCAATAAAAATGGCGCTGCAGTATTGGTTAAGCCAAGGCATTACAACAAAACAAAAATTAATGACGCCTTACAAGGGCTACCATGGCGACACCTTTGCAGCCATGAGCGTATGCGACCCCGTTAACTCAATGCATAGTTTATATTCAGGCTTTTTACCTGAACACGTTTTTGTACCTGCACCGGTTAGTAAATTTGATAGCGAGTTTAACCAAGCTGAAGCCAAAGAGCTTGAAGAATACTTTAAAGCAAACCACAGCCAAGTAGCCGCCTTTATCATTGAGCCTATTGTACAAAACGCGGGTGGGATGAACTTTTATCACCCTGATTATTTAGCCTGCGTTCGTAAATTGTGCACCCAATATAATGTACTGCTAATTTGCGACGAAATAGCCACTGGCTTTGGCCGTACAGGTAAATTATTTGCTGTAGAGCACGCCAATATAGAGCCCGATATAATGTGTATTGGTAAAGCATTAACTGGCGGATCAATGACGCTATCGGCCACTATAACAAGTGATAAAATAGCCATTGGCATAAGCGAAGGTGAAGCAGGTGTTTTAATGCACGGCCCTACGTTTATGGGCAACCCGCTTGCCTGTGCTGCGGCCTGCGCAAGTATTGATTTATTACTTGAGCAAAACTGGCAACAACGAATAAAGCAAATAAATACCCAACTACAACAACTTAATAAATGCAGTGAACTAGATGCGGTTGCCAATGTGCGTACCTTAGGTGCTATTGGTGTTGTTGAGCTAAACGAGGCTGCTGGCAATGTTGATGTTGCTAAAATTCAGGCTTATTTTGTAGAGCAAGGCGTATGGATACGTCCATTCGGTAAACTAATTTACCTTATGCCACCGTATATAAGTGACGACACCAGTATAAAAACACTGTGTGATGCCATTTACAATGCCATTAAAGGCAAGCATTACGCTTAATAGCCGGTCTCAATTACTAGCCTTAATACAGGTTATAGCGCTATTTACTGTAACCTACCGCTACATTTAGTGTTTTTATCTATTAAGCGAGTTTGTGGTTATTGATCTCGTTAACTATTAGCTATATGATAATGTCTATCATTTACAATTACCTTTTTGGACTTCTTTGCTATGAAATTACTATTTAAACCAGCCAAAACTTTAGGTGCAAGCCTTTTACTAGCCTCGGCGTTTATGGCTCAACCAGTATTAGCTAACGGCCCTATTGGCGAGCATGTTAATCATCTTCAAGCTAACCTTAAAAGTTACGCAGAAGAAGTAGAATGGATGGTAGGCAAAGTTGATACCATGGTAAGCGACTACGACACTAAAGGCGCAAAAGCTGTAAAAACTGATGATTTAATTGAATACTGGGAGTCAGTTAAGTTTCACAGCGCAATAGAAACTAACTTCGTACCGGTATACGCTTCTATTTGGCAGGGTCTTTATGGCGTAAAAATGGCCATTGATAATAAACAGCCTGCTGAGGAAGTTCGTAAACAACAAAAAGCGATGAACATAGCCTTGTGGCAAGGCCTTGGGGCTGTTAAGCTTGCTGCAAAATTCCAGCAAAAAGGCTTGTTAGACACTGTAAAAGCAACCGCTACAAAAGAAATGACACAAAGTGCCACAATTGATGAAATTAAGCACAAATTAGACCGTGTAGTAGCTAAATTTGCTGAGCGTTTACAAGACGAAGCAACTGAAATTGTTCACGATACTTATCTGCACCTGTTTGAAGGCGTTGAAGGTACACTTATTGAGCAAGACGCTAACCTAGTTGAAGTGCTGGAAAAAGACTTTAACGTAACACTGCCACTAGCAATTAAAAACAGCAAAAGCGTCGATGAAGTACGCGATGTGATCAGTGATATGCAAACAAAATTAGACCGCGCTAAGGTTTTAATAGAAAAAGCCGAAAAAGCCCGTAAGGATGTATTTTAAGTGAAGCGT
The DNA here is from genome assembly GCF_015864275.1 of Pseudoalteromonas sp. NZS11_1. Taxonomy (NCBI): domain Bacteria; kingdom Pseudomonadati; phylum Pseudomonadota; class Gammaproteobacteria; order Alteromonadales; family Pseudoalteromonadaceae; genus Pseudoalteromonas; species Pseudoalteromonas sp. NZS11_1. Next base: position 17,967 of record NZ_JADYXK010000036.1, read on the forward strand.
AGGACCTTTATTCAAGGCCTAGCTGCGTTAGGGGTGGTTGGCTCATTGCCACTGCCTCTTTCTCGTGCGCTAGCCGCTGATATAGCAAACCCAGTTTCTGTTGATGATTTACCAAAGCTTAAAGGCGAGTTAACCCTTTATTTAGGCCGAGGCGAAGGTGGTTTGTATGAAAACGTATTGCAAGCAATCCAGAAAAAAAATCCAGACTTTAAGCTCGGTATACGCCGAGGTCCTACTGCTGCTTTAGCAAATACGATTGTTGCAGAAGCTAAAGCCGGTGTTCGCCGCGCTGATTTATTTTGGGCGGTTGATTCAGGCGCTATAGGTTTGGTAACCGATGCAGGTCTTGCACAACCTATCCCAGGTGATTTATCTGCTCAGTTACAACCACAATTTAGATATAAAGAGTGGGCACCTGTAACTGGCCGCATTCGTACATTGCCATATAACACGTCACGTTTGACCAAAGATCAAATTCCAACAAGTATTATGGAAATTGCCGACAGCGATTTAAGTATTGGCTGGGCGCCCGCCTACGCTTCTTTTCAATCATTTGTAACCGCAATGCGAATTTTAGAAGGCGACGACAAAACTGCTAAGTGGCTTAAAAAGATTAAAAAACGTGCTAAAACATACGCTGGTGAATTAGGTGTTGTTATGGGCGTTGAACGCGGTGAAGTTGATATTGGTTTTGCTAATCATTATTACACATTGCGTTTAAAATCAGGCAAGCCTGATGCCAAGCTTGATTTAGCATTTACACAAAATGATGCGGGCTGTTTAGTTAATGCATCGGGTGTATTAGCCCTTAACGACGATCCGCTTGCTACTAACTTTATGCGTTACTTACTTAGTAAAGAAGTACAAGGTTACTTAGCCAGTGAAGCGTACGAAATTCCGTTAGTAAATGGTATTACCCAACCTGAGGGTCTACCATCACTTGCTAATATTTCTCCACCTAAAGTAGATTTAACACAGCTTGCTGATTTACGCCCTACTATAGATTTGATGCGTAGCAGCGGCGTATTGTAATGAGAATACCTGCCTCTTATCCAATGGCGCTGCTTGCAGCGCTTGTTGCGCTTACCCCTGTTTATGTATTAATAGTGCTTGCAAGCGATGCAAGCTCAGTATTTGACACCCACAATCTTCAAATTTTAGGCAACACGTTATCGTTAATGGGTTTGACGGTACTCGGATCTATTTTAATTGGTGTGCCACTGGCGTTTATTAGCGCGTATGTGCATTTGCCATTTAAAAAACTCTGGCTAGTTGTATTTGCGGCGCCGCTGGCAATCCCCAGTTATATTGGCGCGTTTACACTTTATGCTGCTTTTGGCCCCGGTGGCGAAATAAACACCTTAACAGGAATAGAAACACCATCAATGTATGGCCTAACAGGTGCCGCCATTGTAATGACGCTTTATACTTTCCCGTTTGTAATGATGACAACTCGCTCATCCCTACTAAGCCTTGATGCAAGCATGGTTAATGCTGCACGAACGCTGGGTATGTCGATGACGCAAAGTATATTTAAAGTTATATTACCGCGCGTAGTTAACGGTATTGCAGCAGGCTCTTTGTTAGTCGCCCTTTATACATTATCAGACTTTGGCACGCCCGCAATGATGCGCTTAGATACGTTTACCCGCGTAATTTACGTTGAATACAACGCTTTTGCGTTAGGGCGCGCAGCCATGCTTTCGCTTCAACTGATGGTTATTGTTGGCTTTTTACTTTTAGTTGAATCACAAATAAAAACAGCCCCTGAGCGCCAAGGTCGCCCGTTAATTTTATTCCCAAGCAAACTACAGTTAAGTGCAATATTTATTACATTTGCACCTGTTTTACTGCTCGCTATTGGCTTGCCTTTGGCTATATTTTCGCTTTGGTTAGCTCGTGATGGTTTTAGCTCATTTGATTTTAATATTGCGTGGAACTCTACGTATGCATCGGGTATTGCGGCAATTGTAGCCGTTATCGTTGCGATCCCCGTTGCACATGCCGCACTGAGTGGAAAAGCGGGTCGTATAATGGAACGTGTTACTTACTTTGGTTTTGGTATTCCGGGTATAGTAATGGGCACAGCGCTTGTTTACGGTGGTTTGCAGTTACCGTTTTTATATCAAACACTGGGATTGCTTATTATTGCTTATATGCTGCGATTTTTACCACTTGCTGTGGGCTCTGTTAGAACAAGCACCGAACACTTAGACCCAAGCTTAGTAAAGTCTGCGCGCGTATTAGGGGCAAGCCCACGTGAAGTATTTACTCGTATAACACTGCCTTTAACAATGCGCGGTATTATTGCCGGTGCAGCACTGGTGTTTTTAGAGTCAATGCGCGAACTAGAAGCCACGCTATTACTTGGCCCAACAGGGTTTGAAACCCTCTCTACCTATTTATGGCGTGTATACGAAGCGGGCTATTTTGGTCGCGCCGCTATTCCTGGATTATTGTTAGTAGTGATATCTGCCTGCGGGTTAGCTATTATGATGTCTGGCGAAAAACGCAACCAGTTTGAACATTAAGGATTTAAGAAACAATGCTATCTGTAAGTCAGTTGTCTATAGATTATGGCAGTAACCGCGTAGTAAGCGATTTAAACTTATCGCTGGGTGAAAACGAAATCCTTATGCTTGTAGGGCCAACAGGTTGTGGTAAAAGTACAATTTTACAAGCCCTTGCTGGCCTTATACCTATTAGCGAAGGCATAATAAACACGGGTAAATGGCGCGCTACACCCAAATTAACAATACCTCCTGAAAAACGCAGTGTAGGTATGGTTTTTCAAGATTTTGCGTTATTTCCGCACTTAACCGTACAGCAAAATATTTGCTTTAGATTAAAAGATACAGCCCCTGCCGAGTATTGGATAAACCTACTTGGACTGAGCGATTTTAGAGATAAAAAACCAGCAACGCTTTCTGGCGGACAAAAGCAACGTGTTGCACTTGCGCGCACCCTTGCCCACCAACCTGATTTTGTATTGCTTGATGAGCCGCTTTCAAACTTAGATGCCGCCCTTAAAGACATGCTTCGTTGGGATATTAGAAACGCACTTAAAGCAGCTGGCGTACCGGCGATTTGGGTAACACACGACCAAGAAGAAGCACTCTCAGTTGGCGATCGTGTTGGTGTGCTTAAAGGCGGTAAAATTCAGCAAATCGATACACCCGAGCGCTGCTTTAGTACCCCAAATAATCGCTTTGTGGCACGCTTTTTAGGTGAAGCCAGCTTTATTAGCGGCCAATTTAGCCAAGGACAAGCCACTACCTCAATTGGTAATGCTCCCGCTCATGGCGTTGACTGTGAAAGTGGCGACGTTGATGTACTACTTCGACCAGATGATGTGTTACTTGTACAAAGCAGTGTTGGCAATAACGGCGAAGTAATTTGGGTACGTTTTGAAGGTGGCAGCCGCTTGTGCGCTGTAAAACTTGCGTGCTCTACGGTTGTAACTAGCCGAGTAAGCCATGAAGTTGTTGTAAACCCTGGCGACGAAGTGCATGTATCACTAAGTACCTCGCACCCATTAGCGGTTTATAAATCTATAGACTGATTAAAATATTGATGTAGGCATTAATTTAAACATTAATACCTACATCAATACTTACTATTTAGACCCAAAATTCAGTTTAAATACGTTCCCCGTTAAAACCCTATTTCGCTTAAAACTAATACTTTTTACCTTTAAGAAATTCACTATAGTCAATAAACAACAATAATATGCAGGTTAAATTATGAACCTCTTGCTATTAATCAGCTGTTGCTGTTTACTGAACAAAGATTAATGTTAAATAGTTCCTCTCAGATATCACTTATCTGGTTACGTCTTTTATATTAGTTAAAACCACACGCAAACACTAAAACACATTATTAAGCATTGCTTTTAGCGAACGTATTATAAAAATAAGGCTATATTCAAGCATTGCTGAACCTTAATTATCCTTTAAACGTTTATAAAGTTGTTCAGCCCTTAATGGTACAAAGGATCTAGATAGTGAATAAAATAAGTACCAAGAAAGAACTCTTAGAATACTCCGAAAGTATTGTAAACACGGTTCGAGAACCACTGATTGTTTTAGACCAACATTTAAGAGTAGTTACAGCAAGCCGCTCATTTTATGAGTTTTTTCGCGCTAATCATAAAGACACAGTCGGGAAACTAATATACAACCTTGGTAATAATCAATGGAACATTCCCAAGCTTCGTGAATTATTAGAAACCATATTGCCTCAAAAAACGAGCTTTGATGATTATAAAGTTGAGCACAATTTTAAAACAATTGGCTGGCGTACAATGCTGCTCAACGCAAGGCAAATTAAACGTACTCAGTCAAAAGATCGTATTATTTTATTGTCTATCGAGGACATTACTGAACGTAACGCGATTCAAGAAGGACTCGTAAAAGCGAATAAAGAGCTAGAAGTGCTAACGAGTGACTTAGAAAGTGCTGCTCGAGTTAAATCAGAGTTTTTAGCAAATATGTCGCATGAACTGAGAACCCCGCTTAATTCTATTAATGGTTTTTCTGAGGTGCTTTACGATGAGACATTTGGCACTTTAAATGACAAACAAAAACAGTATGTTAAAAATGTATTGGTGAGCGGCAAACATTTACTGTTACTTATTAATGAAATACTGGATATGGCAAAGATTGAAGCAGGGAAAATGAGTCTCACCATCTCTCATTTGCCGATACGCCAAGTATTGCACGAAATTACAGGGCTTACAGCAGATACAGCTAACCAGAAAAAATTGAATATGTGTCTTGATATTGCTGATGACTTGCCACCAATTGAAGCTGACTCCCTTAAGGTTAAACAGATACTTTATAATTTGCTTTCAAATGCAGTGAAATTTACACCCGATGAGGGTCAAATTGGCGTTAAAACACGACATACTGATACAGAAATAGAAATAATAATTTGGGATACGGGTATAGGTATTGCTGCTGAAAATATGGAAAAAATATTTGAAGGTTTTTTCCGTATAGAAACCCCCTATTCTAGATTAACAGAAGGTACAGGACTTGGGCTGCCAATCGCAAAAAGTCTAGTAAAGTTGCATGGAGGCGAGTTTGTTATTGAATCTGAAGGTGTTAATAAAGGCACATCGGTTCGTATAACTTTGCCAATTAAACAAAAGTCTGTGGTAAAGCATAATGAAAACCAAAATAGTTATAGTTGATGATAATGCGAATAACCTATTGCTAGAGGAAGATCTTTTACTCATGGCAAATTTTGAAGTATTCACTGCTATGAATGCAAGTGATGCGCTTTTAACAATAAAGCGTGAGACTCCAAAAATTATTATATTAGATGTCCAACTCCCAGATATGTCTGGAACAGAGGTTGCGAAAATTTTGCGTGATGAAAAAGAAACGGCAGATATTCCTATTGTTTTTGTTACCGCTTCTGTTTTACCCGCAGATATAGACCAATTACTGTGTATACCTAACAGTGCGTATATTTCTAAGCCTATAAATACACGCACGTTTGCTCAACAAATAAGTTTATATATAAAGTAATGACTACAATTATTTAAACCTTGATACACAGGAACAGTTAATGAAAGATAGCCCTTTAATTTTGGTTGTAGATGACAACCTTCAAAATATTGAACTCATGCAAGCTTATCTTGAACCCAAGGGATATAAAACAGTAACAGCGACTGGCGGGCAACAAGCATTAGATATCTTAGCACAACAACCTGTAGACCTTATTTTACTTGATATAATGATGCCCGGTATGAACGGTTTTGAAGTAACACGCCGAGTTAGAGAAGACGCTTTATTAAAGCTATTACCTATCGTCCTTATTACTGCTTTAAGAGAGACAAAAGAGCGAGTAAAAGGGATTGATGCTGGTTGCGATGATTTTATTACAAAGCCTGTAGATAAAAACGAGCTATTATCGCGCGTTAAGTCCCTTCTTAAGATTAAAGACTATAACGATTTAAGAACAAATTATCAGAAACAATTAGAAGCTGAAGTTGCTCAAAGAACTGAATCACTAAAGCAAGCAATGCAAAGCATTAAAGCCGCATCACTAGAAACAATTAATAGGCTAACCAAAGCTGCTGAATACAAAGATGAAGAAACGGGTGCGCACATTCAACGCATGAGTTTGTATTCTGAGGCCGTTGCACGCAGTGTAGGATTAGATGAGGGAACAGTTGAAAATATTTTATTTTCAGCGTCGATGCATGACCTCGGAAAGATTTCTACACCTGACCATATTTTGCTTAAAGCAGGACAATTAGATGCTGCAGAATGGGAAATAATGAAACAGCACACCGTTGTAGGCGCCAGCATACTTTCAGGTTCTGATTCTGAGGTTATTAAACTCGGTGAAATTATTGCCCGCTCACATCATGAAAAATGGGACGGCTCTGGTTATCCTGATGGCTTAAAAGGTAATGAAATTCCAATTGCAGCACGCGTAGTTGCTATTGCTGATGTATTTGATGCTCTCTCGTCAAAACGTCCTTATAAAAAATCATTCTCACAAGAAAAAACATTTGCCATTATTAAAGAAGGTAGTGGGAAGCACTTTGACCCCGCAGTAGTGGATGCTTTTTTTGCAGTTCAAGAAGAGATTTTAGCAATTAAACAAAAGTATGCTGAAAAGTAACAGGTCCATAATTAATTAGAGGGAACCCCATGAACGGACCAAACCCCAATAATCCTTCACCAATGGAAGGTTTTCCTCAAGTAGGTTTTTTATATTTGACGATAGAACAATAAATACGCTGCTAGATATAGCTTGGTGAGATTGGAGCAATGAAAAAATCACTGCTCATTTAGATGCTATAACTCAAAATAATTTAGACGTGCTGCCTAAAATTTAGCACTACCACTCAAACATGTAGGCCATTTTGCTTATTGTTTTAAGCGGGACATTATGCGAGTTACGTTTAGCATATAAGTGCTGCATTGATTTGTCTTTCACTTCACCCACTATCACTTCTTTTACTTGATAACCTAAAGCAACAGCAGCTTGAGTGTAAGCTATAAATTCCCACTTTTTAATATTGGTGTTATCTACAATTACCAATGGCATACCTTGAGCAAGTGCATTTATAAAGCGCGCTAAATTTAAATTATGAAATTGCGACAATTTAAATTTATCGAAATGATATTCGCCCTGCTCATTAATAAAGTAATCATCAGTTGAGCAGATTAGGTATTGGCTTTCGTCAACTCCACCTAATTCGTCAGCAAGGCTTTGCGCGTAGTAAGACTTACCGCTTCCTGGTAGTCCTCGTAAAATAAAAACTTGTTTCATAGCATCGATTTTTTAAGTGTGAATAAATATTAATTTGATTTGTTTGTTAATAATGCCACAAAATCATTAAATTTAAGAGCAACAAATCATAATAGTAGTAATTAAACTCTAAAAACTGTTTAAAAATAAACCGCATGCATAAAAACTTTTAAAGAGTTGCCCACAATAGTTTTTTTATTCAACTTTACTAGGTAAGATACAGGGTTCAAGTGCAGCGCCGTTTATGTGCAATTTATGCCCGAGTGCTGCGCACAGTTAAAATAAAATAGTTAGGCAACTTATATCATTGGAGTGAAGATGAGCCATTTAGCGATTTCAGAGCTATTAAAAGGCAATGTTGCGGTAGACAGCCAAGTAACAATTAAGGGCTGGATCCGTACTCGCCGCGATTCAAAAGCAGGAATTTCATTTTTAGCCGTTCATGACGGTTCGTGTTTTGATCCTATTCAAGCGGTAGTTCCTAATTCACTGAATAATTATGATGAAGTTACTAGCTTAACAGCCGGTTGTTCTGTGTCGGTTACTGGTGTTTTAGTACAATCTGCTGGTCAAGGTCAATCTTACGAAATTCAAGCTAATACAGTGACTGTATTAGGTTGGGTAGAAAACCCAGATTCATACCCAATGTCGGCAAAGCGCCACAGCATTGAGTACTTACGTGAGCACGCTCACCTTCGCCCTCGTACAAATATGATTGGCGCGGTAACTCGTGTACGTAACTGTTTAGCACAAGCTATTCACCGTTTTTACCACGAGCAAGGCTTTTACTGGATCAGCACGCCAATTATTACGGCAAGTGACTGTGAAGGTGCTGGCGAAATGTTCCGTGTGTCTACGCTTGATATGCAAAACTTACCGCTTACAGACAAAGGCGAAGTTGATTACAGCGAAGATTTCTTCGGTAAAGAAGCATTCCTTACTGTATCTGGCCAGTTAAATGGCGAAACTTACGCGTCTGCAATGTCAAAAATTTACACGTTTGGCCCAACATTCCGTGCAGAGAATTCAAATACATCTCGTCACCTTGCAGAATTTTGGATGGTAGAGCCTGAAGTTGCGTTTGCTGATTTAGAAGACATCGCAAAACTTGCTGAAAATATGCTTAAGTATGTGTTTAAAGCCGTACTTGAAGAACGCCGTGATGACATGGAATTTTTTGCACAACGTGTAGAAAAAACTGCAATTACGCGTTTGGAAGAATTTGTAGAAAAAGACTTCGCGCAGGTAAATTACACTGAAGCAGTAGAGATCCTTAAAAACTGTGGTAAAAAGTTTGAGTACGCTGTTGAATGGGGTGTAGATTTACAGTCTGAGCACGAGCGATACTTAGCTGAAGAGCACTTTAAAGCACCGGTAGTTATTAAAAACTACCCACGTGACATTAAAGCATTCTACATGCGCCAAAACGAAGACGGTAAGACCGTTGCCGCAATGGACATTGTAGCACCCGGTATTGGTGAGATCATTGGTGGTTCACAACGTGAAGAACGCCTTGATGTACTTGATGCACGCTTAGAAGAAATGGGCTTAAACAAAGAAGATTACAGCTGGTACCGCGATCTACGTAAATACGGTAGCGTACCGCACTCAGGCTTTGGTTTGGGCTTTGAACGCTTAGTTGCTTATGTAACAGGTATGGGCAACGTACGTGACGTTATTGCCTTCCCTCGTACTAAAGGCAGCGCAACTTACTAATACTAAGTTAGCCGTTTATAAATACTAAAAACCAGCCAATTGGCTGGTTTTTTTGTGTCTTTAATTTACCGAATAAAAAAGCCGCAGCACTCAAAGAGCACCACGGCTTTCAACCAGAATAAATTTTGCTTAATTAAGCGCTATAAAGCACTCTCTAACTGTGGCAGTACTTCAAATAAGTCAGCCACTAAACCGTAATCTGCGACTTGAAAAATAGGTGCATCGGGGTCTTTATTAATCGCGACAATTACTTTTGAGTCTTTCATACCGGCTAAATGCTGAATAGCACCGCTAATACCTACTGCAATATATAAATTAGGCGCTACAATTTTACCTGTTTGCCCTACTTGCATGTCGTTAGGTACAAAGCCTGCATCAACCGCTGCGCGCGACGCACCAATGGCTGCTCCCAATTTATCGGCAATACCATTAAGTAGTGCAAAGTTTTCACCGTTTTGCATACCGCGACCACCCGATATAACCACAGTGGCAGCTGTAAGTTCAGGTCGTTCAGACTCTGTTTGTTCAACACTTACAAAGCTACTTAATTGCGAATCAGACACTGTATCAATGCTTGTTATAGCCGCTGCTGATTGCTCGCCTTGTAAATCAAAGCTACTGGCACGTACGGTAATTACTTTTTTACTGTCGAGTGATTTAACCGTTGCGATTGCATTACCTGCGTAAATTGGACGTTTAAATGTATCGGCGTCCACTACTGCGATAATTTCAGAAATTTGCGCAACATCTAATAACGCAGCAACACGTGGCATAAAGTTTTTACCTGTTGTCGTTGCACTTGCAACAATGTGGCTGTAGTTGTCGCTAAGCGATAAAACTAAATCGGTCATGCTCTCAGCTAACTGATGTTCATAAACGCTATTATCGGCAACTAAAACATTAGCTACGCCATCAATGCTGGCCACTTGTGAGCTCATTGCGCTTAGGCTGTTCCCTGCAATAAGCACATCAACAGGAAAACCCATTTTTACTGCAGCGTTAATAGTTTTTGAGGTTTCTGGTTTTAAGGCACCGTTGTCGTGCTCTGCAATTACGAGTGTTTTCATTTAAATCACCTTTGCCTCTGTTTTTAATTTTTCTACAAGCTGTGCAACGTCTTCAACAATAATTCCTGCGGTACGTTTAGCTGGCTCTTCTACACTTATTAATTGAATACGCGGTTTTAAATCAACACCAAGCGAATCAGCTGCTATTACTTCAAGCGGCTTACGTTTGGCTTTCATAATATTTGGCAGTGATGCGTAACGAGGCTCGTTTAAGCGTAAATCAGTTGTAACAACCGCTGGTAAGTTAAGTGCTACCGTTTGCAGGCCCCCATCAACTTCGCGGGTCACGTTTACTTTGCCATTTTCAATAACAACCTTGGATGCAAATGTGCCTTGGCCACGTTTAGTTAAAGCCGCTAGCATTTGACCTGTTTGATTATTATCTGAGTCAATTGACTGTTTACCTAAAATTACAAGTTCAGGAGATTCTTGCTCTACAATTTTAGCGAGTAGCTTTGCAATATGGAGTGACTCGAGCTTTTCATCGGTTTCGATGTGAATGGCTTTGTCAGCGCCCAATGCTAGTGCTGTGCGTAATTGCTCTTGCGATGCTTTAGGACCAATAGTAACAGCAACAACTTCATTGGCTGTACCGGCTTCTTTAAGGCGGATTGCTTCTTCTATAGCAATTTCACAAAACGGGTTCATTGCCATTTTTACGTTGGTTAAATCCACGTCGCTGTTATCACTTTTAACGCGTGCTTTTACGTTGTAATCAATCACTCTTTTTATTGGTACGAGAACTTTCATAGGAACTCCATAATTATTTAAACCTACAAGGTAACGTGCACGTCAACTTATTTATTTTATGAAATTAGACTACTTCCTGTTGACGTAAACGTCAACCTAAAATAACCTTTAACTATTCACAGTCTGTAACGTTTAATTTGCAAGGTTAAAAATAGGCTGTACACCTTATTTAAATGCGTAGTAAACATTCGAATAAGTCCGTCATAGATAAAGAGGTTATTATGGTCGAACGTGAAACCATGGAATTTGATGTAGTAATTGTTGGCGCTGGCCCTGCGGGGCTTTCAAGTGCAATTAAACTCGCGCAACTAGCACAAGAAAAACAACAAGAGTGCATGATTTGCGTAGTCGAAAAAGGTTCCGAAGTAGGCGCACATGTACTCTCTGGTGCTGTTTTTGAAACCAAAGCTTTGGATGAACTGCTACCAAATTGGCAAGAGCTTGGCGCACCGGTTACAACCAAAGTAACTAACGATGAAATTTATTGGTTTAATAACGAGCAAAAAGCGACATCAATCCCCCACTTTGCTACGCCAAAAACATTTCATAATGATGGTAACTACATTGTATCTATGGGTAATGTATGTCGATGGCTTGCTGAGCAAGCTGAAAGCTTAGGCGTAGAGATATTCCCGGGGTTTAGTGCTCACTCTTTAATAATTGAAGATAAAGCAGTAAAAGGGATTATTACTGGCGATATGGGTGTCGACAAAGACGGTAATGAAAAAGACGGTTACATGCCAGGTATGGAGCTTCGTGCAAAATACACTATATTTGCAGAAGGCTGCCGAGGTCATTTAGGTAAGCAGCTAATTAATGAGTTTGCACTTGATGCAGATTCATCGCCGCAGCATTACGGTTTAGGCTTTAAAGAAATTTGGCAAATTGATGAAAGTAAGCATGAGCTTGGCAAAGTTGTTCATGGTACAGGTTGGCCACTTAGCGGCGATACTAATGGTGGTGCATTTATGTATCACAGTGAAAACAACCAAGTTGTTGTTGGATTGATTATTGATTTAAATTACTCGAACCCACATTTAAGCCCGTTTGATGAGTTTCAGCGAATGAAGCACCATCCAGTATTTAAAAACGTACTAGAAGGTGGCGAACGTATTGCTTACGGCGCACGTGCTATTGCTAAAGGTGGCTTGCATTCATTACCAAAAATGCATTTTGCGGGTGGCTTAATTATAGGGTGCGATGCAGGCACACTTAATTTTGCAAAAATTAAAGGTAATCACACTGCAATGAAATCGGGAATGGTTGCCGCTGAAGCTATTTTTGAAGCATTGCAAAATGAGTTGGCAAATACCGATTTAACTCATTATCAAACTGCGTTTGAGCAATCGTGGGCATATAAAGAGTTATATCAATCTCGTAACTTTGGCCCTGCAATGCACAAGCTCGGTAAGTTTGTAGGTGGTGCGTATAACACGCTTGATCAAAATATTTTTAATGGCGGTTTACCATTTACATTTAAAGATAATACGCCCGATCACTCGACCCTTGTTGATGCTAACGCTGCTGACAAAATAGCGTACCCAAAACCAGATGGACACCTTAGCTTTGATAAACTCTCAAGTGTGTTTTTATCAAATACTAACCACGAAGAATCACAGCCTTGTCATTTAAAGCTCAAAGATGCTTCAATTCCTATTAACGTAAATCTAGTTAAATTTGATGAGCCAGCACAGCGTTATTGCCCTGCTGGCGTTTACGAAGTACAAGAAATAGCAGGCAATAAAGAGTTTGTTATTAACGCCCAAAACTGTGTGCACTGTAAAACCTGCGATATTAAAGACCCAAGCCAAAACATTACTTGGGTAACCCCAGAAGGTGCGGGTGGGCCAAACTACCCTAATATGTAACTAAATTATGCGTTATATACACATATAATCACTTTTTTTACATATAAATTATAAACATATCCTAAATTGCAGGGGCTTCGGCCCCTTTTTTACGTTATGCTAATAGTAGTTTTAATAATAAGAGTGTTATCTATGCCGTCGTCAAAAGTTGTTTTTCGTTTTTTAGCAGAGCCTACCGATGTTAATTTTGGTGGTAAAGTTCATGGTGGGGCCGTCATGAAATGGATTGACCAAGCAGGCTATGCATGTGCTGCGGGTTGGAGTGGTCACTACTGCGTAACGGTTTCGGTTGCGGGTGTTAAATTTAGACGCCCAATTTTAGTGGGTCAAATAGTCGAAGTAGAAGCTAAAATTGCCCATACGGGTAGAAGTAGCATGCAAATATTTATACAAGTGCGTTGTGGCGATCCAAAAACACAAAATATGGTTGAAACAAATCATTGTGTTATCAGCTTTATTGCAATGGATGAAACGGGCTACCCAATAGAAGTGCCTTCATTTAAAGCTGTAACAGAAGAAGATATTAAATTAGAAAATTACGCGATAAAAATGAAAGAAATAGCAATTGAAACAGAAAACTTGCTTCATACAGTGTAATTACTAGTTTAAATAAAGTCAGGCTATGTAAAAAACTCATTATACTTTGTAAAACATACAACTTATTTTGGAGTACTCAATTACACAAAAGTTCACTTTGATTATAAAACACGCTAAACACCGTAAAAACCAATACAAAAGAATTAATTAAGGCGTGTTTTTAATCCATTTTAATATTGGCACGCTCGCTGCAAGTAGATAATTGAAGTTTGATTAATGAAATCAAGCATTTGATTATTTTTTGTAAAGGAGCTATTCAATGATTAAAACACTTTCTCTTTCAGCTATTGCACTAGCAACACTGGGTTTTAACTCTGCAGCACACGCTGACCTTTCTGATTTCGATTCTCCACGTATTTATACTGGTATCGGTTACGGTCAATATTCTTTTGAATTTGAAGACAGTGACAACGACACTGACTTTGACGACGATGCACAAATGCTTAAGGGTTACGTTGGTGCACAATTTAACGAGTACTTAAGCTTAGAGCTTGCTTATCAAAACTTTGATGAAGTAAGTGATATAGACAGCAAAGCTGAAATTGATGGCGTATCGCTTGCCGCACGTTTGGGCTACCCTATAACAGAAAGCTTTTCTGTGTATGCAAAAGGCGGTTGGCTTGAATGGGATGCAGATTACACACAAGATTTACCAGTAGGTGGCGTATCAGCGTCTACAGATGGTGGTGATGCATTTTACGGCGCTGGTATTGAATACGCGCTTACAACAAATGTACAGTTTCGTTTAGAGTACGAACGCTATAAACTTGATGACGATATTGACCCAGATATGGATGTAGCGTCTGTATCAGTTCAATACATGTTTTAATTAGTTTTTAGCATGTATAAAAGGTAAGCCTTAGGGCTAATGCCGATCATTTAAGAATTAGTTAATAGCACTTGAACGATCTTCTAGGTATGTAAGAATCCGAATTCTTTTGTAGAATTCGGATTTTTTTATGCAACTTTCTAATGCTCTCGATA
>NZ_JADYXK010000037.1:0-31123 GCF_015864275.1 Pseudoalteromonas sp. NZS11_1
TATCAATGGATATTACAACAATGTTAGACCGCATCATTATAATGCTGGTTTAGCACCAAATGAATCTGAGATTAGATACCAAGATTCTAAAACTGTGGCCAAAATTAGTTGACCACTACAATATGACTCTAATTTAAAGCCCCGTAATATGGGGTTTTAATCGTTTAAATTATATCAGCCAACTCAGGTAATGCCCCTTTAGAGCTAATGTCGACACTCTTTAGGCGCAATGCCAAACGTTTGTTTAAATAAACGACTAAAGTGGCTCGCGCTATTAAATCCAACATCAAAGCAAACTTTACTAATTGCATGGCCTTGTAGCAATTGAGCACGCGCTTTTTTAAGTCTTAATTGTTGCTGCCAAAGGGCTGGGCTAGTGCCAAATGCAAGTTTAAACTGCTGATAAAACTTACTGCGGCTCATGCAGGCTATTTTGCATAAGGTATTTATGTCGAGCGTTTCACTTAAGTGTTCTTCAATATAAAGCAGGGCGTCGCTCACTTTTGTTTTAAGGCGTGGCTTATCGCAGCTAGCCAGCAATAGCTCGCGGCTTTGTTGTTGTAGTAAACGGGTGATTAATTCGTTTAACGACAAATCAATCAAGTAATGTCGCTGTGCGCCTTGCTCGCTAAATAAATGCACCATGCGCTCTAATAATTGCTGCGTTTGAATATTATGTTGGGTATGCACTAACTGCGGTACATATTCAAATAAGCCATCGTGTGCAAAGTTTTGCTGCATGTTAAGTGCATTCGCCACGCTAGTTATTTTGTCGGTGCTAATTTCAATCGCTAAACAAGTAGTTGGGGCGTGCATTGATGCTTGTGGAAAATCAATTAATACGCCTTGCTCTGGCGCTAATACAAACGACTCGTGTGGTAAAAATGCTTTATGGTATTGGCTGCTTTCTACGTGCATTACCTTTTTGCCGCTAAGCATGGCACAAAACAGCAGCTCGTTTGAGTGCAGTGCCACCTTTTGCGCGCTTTGATACGTGTCGTAAATACTCAACTCACTGCTATCTGCAGCGAATGTGACTTTATTTTCTATTAATACATCAAGTTGTTGGCGTTTTTTGTTTAACTGAGATGTGTGCATATCAATCCTTTAGGTTTTTATTAGTTTGGACTCACAGACAACTTTTGTGGACAGTTAATCAAGTTTTTAGGTGCTTGTTAGTTTAATGTCGATTAAATATAAAGCATTTTGTTTTATATAAATGTTCGACCTTTAGCTAACAACAATAAAGAGAGCACACACATGATATATGCAAATCCAGGTAGCGACGGCGCACTCGTAAACTTTAAACAACAATACGGAAACTACATTGGCGGAGAGTGGGTAAAGCCTGTAAATGGCCAATACTTTGATAATATAAGCCCAGTAAACGGTAAGGTATTTTGCCAGATACCGCGTTCAGACAAAGACGACATAGAGCTGGCTCTCGACAAAGCGCATGCAGTGCGAGAGCAATGGGGCACAACGTCGGTGACCGACCGAAGTAACATACTGCTAAAAATAGCCGACCGAATTGAGCAAAACCTAGAGTTACTAGCTGTTGCCGAAACATGGGATAACGGTAAAGCAATTCGTGAAACACTCGCTGCTGATATTCCGCTAGCGGCAGATCACTTTCGCTACTTTGCGGGGTGCCTACGATCGCAAGACGGCACTATAGGTGAAATAGACGCAACCACCGTTGCGTATCATTTTCATGAGCCACTAGGGGTTGTTGGGCAAATTATTCCGTGGAACTTCCCTATTTTAATGGCCGCCTGGAAACTAGCGCCAGCACTTGCTGCAGGTAACTGTGTAATTTTAAAACCGGCTGAGCAAACACCAGCTTCTATTTTAGTTTTAATGGAGATAATTGGCGATTTACTCCCTGCAGGCGTATTAAATATAGTAAACGGCTTTGGTAAAGAAGCGGGTGAAGCACTGGCAACAAGCAAGCGTATCGCTAAAATTGCATTTACAGGTTCAACGCCTGTGGGCTCACATATTTTGAAATGCGCTGCTGAAAATATTATTCCTTCAACGGTCGAGCTCGGTGGTAAATCACCTAATATATTTTTTAATGATGTAATGGAAAAAGACGATGCGTTTTTATCCAAAGCTATTGAAGGCGCCGTGCTTGCTTACTTCAACCAAGGCGAGGTGTGTACGTGCCCATCAAGGCTGTTTATTCAAGAAGACATTTACGAGCAGTTTATTGAGCGAATACTCGAACGTACCTTAAAAATTAAACGCGGAAACCCGCTAGATAGCGAAACTATGGTTGGCGCACAAGCTTCAAAAGCGCAATTTGATAAAATACTGAGCTACATTGAAATAGGCAAAAAAGAAGGCGCTGAAGTACTCACTGGCGGTAATGTAGAGCAGCTAAGTGATGACTTAAACGGTGGTTACTACATACAACCTACGTTATTAAAGGGCACAAACGATATGCGTGTGTTCCAAGAAGAAATTTTTGGCCCTGTTATTTCAATGTCGACCTTTAAAGATGAAGCCGAAGCACTCGAGCTTGCCAACAGCTCTGAGTTTGGTTTAGGTGCAGGTGTGTGGAGCAGAAACATGAATCGTGCTTATCGTATGGGTCGCAAAATAGAAGCAGGGCGAGTGTGGACTAACTGCTATCACATGTACCCAGCACACGCTGCGTTTGGTGGTTATAAAAAATCAGGAATAGGGCGCGAAACGCACAAACTGGCACTGGAGCACTACCAACAAACTAAAAACCTATTAGTGAGCTACAGCGAAGATCCGCTCGGCTTCTTTTAAATAAAGAGCCTAAGCTTTAAATAAACAACCATTAAGTAATAATGCCAGCGCTACCTATTTGTAGCGCTTTTTTTATAGGCAATCAACCGTTGATAATGGCCATGTAGTCCAACATTTTAGCGTTGCAGAAAATAACATTATAATGACGGTGTTTACGAGTCCTACTTAAAAAGCGCTAATTTAGCGAGTATACAGTGGTGTAAATATAAGGAGCCTTTAAATAATATTTTTATCCTTCCTCAGTTAAGTAAATTTCTATTTGTAGATCATTACCAAAACAAAGTGCCTCAATGCATCTAATCCACTAAATATGAACTTTTCCAAGCTTATTCATTATCAAAACAATTAGGTTAGCTTTTCTAATGTTTGTATTAACTGCTTAGTCCACTATATTTACTTCTTGTTTACAGTTGTTTTTTCGTTGTAAGCAAATAATCTGAAAGTTTTTATAACAACGATAGGTCTATTAAATTGATAAAACGGCGATATTGCTTATCTCCATTGTGCTTGTTTATGAGAATGTGAATGTTTATTCGCATCCATTGATAAAACAAGAAAAAATATTTTAATCAGGAGCATACAAATGAAAAAAGTAAATTTAACTACGGCTTTATTAATTGGCGCATCAGCAGCAGTATTAAGTGCAGGCGCAGTAGCTGGTCCAAACAGTCAATTAACCGTTGCAGAAGGTGCTTCAGCAAAAGTACAAGAGCAATTTAAAGGCTGGGTAGCTGGTGATAAAGTTCGCGGTCGTAAAGATAAATGTTTTGGTATTGCTTTAGCGGGTGAAAATGATTGTAAAGCAGGTGCAGGAACGAGTTGTGAAGGCACTTCAACTACAGACTTCCAAGCTAACGCATGGACATATGCACCTAAAGGTGTATGTGAATCAGTTGTAACTCCTAATGGTAAAGGTTCGCTTGAAGGTTAATAAAGCAGGTTTTCCCCAGTGCATTGTTGCTGGGGAGCAATTAGGTGCAGGTCTTAGTTTAAAACCAGAACATCTTGACGACATTTTAGCTTTACAGGTAGAGCTGCCATCTACAAATAATAATCTTTGGTTTGAAGTGCATACAGAAAATTATTTTGTGGCAGGTGGTCCTCGATTAAATTATCTCAGAGCTGTACGTGAAAATTTTGATATTAGTTTTCATGGTGTTGGTGGTTCGTTAGGCTCTGATCATAAAGCTATGCTTGCTCATGCTAAACGAGTGAAAGCGTTGATTGATGAATTTCAACCAGCACTGGTATCTGAACATGCAGTGTGGTCTAAGTCTGACGGCAAATATTTTGCAGACTTAATGCCTTTACCTCGCACCCAAGATGCACTTGAGTCTTTAATTAATGGGATTGATTGTTACCAGACGGGCATAGGTCGGTCAATTTTAGTAGAAAACCCAAGTAACTATTTAGATTTTATAAGTGATATGGATGAACCTCAGTTTTTAGTTGAGGCAGCTAAGCGTTCTGGTTGTGGCTTACTAATCGATATTAATAACTTATATATCAGTAGTAAAAACACGGGTATTGATGCGCTTGATTATTTAAAGCAGATCCCCGCTGAGCTTGTTGGAGAAATTCATATTGCAGGGCACGATCCTGATCCAGCTCTTGGTCAGTCATTATTGATAGACAGCCATGCAGCACCGGTAGCAACGCCTGTATGGGATTTGCTGGAACAAGCAATTGAGATATTTGGTCAGCGGCCAGTACTTGTTGAGCGAGATGCTAATATTCCATCGTTTGAAGAGCTTATGAGCGAGCGAGAAACTGCGCAAAACTATTTGAATCAAAGCGAGTTACAAAGTCGCTTAAATATATCTCATAAAGAAGTGGTTCGCTGATGAGTACCAATCAATATATTGATGCTTTTACTCGCTATTTACGAACGGGCGATCCAGGTGCAATGGAGCATTTTTGCGAAAATCCATCGCACATTAAAAGATTAGCTGTGTATAGAAACGGGTTTTACAAAGGCTGCGTTGATGCATTGATAGCTAACTTTCCTATGTGTGAAAAAAAAGTAGGTAGTGAGAACTTTCGTAAAATGGCACGACTTTATGTTGACCGTTTTCCGCCAGAGCAGGGCACTTTGGTGGGATATGGATTAAGCTTTCCAGACTTTGTTGCAGGCTTGATTAAAGATAGTGAAATTGAAAATCAGCATATTTTTGAAGTCACTGTAAATCAGCTAAGTACATTAAGTTTATATACGAACTTAGTTGATATTGCGCATTTAGATTACGCGTGGCTAATGAGTTTGATGAGCGCTGATTCAACTGAAACTTTAACTATAGATTATGTTACTCAACTAATGGAACAAGGTACTGAGCTTACTGAACTCAATGTAAAGCTTAACCCCAGTGTACTGCTACTTAGTGTGAGTGAAGGCGCATTTTTTGAATGGATTTCGCTAAAAACAAATAATAATGATGTCGCTGTAACTAAATCCTCTACTGAGAATTTTATTATGTTATGGCGCTTGCAAGGTGCGGTGCAAGCCCGTTCCCTTTGCGCTGCTGAAGTTAAACTTATGCAGGCCCTACAAGGTACAGGTAGGTCGTTGGGTGAAGCTTTTGATGCAGCAATAACAGTAGATGAAAACTTTGAAGTGAGCGAAGCTTTTACAGCATGCTTACAAAATGAATTATTAGAAATCCAAATCAATTAGTACATTACAAGAGTAGGAACAAATATGGGCATGATAAAAAAAATACAACAACTGTACGTGCAGATGGGAGAGCAGTTATCGCGGTTCTTAGAGCCCATAGCGCTGTTTTTTCTTCGCTTTATGGTCGCTAAAGTATTCCTAGACTCTGGTTTGAGCAAATGGGATGGCTTTTTACAATTTAATGTTGATAAATACGACCTATTTAAATATGAATTTTTCTGTCCTGATCCAGTTAGAGAAGGTGCTTTGCAGCTTTGTAATCCTCAAACCTTAGATTATGTTGATGGCTCATTTCTTGTAAAAGTAATTGAAACGCTTGCTGTGGTTGCTGGTGTTGTTGAAGTGTTACTCCCAATATTACTGATTATCGGTTTGTTTTCTCGCTTTGCGGCGTTAGGCCTTATTGGTATGACAATGTTTATTCAGCTTGCAGTTTTTCCTACACTCGATCATTGGATTAATCCTGCATCGTGGTGGGCTGTTTCATTATTAGTGATTTTTGCTCGTGGACCTGGCTTTTTATCTATTGATAAGTTGCTTGGATTAGACGCAAAACGTGCAGCAGCTAAATAAGCTTTTGCATATTAAACGTTAAACGTAACCGGCAGGCTAATATCACTTAGGTGCCGGTTATTATTTTAGATTAAAGTTAAAAATACACTTATACAAATTAACTCAATAAATTGTGCTGATTTAATATAGCTAACCCCAACCCTGATATTTTCTAATAAAAATACCAAGCCACGCCTAATAGGATTTCCCAATGGAAATAGGATTACTCATTCTTCTTTTCTCAGTTAGTGCTTACTCTATGCTAGCAAAAAAACTCTCTACCACTATTATCACGGCGCCAATGGTATTTTTAGGTATAGGTTTTGCTGTATCCCAGGCTGGACTTATTAATATAGGCGACGCACATGAAACCGTATATTTAATAGCAGAAATATCGCTAGTTGTATTATTATTTTTAGATGCTTCACAAATAAACCTACGAAGATTAAAAAGGCAAAATACATGGCCTTTAAGAATGCTATTGATAGGTTTGCCGTTGAGTATTTTGATTGGTACAGGCTTTGCTTATTTATTCTTCCCACAGTGGCCTTGGGCAATGCTAGCCCTAGTTGCGGCAATTTTAGCACCGACTGATGCAGCTTTAGGTCAAGCGGTTGTTAGTAATGAGAGCGTACCTTTAAACGAGCGACAAAGTCTATCTGTTGAAAGTGGCTTAAATGACGGGCTAGCATTACCCGTTATTTTATTTTTTGCCAGTATAGTTGCTATGGAAACCGGTTCTCAAGAAAATGAAATGTCATGGTTAGTGTTTGGATTTAGCCAAATATTTATAGGTATTTTGGTTGGTGCATTAATGGGATACTCGAGCGGACGTTTATTTTTATACTCTGAGTCAAAAAAAATATCGTCGACTATATATGAAGGGATTGGCGTTTTAGCACTTACCGGCACATCATATTTAATGGCTACTTTAATGGGTGGAAATGGATTTATATCAGCGTTTGTTGCAGGTTTAGCTTTTGGTAATAGTGTAAAAGGGCATTGCCGATTTATATACCAATTTACTGAAAGCGAAGGGCAAATGTTAATATGGTCTTCGTTTGTTATTATTGGGCTTGGTTTACTGCCTTCAGCTATTGAGCATTTAACCTTCCCCGTTGCTGGTTATATTCTGGTGAGTATTTTTATAGTGCGCCCTCTTGCTATTTACCTATCGTTAATTGGTACAAAAGCAAAGACATTAACAAAAGTGTTTATGGGTTTCTTTGGACCTCGAGGTCTTGCAACAGCACTTTTTGCACTTATTATTTCTAAAGATATTTTAGGCGAATACGGCCACTCAATACTTATAGTTGCGATTAATGCAGTGTGGATGAGCACGTTAATACACGGTATTGCTGCAGCACCTATGGCTAATTGGTATGGCGCTAAAATTAAAGTGCTAAAAATTAAATCAAGAGAGCTCGCTAGGTTAAAAAACAGAAAGTAGCAATTGAACCAAAATAGGAACTCAGCTATGGTTTGTGCACAAATAGAATGAATTTAACGCGGGTGTTTTTGTAAACTCGGTTATGGCACGGAGAGCTTATGAATTTCCCAGAGCTAGAAACAGCACGTCTGATACTTACTAGCTTATCAGCAAGCGATAGTGAAGCACTTCTAAATATCTATTCAGATGCAGAAGTTGTTAAATTTTACGATATAGAGACTTATAAGTCAGAAGCTCAATCAGCTAAATTAATTGATTTTTTCAATGCTCGCTTCACTGAGAATATTGGTATTCGATGGGCTATTCGTCTAAAGACTACAGGTAAGTTAATTGGCACTTGCGGCTTTAATACATGGAACCAAAAGATGAAAAATGCCAGCATAGGGTACGAAATAGCTTCTGAGTATTGGGGGTTTGCCTCTGAAGCATTACATGAGGTTATTAATGCTGCATTCTCAAATCAACTTCTATTCGGTGAACTATACCGAATTCAAGGAGATACTATGATTGGCAATCTTGCCTCAGAGTCGGTCTTGAAAAAGCTAGGCTTCAAAGAAGAAGGTATTCGCCGTGCAAGTGGTTACTGGAAAAATGAGTTTCATGACTTGAGGTGCTATGGGTTATTAAAGCCTGAATTTAAACAATAATTACAAAGTATAAAAGTTACTCCTACCGCAGCTCTATTTTGGTAAATAATTAAATGGATTTTTATGACTATAAAAAAAACAACAACCAACTATGTATTACTCGCTGCTTTTCTAATATCACCTATTGTTAATGCAGCTAAAAACCAAGCATTACCAGCCACGCCTGAGCAGTGGCGCAGCATAACAGAGCGCGACATTAACGCGGCTTATAGTATTACCGCACAAAATCACCCTGGTATGTTTGATAGTAATAACCCAACTTTCCCTGATTTATTAAATCAAGCAAAAGCGGAGGCACTTACATTATCGGCTCAAGCGAGTGGGCCGCAGGCGCATGTAGCGGCAATTGCGCGCTTTAGCACTATTTTACAAGATGGTCACGCTGGTGCGTTTTCAAGTGTAGATAGACCCGCGCGCCGCTGGCCGGGCTTTAGAGCTGTATGGCGAGGTGACGCGCTAAAAGTGTATTACAGCGAAACCAAAAATATTAGCAAAGGCGACGTTGTAAGCCAATGTGATGGGCAAAGCACTGATACCTTAATGCGTGAGAGAATATTTAAGTTTCATGGTGAAGTTGCACAACCTGGGCATTGGTGGCAGCAAGGTTGGCGGTTACTAATTGACGAGGGCAATCCATTTTTAACCCCTCTAAAAAAATGTGAATTTGTTAAAGCCAATAGCGATACCTATACACACGTATTAAATTGGTCAGTAAGGCCTAAGTCAGCAAGCAAGTATTTAGAAAATGCTTATAACGGTGATGAGCTTCCCATTGATTTAACGTGGCCTGAAAAAAACATTGCTTGGATTGCTATGCCTAGCTTTTCATCAACAGATAAACAAACTGCTGCATACAATAAAGTGTTTGAAAAAATAAAACAGCAGCGTAGCAAGTTACTTACTGCAAAAGCCGTGGTATTAGATTTGCGTCATAACCAAGGTGGCTCATCTTATTGGAGCTCACAAATAGCCAAAGAATTATGGGGTGAAAAGGTAGTAGAACAAAAAGCAAATGATAAATCTCAAAACACTCAAGTGTGGTGGAGAGCATCAAAAGATAATACCGACCATGTAGTGTCTTTATTAGAGATTGTAAAAGATCAGCCTGAATTATTGAAAATAGTTAAAACCGTAGCAGCTGGTATGGCTTTATCACTTAAAAATGATGCCCCATTTTATGTAGAACAAGAAACTAATACGCTAAATAATATGCCACAAAATCCTTTAACTAGTGACTTTAAAACCAAGGTGTTTGTTATTGTTCCGCCGCAATGTGCTAGTGCTTGTTTAGATGCACTTGATAAGTTTAAGCTTTTTGAAAATACAACGTTATTTGGTGCACCAAGTAGTGCTGATTCTATGTATATGGAGGTACGTTTAGCTGATTTACCTTCAGGCTTAGGCAAAGTGATTGTACCTAACAAAGTATACGTAAACAGAGCGCGAGGGGCAGGGGCTTACTACAAACCCGATGTGGCGTATAACGGCCTTGATTGGACAACCAATGTGTTGCTTGAGCAAATAAAAACGCTATAAAAAAAGCCGCTTGTTGTAACAAGCGGCTTAACCTTCTAACTAGGAAATAGTTTAGAACGTGTAACGTGCACCAATTGAGTAACGCGGACCGTATTGATTAGCAAATAAGAACTGCTCTTCGTAACGTCCGTAACCTTCTTCGGTGGCATTGTTTAAGTTTATGCCATCAAAAAATACCGTTACGTTTTCGTTTACATCGTAGTTAACGCTCATATCCCATTGGCCATACGCTTTAGCATATTGCGGAGGCGCATCAGCTGAACCTTGCGCTTGGCCTACACCAATTAGGTATGAGTCGCGCCATGCATAAGTAATTTTAACTGATAGGCCGTCTTTTTCGTAAAAGCCTTGGAAGTTAGCTGAGTCACTTAAGCCTGTAAGTGGTGCTTGTTGATCAAGGCTTTCGCTATCAAATTCAACGTCGCCATCTACAAATGTTGCGTTAACACCTACACCAAAACCGGTTTCACCAATTAAGTGCTGAACAGCTACTTCAAAACCATCTACCGATTTACTGTCGGTGTTTTGTGGTTGGCTAATATTCCATGTAATTAGCGGATCGTCGCTGTTTGGCTCAATAACGCCATTTGCATTGCCGTAGCCGCTGGCAATCATTTGTGCAAAAATAGCGTCGGTTGTTGCTTGCTCGCCACGTGATTCAATATCGCTTACGGCTTGTAAGTAACGAGGGCCGTTTAAAATATCGTGCAAGCCATCAATAGTGGTTTGCGTAATGGTGGTTTGAATAAAGTTATCAACATCTTTTTTAAAGTAACCAACAGATGCGTAGCTGCCTTCTGCGTAGTAATACTCAAGTGATAAATCAAGGTTTGTTGATTCAAACGGTAATAAGTTTGTATTACCTTGGCCACCTGTACGAGAACCTGGTTTTGGGCTGCCTGTTAAACTACGACCACCGGCTAGATTACCTAGTGGTGCACGCGACATTGTTTTACCCCAAGATACGCGGGCTACTACGTCTTCAGTTAAATCAACACTTACGTCGATTGAAGGCAGTAAAACATCGTAATCACCTTGTTGCTCTAAGAAGTTATCATCGCCGCCAGCAGCGTATTGCATGATCCACTCTGAAGCGCTGATCCAATTAACTTGATCTTCAACGCGTTGGCGCACAGTACTTGTTACGTCTGTTTGCTCATAGCGTAGGCCTGCATTTACTTTTACGTAGTAGTTACTTACGTCAAACTCCCAGCTTGATTGAACATAAAAGCTATTAGTGATTTCTTCTACGTAGCTCTCGCTATCTATTCCGTCTGCGTATGCATTAGCGGCATATGCATCGCCACCTGTTACATCTGCCGTTAAGTAAGCAATTTGGCGTGCAACAGCTTCGTCAAAGTCATAGGTATAGTAGTAACCAGGTTGTAAGTCACTGCCGCCGCCATCAAACTGATCTAAAAGGCCTGATGTATCATTACGGGTAAACATGCCGTCTGGGAATATTTCTGTATATGATGGGTTAAAACCTGGGCCACCTACTAAACCACTCCACGCGGTGTAACCACCTGTGTTTTGTTCTGTACGTGATGCGCCAAATTTAACTTTAACTAAACCAATGTCATAACTTTCGTTATACCATGTTGTGTGCAGCTGTAATTGTTCAATGTTTGATTCACCCGGTGAGTGAGTAAACTGACTAAAGTTTGAATCAATTTCGCCAGGCGTTAATTCACTTGTGCCATTTAACCAATTAACTTGTGCACTAGGTACTTCGCCCGTGCGGTAATCATAAATTTTATTAGCTAGCTGATCAGACCCTAAAATTACTTGGCCTGCACTTCCCAGCCCGTTGTCGGCGCCGTTATCGGTTTCGTTTTTAGAGTCGTGGTAATCAAGCTCTACGTGCCACGTGTCGCTAATTTCCCAATCTAGGTTTAAACCAAGAGAGCGGGCTTTTACTTCTGTAGTGCCTTTATTAGCTGTGAATGACGCGTCATTACCGCTAATGTCTGCATATACTGCAGTGCCATTTTCATCTAGTTCGTAGCCATTTATATTGCTACCAAAGTCGTTCCAAATACCCCAACCAATACTTTGAGAGCCAGTTACTGCTTTACTTGCGGTGTAATCAAGTGTTGCTACAAAGCCATCTACCGGTGCAAACTGAAAAGTAACTTGTCCGTTTGTACGTTCACGTTCTACATCTTCAATAGAGTAGTTCATGTCTTTAGGGAAGTAGTAGTTACCTGCAGAATCTGTGCGGTTATCAACTACGTTGCTGCTATCTAATTCAGGTAAGTCTACGTTTGCCTGCCAGCCTTGAATATTGGCACTTTGTTTTTGAAAGTCACGCTCTTGGTGCGAAAATGAAAAACCGAAACCAAAAGTGTCATCTACAAAGGTATTGCTGTAAACAGTAGAAAACTCTGGTGTTACGTCATCGCCAGCTTCGTTCGACGAGTCGTGGTTTGCTTTAACGGTTGCCGAAAAATTTTGACCTGGCTTTTGAAAAGGTCGCGCAGTAGAAATATTAACCGTTGCACCTAAGCCACCGCTTGGCACGTCTGCACGAGCTGTTTTAAACACTTCAAGCGCACTTACGCCTTCAGAGGCAACGTTTTCAAGGTTATACGAGCGTGTATAACCTGTGCCCGGCATTTGGCGGCCATTTAAGGTAATCAAGTTAAACTCAGGGCCAAAACCACGTACTGTAATTTGGCTACCTTCACCGTTAGCGCGGCTTACCGATACACCGGTAATACGCTGTAATGATTCTGCTAAGTTTGTATCTGGGAATTTACCCATTTCTTCAGACGAGATAGCATCTACAATACCCGAAGAGTCGCGTTTCATATCCATAGAACGAATAAGTGAACCACGAATACCTTTTACTTCAATAATTTCTACATCAGGCTTTGCTGATATGTCTGCTTCTGCAGCGATAGCTGTGTTTAATGTGCTCGCAGCAATGATGAGAGACACAGAAGCCGCAAGTTGGCTCTTTTTAAAATTGAATGTGTTCATAATAGCTCTGCTTTATAAAATGTTGTTCAAGAGTGAAGGTGCTGTGTAATACCAATTTTATTAAAAATATGATCATTCTATCGCATTAAATAACTCACTAACTGCGTTAAAAATTATTTATATAGAACAACTATATGTCAAAATTTTCGCCTTGTTATTGTGCTATTTTCTTAGCGCTATAATAGATCTCTTGTTTAATGCAATTGGTATAAACACCTAGAATTTTGTCAGTGAAATCTAAATTATGGGTTTGAAATTTTTACATTATCAACACGATATACTGCGCCAGCACCTTGGCCCCAATTAGGAAAAATCATTAATACATCTATCGCACTTACATCTAAACCGGCAGCCGATAAGTCAGAAAGTGTATAAGTATATGTTTGCCATTCGTTTAAAGCAGGGGCAATGCCTTCAACACTTTCAGTAAGTGCAAGCTCTACGGCGGAGTCACCTTCGTTTGACTCAACTTTGAAAAACCATGGCGCGTCGGGTGTGCTTGGCATACTCGTAACTTTCATATCAAACGTAATTTGACCAACAGTTATGATAGCGCTTGCATCAAATGCCTCACCGCTTCCGCCAACAGATGTACGGCTGTTAAAGCCCATTACTGTAGGCGTATCATTTATTGTAAATTCCGCTGTTAAACCATGCTCTTCATCATCCATTACTTCCACTGGCGTAGAGCCGCTACAGCAGTCCCACATTGGCCAATCAAGATTTTGAGTATCTGTGAACACATTAAGCTCTGGAAAATCTTGCGTGATTTTTACATCGTCTACTCTATATACAGCGCCATTACCAGTGCCCCATGCAGGAAAAATCATCACTACATCAATAGCGCTAATATCTAAGTTTGCTGCAACAAGATCGGTTAATTTAAATGTATATGTTTGCCATTGTCCTACAACAGGAGCAATACCTTCGACGCTTTGAGTAATAGGTAATTCGGCCGCAGTTGGTGCATCTCCTGCACTTTCAAGCTTAACGACCCATGTAGAGTTTGCATCAGCAGGTGCGCTAGTTACTTTCATTTTAAATTGAAAATACCCTTGTGCTAACAGGGGCGTAGCATCAAAAGGGGAGGCTAGACCCGCCTCATCAGTGATGTTTGCCGCTCTTGAAATAAAGCCGTTTACTGTTGGGTTTTCACCAACACTAAACTCAACTGTATTACCTTGCTGTTCATCAACAACTATTGCAGGAGTTGAACCTCCGCAACAATCCCACGCAGGCCAATTAATATTAAAAGAATCACCAAATATGGTTAATGGAGTAACTCCTCCTGCTATAGGAATTGGGGCATCACCCTCAAGTAAGGCATCGTCTAAGCTGTTGTAACCAGGACGAATGGTTTCACAACCTTTACCAGTATCAGTGTTCGATGCACATTGATAAACACGTACGTAATCAATAGCAAAAGTTTGGCCATTTTCAAATGCGCTAGCGTCTACACCTAAATCATTTACGTTTTCAGGCCAGTCACCGCCTACTGCCAGGTTTAGCAATAAGTGAAAGTCTTTATCAAATGGTGCGCTATCCCAATGCGTTGTAAGTTCGCCAGAACCTTGTTCAAAGTATTCTGCAAACCAACCACGATGTTTTAAGCCCGCAGGCTCATTTTTTGAATTATATAAAACCTCAGATTGACGCTGAGTTGCATAAAGGTAACCATCTACGTACCAGCGAATTTCACCTTCTTGCCATTCAACAGCATACGTGTGGAAATCATCTGCTGGATTAGTATCTTCAGGGAATTTGTATTCTTTACCTGTATAGCTGTTATCTGGCCATGCGCGTCCGTAATGAAGGGTGCCGTGGATACTAGACTCTATACCGCCGTCTTCATCCGGTGTTTTAAGGTTTACTGATTCTAAAACATCTATTTCGCCAGAACGAGGCCAAGTGCCGTAAACCTCATCAGTTGGTAGCATCCAAAATGCTGGCCAGCTACCTTGTCCTGATGGAAGTTTGGCGCGCACTTCAAAACGGCCATACGTAAAGTCGGCGTTATAACGCGTATTTAAGCGTGCTGAAGTGTAAGGTTTTTCTGCACCTTCTTCAGCGGGTAGGGCAACAATGTTTAACACACCGTCTGCAATAAATGCATTTTGCTCGCTGTCGGTGTAACACTGTTTCTCGTTGTTACCACCGCCATCGCAGTTTAATTCATAGTTCCATTTGTTTGTATCAATGGCTGAGCCTTCGAACTCGTCGCTCCAAACCATTTGCCAATCTGAAACTGGCTCAGAGGCATCTACATTTTCAAAATTTGATTTAGTGGCAGAGTCGCCACCACAGCCAGCTAACGTAACTAAAGAGATAGCGGCAAGTAAACGTGTAATGTGCGTTGTTTCAATGTTCATAACTGAACCCCGGTTTCAACAGATTATTGTCAGATTAATTGTTTTTTGAGCTTTGTTTTTTCATGCTGTAAGCGCTTACATTTTGATATGTGTTTTGTAAGCGCTTACAAATGATATTGTGGAGTACGCAAATGGTCAACATATTTGTTTATTTTATTTACAATTAGTTTACGGTAAGACCAGTTTACCAATTTTAGATTGTATATAAATTGCAGTTTATACAATTAGTTATGTTGTTTGTGTTTTTTGATGGGAGCGTGAGCGGAATATTTTTTACGTCAAAAAAGTAGGAAAGGACTTAACAATTAAAAGGTTAGTTACAGGTATATTTATAGTATTTAAGGAGTATTTTGTTTATACCAATCTACATAAAAGCAATTTTAAGTGGATTGGTATTGTATGAGATAAAATATGCTTGTTTTTACTTGTTTTTAAAAGGCATTGTAAGTAACCCCAAAAGCGACGCATTTTGCTTTTGGCTTGGGTATTCTTTTAAGCCAATATTTATATCTGCGTCGGTTTTTTTAGCTTTACCTTTGTAACTACCAAATAATTTATCCCACCAAATTACACTAAAACCATAATTTGAGTTAGTTTCGCTAACGACTTGGCTATGGTGAATTCGATGCAATATTTGCGTCATTAAGATTAAACGCAGTGGTTTTTCAATGGCATTAGGTAGGCGTATATTTGCATGATTAAATAGTGCTAAACCATTAAGTGCTATTTCAAAAATAAGTACTGCAATGGCAGGTACGCCAAGAGCAGTTACTGCAATGAGTTTTATAAGTATGCTCAGTACAATTTCGATAGGGTGAAAGCGCAGCCCTGTACTGGTATCTACGTGTGCATCGGCGTGATGTACACGGTGTAAGCGCCATAAAATAGGCACGTTATGAAATAACCTATGTTGCCAATAAATTAATATATCGAGTAAAAGTATGCTCAATATAATAATTAAACTGCTTGGTAGAGCTATTTGATTAAATAAGCCTATGCCGTGCTCTTGATTGTAAAGTGCTACGGCGGTTAGCCCAATGGGAACCACTAAGCGCGCAACAACTGATGAAGCAAACACTAACCCAAAGTTAGCAAACCAACGTGTACTGCTTTTTATTGGTGATTTACGCGCTGGTTTTTGCGCTTCAAGCAGCATCATTATAACTAAAATGCTAAAAAAGAAGCCTAAGCGCCACCATACTTCATTAGTCATCTATTACCTCAGAATTTGAACTGCTAGGCACGTTTTCAGCAGCTTTGTTAGCATCGGCTTCTTGTTGCTTAAGTGTGTGATAACCGCCATGTATACGGGTAAAAATAGTTATGCCACACGCAATAGCAAAAATGCTCGCCATAACCGCAAAGTACTGCGGCCAAATACAAAATGCAATAAATAGCGCTATTGTTTCAGTGCCTTCGGTTAAGCCGTTTAAGTAGTAAAAGCTTTTGTATTTAAATTGCGGTTTTTCGAGTTTAAATTTTTCGGCGGCAATCGCAAAAGCTAAAAAGCTTGAACCCGTACCAATAAAAGTAGCAAGTAATAACGATCCCGCTATCGCGTTTTGCTCAGGGTTTGCCAAAATAAAGCCAAGCGGAATAGCCGCGTAAAATAAAAAGTCGAGTGTGATATCTAAAAAGCCACCAGCGCTTGAACTTTGGTTTGCATAGCGTGCTAATGCGCCATCAAGTCCATCTAAAATTCGATTTAAAGCAATGGCAACTAATGCGCCGTACCACATTTCAAACGCCAGTAATGGCACTGCTAATAAGCCAACTAAAAAGCCAACCACGGTTAGCTGATCGGCGGTTATGCCGCGTTTATGCATAAGCATAACCACAGGTGTTAACAGTGGCTTAATTACAGGGGTGATAAATTTGTCTAGCATGTTTGTTGCCTTATGCGTTTAAAACTATTCATTAAAGTCATGTATTAAAGTGCGCTACTTAAAGTAATGAGTTTGCCATTTGCAGCGTCGGCATCGCTATGATCATGAGTAACCATAATTGCAGGTAGCTTATGATCGCGTATTTGGCTAAACACGAGTTCGCGTGTATCAACACGCAGTTGGGTGTCGAGTTTGCTAAAGGGTTCGTCAAGTAAAATGGCTTTAGGTTCGCTCAGCAGCATACGTAATAATGCAACACGGGCTTGTTGCCCACCTGAGAGGTTGTCGGGGTGACGATTACCCATGTCTTTAAGACCGACTTTTTCAAGTGCGTGTTCTATTTTTTCAAGGCGTTGTTTTTTATTACCTTTGGGCATTGCAAAGGCAATGTTACCAGCAACAGTTAAATGCGAAAACAATAAAGCGTCTTGATAAAGCACTCCAATATGGCGTAAGTGTGGAGGGGTGTTATCGATATTTTGACCATTAAGCCACACCTCACCATTAGCCTTAAAGCTACTTGGTAAAGTACCCGTAAGCCAATTTAATAAGCTTGATTTACCACTGCCTGATGGGCCCATAATAGTCAGAATTTCACCGCCATTAACTTGCTCGTTTAAGCTAAGTAACAGCTCATTTTGGCGATAAAGCTGACAATTTTTAATCTGTAACGATGACTGCATTAAAAAACCTTAACCCTGATAGTGTTAAACATGGGTGCTTTACATATGTGCACGTTTAAACACGTGCACTTTTGAAAAAATATTTAGGTAAACCCCATGCCAGTATAAATCCAATAAGCGGTAACACCATTTGCATAATAGCGTACACGGCACTGGTGCGTCTGCTTGCGCCATTGGCAAGCGTAACGGCTTCGGTTGTTATTGTGGCTATGCGCCCGCCGCCAGCTAAAAGCGTGGGGAGGTATTGTCCAAAACTAATAGCTAAGCCCAGTGCGGCTGCAATTAAAATAGGGGCAAACAACTGAGGTAGTTTTACTTTAAAAAACACCTTACATGGCGCTGCGCCTAGACTTGCTGCAACATGAGCAAAACGAGGGTCTAAACGTCTATAGCTGCTCGCAAGTGACAAAAACACATAAGGCAGCACAAATAGTAAATGCGTAAGTACTACATTAAAAAATGCGGCTTGGTTATTTACCAGTTGTTGTATCCATACTAGCCCAAATAAAAAGGCAATACTGGGCACTAATAACGGTAAGTAAATAATTAAACTGGTAAAACGAGAAATAGGTTTGTCACTCAACTGCTCTGATTCTAAACACAATAAAGTAAGAATAATGGCAAATAGCGTGGTTACTAAACCGATTGCTAGCGTATTAAAAAGCGGGCTGCCCATTTGCATTAGCGCACTTTTAAAATGCAGTAGTGTAAATTGTTCAGGCATTGCATCTGGAAAGCGCCAAAAACCTGCAACCGACCACATAACTAAACCAATAAGCGACAATAGTATAAAGCTAATTACTAATGCGGTGAGTACGACCGTTATTTTT
Source organism: Pseudoalteromonas sp. NZS11_1 (assembly GCF_015864275.1). Classification (NCBI taxonomy): domain Bacteria; kingdom Pseudomonadati; phylum Pseudomonadota; class Gammaproteobacteria; order Alteromonadales; family Pseudoalteromonadaceae; genus Pseudoalteromonas; species Pseudoalteromonas sp. NZS11_1. Next base: position 18,391 of record NZ_JADYXK010000037.1, read on the forward strand.
TGCCAATAAAATCCGCCGTATTCACGCACCCCATTAGTGAGAGAGTCGCTAAATAGCACTTTTACGGCCTTTTCCCCGCCAAGCCAGAGCGCTAACAATCCGCCTGTAACAGCCAGTTGTAATAAAGCACCTGCAGAGGCTTTAATGCGCAGGTTTAAATCAACATCGTTAAACCAATGCATTATTGCAACGGCCAACGTGGGTGGTGTATTTGGGCCTAAAATGAGTGGCATTTCTACACTGGCACTTGCATAGGCAAGCACTGCTAAAAGGGGTAAACGCAGCAGCGGATAAAGACTTGGCAGTATTACTTTAAAAAAGGCCGTCATTGGACAATAACCTAAGTTAAGCGCAACCTTATGTTGTTGGCGTAATTTTTTGCCAAGCTCAGGTTGAGCAAGTACACCCAGTGCCATTAATAATAAAAAGGGAAGCTCTTTGAGTGTTAAGCCTAAAATAATACTAATACCGAATGAATCATGCGGAAACATGCCGTTTGGCGCAAGTTCCCAGCCGCTTAACCAAGGCGACGCTAAGCGTGAAATCATACCTGAAGGGGCAATTAAAAACCCCACCGCAATAGCGGCGGCGGCATGAGGTATAACTAATATAGGGCTCAATAAACGCTGAATTCGGTTAAGCCACGGGCTGTTAAAAAACGCAGCTAAAATCATTAAGGTAATGATAAATGCAAGCAAAGTACTTATTAAGCCTGTTGCAACGCTTAAGGTAACCATTTGGGTAAGGCCAGGTGTTTGCCAAAGGGCATTAAAACCTTGCAAGCTAAACGTTGTTTGCTCAAGTACGGGCGCATAACCAAAGGCAGGTAGCAATACGCTAATTAAGCCACCAAGTACGGGTAATATAAGTAAAGCGAGTAAAAATCGCGGGCTAAATTTTACAATGCGCGTAAACATATCGGTGCTGCACTGCGTTGTTGCTTTGGTATTTACTGGTACACTTTTTGAAATGACGCTCATTGCCTTACTCCATAACGGGTTTGCCAACCTTGCATAATGGCGTTTACCCAGCTTGGATGAGGTTCGCTCAATGTGCGTTTAATACTGTTTAAAGGCAGTGCACTTGGATGCGGTTTAGCTGTTTTAAATAAGGCTTGCTGATCAGGTGTTAACGTTGATTGAATAAGTACGCTTTTATCGCCCCATATATGCGCTTTTTGTTTTTCAGCTTGCGCCTCAGGGCTCATTAAAAAATTAGCCACTAATTGCGCACTTTGCTGGTGGCTTGCATTGTAAGGGATTGCCATGAAATGGGTATTACTTAAACTGCCATCACTCATTGCGTAACTGCGAATGCTGTTTGGTAGATCATAGCGTTTTACAGCAGCCGGTACTTCTGGTGCAGAAAAAGTAAAGGCTAAACTCAACTCTGTATCGTCTACTAAGCGGCGCATTTGAGCACCACTTTGCATAAAATGAGTGCCACCACGCCAAAGAGTTGGGTGTAATTTATCTAAAAAGTCCCACAGTGGGTTTAACACTTGCGCTGTATTTTTAGTTGTAGCTGGTTGGTTTAGCTGCGCTTTAATGTTTTCGCTGCTTTGCTGGTGCAGTACAACTAAGGCGTATTTTAAAAAGCTCATACCTAAAAAGTCAGGCGGCTTTGGGTAGCTAAAGCGACCAGGGTTTTGCGCGCTCCAGTTTAATAATTCGTTTAATGTCGTCGGCAATTTATTGTTTGCCTTACCATTTATTGCAATGCTGTCGTAATAAAATGTAAGTGACGCTTGCCCCCATGGAGCCTCCATACCATTGGTAGGTAAACCAAAGTCAAAGGTTACAGCAGGGTTGTTAGCCGGATCAGTTAATGCAAAGTAGGGGAGTTTATTAGCCCATTCTTTTAAAAGCAGAGAGTGCTCACGCATGGTGGCAAAGTTAGCCCCGTTGATCCACATTAAATCTACGCTGCCTTGGTTGTTATTGTTTGCTGATTTTTCGGCAAGTACACGGCTTACTGCTTCACTGGTATCGCTTAATTTTACATGCACTAGGTTAATGTTGTACTTAGTTTTAACTTGCTGCGCTGCCCATTGAATATAGGCATTTATTTGCGCGTCGCCGCCCCATGCATAAAAGTATACATCTTGATTGCGACCAAGTGTTTGAACTTGTTGCCAGCGAGATCCCTGTTGTGTGTTAATTACTAAATTACTTTTACTATTTGAGTTAATAACGGGATTAGCAAACGCAGTGCTCGAAAAAACAGCTAAATTTACGATTGCACAAACGCAAAACGCGACACAGCAAAAGCTGTATCGCGTCAGTGTTTGCCAAAACTTAATGGCGAACATTTAAATCCCAGTTGTAGTCTAAAAATTTAACTTTCATGTCATCATTCTTAAGTGCTTTTTGCTGAGCGGGTATCAGTTTAAGTGCATCGCTGTATTGCAAGAAAAACTGCTGTAGCGTGTTTGCACCTCTAAAGCCTTTTTCAAAGTCATCGCCGTACCACTTAAATATTGAAGACACGCTTAGCGTATTTTCTTGAGCCATATTACGTGTCATATCTGATAAAAAGCGCACCGTTTGCTCTTGCAATTGGCTTTCTAAATCAGTGGCTGTATACGCTTCTTCTCGAAGCGCTGGACAACCAATACTCGCGCAATTTACTACAAAGTGAATGCGTGGGTCGTTGTATTTACCGCTGCCACGTATTAAACCATGTTCTATATCATCAAGGCTGCGAGTTTTGCCAAGTAATGGCACAAACTCTTTACTCCATGGTGAGCTAAAAAAGCTCCCTAAGTCTTTAATTGACTTGATATCAGGGTACTTAGTTAAAATAAGCTCAACAGTCCACGCATTATAAGCATTGATTAAAAAAGCGAGTTGCTTAGGCTTTTCCCATGCGTCAAATTCACTTTGCGTTACAGCCGTTAACGAATCTAAATACGTTTTTAGCTGTGCATGCTCACGTTTTATGGCAGCGTAATCAACCTCAGTACTGTGATTATGATTAATAGCGACAACATGCTTATTTAACAATGCATTCCAGCTATCGTGCATGTTTTGGGCTTGGGCCGAAAATGATGTTGCAAACGATGTTACAACTAAAGCCGAACCAAGTAGCAATGCTTTTAGAGGTGTTTTAAACATAATTAACCTCGACGCCAAGTGTGGTATTTTTCAAGCAAGTTAAGCACTTTTTCAGGTGCATGAGCGCGTTTCCACTCACCTGCTGCGTATTTGTTACCTTCAGCCCATGTAGGGTAGCTGTGTATAGTACCGAGTATTTTGTTAAGACCTAAGCCGTGTTTCATTGCCAGTACAAACTCAGCAATTAAATCGCCAGCGTGTTCAGATACCACGGTAACGCCCAATATTTTATCTTTGCCTTTGGGTGTAATCACTTTAATAAAGCCTTTTGTAGCGCTGTCGGTAATTGCACGGTCTAGCTCTTCAAATTCAAAACGAGTAATTTCGTAATCTATGCCTTTGTCTTTTGCGTCTTGCTCGTTTAAGCCAACACGTGCAACTTCTGGGTCAATAAACGTAGTCCACGGAATAACACGGTAATCTACTTTAAACTTTTTAAGGTGACCAAATAAGCCATTTACCGCTGCGTACCAACCTTGATGGGCTGCCACATGTGTAAATTGGTATGGACCTACAATATCGCCTGCTGCAAAAATATTTGGGTACAGTGTTTCTAGGTATTCGTTAGTTACTACTGTGCGGTTTGTTTCAATGCCTAGCTCTTCAAGACCGTAACCTTTAAGGCGCGCACTTCGACCAACAGCACATAATAGCTCGTCGTATTCAATATCTATTTCTTTGTCGTTATGTTTAACAACGATATATTTTTTACCATCGCGTGTTTCACAGCGAAGTGCTTGGTGCGATGTTAAAATATTAACGCCACTTTCGGTTAACGCTTCGTGAGCAAAAGTAGACACTTCAAGGTCTTCTTTGATCATGATGCGCTCGCTCATTTCAATTTGCGTAACGCTTGAACCTAAACGTGCAAAGCTTTGTGCTAATTCGCTACCAATTGGACCACCACCTAGTACTACAAGTTTTTTAGGTGCCTCATCTAGCTCTGCAAATTTATTCCACAATGTATCGCTTGTTACATAACCTGTTTCTTCAATACCAGGTAGTGGCGGTACAAATGGGCGTGCGCCAGTGGCAATTACAATAGTACGAGCGGTGAGTGTTTGCGTGCCACCGTCGTTAAGTTTAATTTCTACAGTCCACGGGTCGATTAATTTACCGTAACCTTTTACAACATCTACGCCTAAGTCTGTGTAGCGCTCAACACTGTCGTGTGGTGCTACATCGGCAATTACTTTATGTACACGTGCCATTACTTTTTTGAACGAAAACTGCGGTGTCGCGTTTTCTAGGCCGTAGTTTTCACCGTGGCGAATTTGCTCTGCAATTTTAGCGCTTTTAATGACTGCTTTACTTGGAACACAACCGTAGTTTAAACAGTCGCCGCCCATTTCGCCGGCTTCAATAAGGGTTACTTTTGCTTTAACAGCAGCGGCTATATAACTTGTTACCAAACCACCTGCGCCTGCACCAATAACAATCATGTTACGGTCGAATTTTTTAGGCTTAGTGTAGTTTTTGTATACGCGACGTTTTTTAAACACGTTTAAGATTCCTTTAGCAATGAATGGGAAAATGCCCAATAAAGCGAATGATAAGATTAAGTTGAATGATAAAATTCCAGATAAGCTCTCTATTTGCGCCAGTTGCGTACCTGCGTTAACAAATACAAATGTACCGGCTAGCATACCTGCTTGGCTTACCCAGTAATAAGTCCATGACTTTATTGAGGTAACACCCATTAGTAAATTGATTAAAAAGAACGGAAACACCGGCACTAAACGAAGGGTAAATAAGTAAAATCCACCTTCTTTTTCAACGCCTGCATCAATTGCGGCTAAGCGCTCAGGAAAACGTTGTTTAATAGTGTCGCGTAGTAAGTAACGCGATACTAAAAAGGCAAGTGTTGCGCCAATAGTTGAGGCAAAAGATGCAACCAATAAGCCTTCAACTAAGCCAAATAATGCACCTGCTGCAAGTGTCAAAATAGCCGCGCCCGGTAACGAGAGAGCTGTTACTACTACGTACAGTAAAAAGAACCCACCAATAACCAACAACGGTGACTGCTCTTTGTAATCGCTAAACTGATCCATTGACCCTTTTAAGCCATCAAGCGTAAGTAGTTGGTGTAAGTCAAAATGAAAGAACAGGCCGACGGCGGCCGCTGCAATCAATAATAAAAATATTTTTTTAATCATGTTCTCTCTCTTAAAAACTATGCGTAAGGGTTAGCTTGGCGTTAATTGGCAACTCAGGAAAAGCTAAAGTTGCACCAAAGTAACCGCCTTCAAATACTGGGCGCCAGTTTTTTTGATTCGTTACGTTGTTCACATCTAATCGTAACTTGGTACTAGGCGTAAAAGCATAGCTAGTATTTACGTTTAGTGTGTACTGATCACGAATTTTTACTGTCGCCAAAAAGTCTAATGGGTAACTCTTTGTATATAGACCTGAAAAACCCGTTTGCCATTTCGAATTAATTGAATAATTTCCGTTAAAGCTGAACGATTGCTCAGGGATACCCTGTACACGGGTGTTTGAAGGTGCAAAAGCGGTAAAGCTAGGTGCGCCAACACTGGTACCTTCAATAATATCTGGACGTGAGTTGTCAAATGCATCTGCTACTTGTGCTGAATCTTGGCTACTTGCAGAATTATCGTAGCGAGCATCAATATAGCTGTAGCCAGCACTTAGCCAATAAGGGTAAGCATCATAAAATACTTGGCTTTCAAAGCCGGTAGTACGAATGCCGGTATTGCTACCATCGCGATTACGTAAACTACGACGTTGGCTGAATACTGCTCCATCGGCGTACCAATCACTGTCGGTTGGTGCGTATTTTAAACCAAATTCAACTAAAGTATTTTCGGTTGAAAAGTTTTGCGCGCTAATCGTGTTGTCGCCACCAAGAGACGTGCCGCCAGCCATGCTATTTGATGTGGCTTCGTTGTAACTTGCTGCACCATAAGTGGTGTAATCACCGTTTAATCGGTAGTTAAAGCTTATTTGCCCAGAATGTAGCTTATCGTTAATGCTATCGCGAGCTGCAATTTCACCCTCTGGCGCTATTGGGTCGTGCGCGTCTACGTCATAAAAATCAATACGGTAGCCAACACTTGTATGAAACTTATCTGTCCAATCAGAATCTTGCTGAATAGCAAAGCCTGTTTGCCATGAGCGCGAATCGGTAGTGTCTGATAAGTTAAAGTCGCCACTGCCGTCATTATTAATATCATATTGACCACCAGGGGATACAAATACACCTGGGCTAATTTCAATTAAACGCGCTTGTTGTACATCAGTTAAAGGAATGCGGCGGTTTGAAAGTGGGCCAGTTAAATCAATAGGTAAATCGGCTTCTGTTGTAAATTGGCTGTAGCCTAATACGCGGTTATAACGCACATCAAATGCAAAAATTGTTTGCTGGTCGCTATTCCAAAGATAGGTAAGCTCGGTACGGTTTTGCGCGGTGTCGGCACCATCTATAATTTCAACAAAGCTATTTTGTGCAATTTCTTCGCGTTGTAAGTGCTGAAAATACGTAATGTTTTTTATTGATGCATTGTTTGAAAGTTCACGCTTATAAATGCTGTGTAGTAAATAAGTAGTGGCTTCGTTTTGATTATCAGGGTCGGTAAGCACTGTACTGCGATCTATTTTTACTTGCCCAGTTGGTGAGATTATTGAACCTGCTGCCGGTACAGTACTGCCGTTTGCTTGCACGCCTTGGCCGGTAATATAAAGGCCATTATCTATTAGCGCTTGAGTAGGGCGGTTAATACCTGCGTTATCGGTAAATTCAACTTGGTATAACTCAAAGTTAATATCCCAGCTGCTCTTGTCATCGGGTAATACGCGTAATGATGCAAATAAGCTGTCGCTCTTTGTGCCCGAAAAGTCGTAGTAGCTGCCGTTATCTATGTGTTCAGCGCTTACTCTAAAACCTACTTTATCTTTTACAATGGGTGCACTGTAATCCACTAAAACACTGTACTGATCCCATCGACCTGCAGATACAGTTGCTTTGCCTTTACTTTCGTCAGTTGATGCTTTTTTAGAATGTAAGTTTACAAAACCACCGTTGCGTTGGCTTGAGCCAAATAATACCGGCGGCGCGCCTTTTACCACATCTATCTGTTCTATAGAGTTGAACGATAAGGGCACACCAAAGCCGTTATTACCGGCTTGGCGGCGTGTGCCATCTTGAAAAAGCTCACCTAATTGCCCACGAATAGTAGGTAAACTTGGTGCGCCAAAACCACTGGCTGAATATGTATTAGGGCTTACTGCGAGCACGTCTTGTAAAGTCGTAATATTGAGTTGCTCTATTAACTCGCTTGAAATTGGTGTGACTGAGCGGGCTATATCTTGTAGGGCTAAGTTGTCGCCAAAAGGGCCGTCTACAGTGGCGTTTTTAACCGAAAGACCTTGAGATTTAATAACTTGGCCTGCCACCTCAATGCGTTCTATTGCGCCATCTTTTGTTGTTTTTGATTCTTCGGCTGCAAAAGCATTCAGTGGTGTATTTAATATGGTGGCTAGGGAAAGTGCTAAATATGCGTGTTTCAAACGTTTTCTCTCTACGGTTAAAATGTTGTTGGCGATAAAGACCGAAAGGATTAAAAATAAATTTCAGTAAAATTTCGATTCTTTTTGTTTTTTAGAACATAACAAAACAGATGTATTATAAAGGTGGTAATTAAGTACTATAGTTTTATCAGTCGATAAAATATCAATAGAGCGATTGTATTAGAGTGAATGTAAATATTTGCTTTTAATGGGCTTTTTTAATTATAGACTACTTTTCACCTGCTAACATTTTAAAGTTGTTAACTTTTACGCAGCATTTTTTAATTCCTAAAATAAGCTTCACTTTTATTACTACAAAGCTTAATTACTTTTTTAGTTAAAATAATTAAATTTTTTTGAAATAAAAAATAACTTATACGGTCTAGGTTACTTCAACGTTTATTAATATTCATTTAAGGAAATTTTATGACAGGTTCAATGAGTTCTGATGTGCAAAACCGTTTGCAATGGTCACTTTTATCTTTGCGTTTAGGCGTATTTATTGTAATGGTTATGTGGACGTTCGATAAATTCGTAAACCCTGGTCATAGCGCACGTATTTTCGAACATTTTTACGGTATTAGTGGCTCATCTGACATAGTTGCTTATGTTATCGGTGCTCTACAACTTGTATTAGTATTGGCATTTTTAGCGGGTATTAAAAAGCGCATAACTTACGGAATCATTTTTGTAATGCATGGCTTATCAACGCTTTCTTCGTACAACCAGTATATAGATGGCTTTAACAACTTATTATTCTTCACTGCATGGCCAATGTGGGCTGCGTGTTTTGCACTTTACTTATTACGCGACCAAGACGTAAAATTTACTGTAAAGTAATAAAACAATAGTTATACCCTTAAGGTTGTAGCTAAAAATACATTGGGCTGAGTTGCTTACTATTTCAGCCCAATGTATAGCCTTTGAGCACTTCTTCTAACAATCCAACCTCTTTGTCATCTTCTAAAAATAATCCTTTTTATATTATTTCATCCTAAATATTGCGTTAGATCAAAGTTAATATATTTGTAAGAACAATATCGACAGCTTTAGTTTATGTTAGCTATACGGTTAGTAGGTTTTAATTACCTCAAGTTATTCAACTCAATGTTGTATGGAAAAGGTTAAAATTTCGTCGGCGCATCAGTCATCAAATCGTTCAGAGAACAAGTCTTCACACAATCAAAATTGCGATGAATGGAGCAAGCTTGATTTAGTACAATTACAAGCAAAGCTAAAAACATCATCCGACGGGTTAAGCCAAGCTGATGCCACACAAAGATTGGCACAATATGGACCTAACGAACTAGTTGAAGAAAAACCAAATTTATTACTCAAGTTTTTATCTTACTTTTGGGGGCCAATACCGTGGATGATCGAGGCCGCTATTATTTTATCGGCACTTGCTAAACACTGGGCCGATTTTTTTATTATTCTTGTATTATTGTTGTCCAACGTATTGGTCGGCTTTTGGGAAGAACACCAAGCGGGTAATGCAATTGCTGCATTAAAAGCAAAGTTAGCGAACAAAGCACGCGTTCTCCGCGATACTCAATGGCAAAACTTAAGTGCCAGCGAACTTGTACCAGGTGATGTTATTAGAATGCGGATGGGCGATATAGTGCCTGCAGATGCGCGTTTGCTAAATGGTGATCCAGTAGAAGTAGATCAATCATCACTTACGGGTGAGTCGTTACCGGTTGTAAAGTCGGCGGGTGAAACTGTTTATTCGGGCTCTATTATTCGCCAAGGTGAAATAGAAGCAATAGTTTACGCAACCGGCGCTAATACCTTTTTTGGTAAAACAGCACAGTTAGTGCAAGGGGAGCGAACCGCAAGTCATTTTCAGCGTGCAGTGCTTAAAATTGGTAATTATTTAATAATGCTTGCTGCGGCTTTAGTACTGCTTATAGTTATTGTTGCTTTGTTTCGCGATGATCCAATGATCACCACATTACAGTTTGCACTGGTATTAACCGTTGCGGCAATACCAGTCGCAATGCCAACAGTGCTATCAGTTACTATGGCTGTAGGCGCTCGTTTATTGGCTAAAAAGCAAGTGGTTGTAACGCGTTTAGCTGCAATTGAAGAGCTAGCAGGTGTTGATATTCTGTGCTCTGATAAAACAGGCACATTGACACAAAACCTATTAACGTTAGGTGACCCGTTTTATATCGAAAACTCAATAAATAAAGGCTCTGCTGAGCAAGTTATATTGTACGCGGCATTAGCATCTCGCTCAGAAAATAACGATCCGATTGACTTAGCAGTATTACAAAGTGTAAAAGCTGAGCAGCATCTAGATTCTTATCATATAGAGCATTTTCAGCCATTTGATCCTGTGAGCAAACGTACTGAAGCAATCGTTAAAAATGATGATGGCAAAACATTTAAAGTGACCAAAGGTGCACCGCAGGTTATTTTAGCCTTGTCGGCTAATATTGAGGCAGTTAAAACTCAAGTTGAGGCATCAATAGATGAATTTGCAGCACGTGGGTTTCGCTCTTTAGCGGTTGCTAAAACAGACGAGCAAGGTAAATGGCAATTTATAGGCGTATTGCCACTTTTTGATCCACCGCGTGAAGAAGCAATACAAACCATTGCCGATGCAAAAAAAATGGGTATGAGCGTTAAAATGGTCACGGGCGATCAAGTTGCCATTGCGCGCGAAACGGCAAGTAAACTGGGTTTAGGAACAAACATTCTTGATGCTAGTGGATTTGGTGCAACTGAGCATCACCAAACAACGCAGTTAGATGACTCAATCGAGAGCGCTGATGGATTCGCGCAAGTATTCCCTGAGCATAAATACTATATTATTGATGTGCTTCAGCATAGAGGGCACATTGTTGGCATGACAGGAGATGGCGTAAATGATGCGCCAGCACTTAAAAAAGCTGACTGTGGCATTGCTGTATCGGGTGCTACAGATGCAGCGCGTTCAGCAGCATCAATTGTGTTAATGACCGATGGCTTATCGGTTATTATTGATGCAGTTAAAGAAAGCCGAAAAATATTTCAACGCATGAACAGTTACGCTATTTACAGGGTTGCTGAAACACTGCGCGTACTACTCTTTATGACAATGGCGATATTAATTTTTAACTTTTATCCGTTAACAGCAGTCATGATTGTAATGCTTGCTTTACTTAACGATGCCGCCATTTTGTCTATTGCATACGACAATGTGCATTATCAAAATAAGCCCGAGACATGGAATATGCGGCTCGTTTTAGGTATTGCATCTGTGCTGGGAATTGTAGGGCCAATTGCAGCCTTTGGTTTATTTTACTTAGGGGATAAAGTATTTGAACTCGACCGTCCTCATCTTCAAACATTAATGTACTTATTACTTTCTGTAGCAGGGCATTTGACTATATTTTTAGCGCGTACCCGAGGTCCATTTTGGTCTATTAAACCGTCTGCTATATTAATGGTCGCCGTATTTGGCACGCAAGTTATAGCAACACTTATTGCTGTTTATGGTGTGTTTATGACCCCACTAGGATGGGGATGGGCACTTGCCGTGTGGGCATATGCTTTGGTGTGGTTTTTTATTAACGATGGTTTGAAGCTAGTGGCTTATCGAATTTTTGATCCAACAGAAGCACCCTTGTTAGAGAAGAGTTAACGCATAGGCTTAAAAATGAAAAAATGGTTATAAGCCAAGTGGCTTATAACCAATAGTACACAAGGGAGTGTATATAAGGTGGTTCAATTATTTGTGAATAGAGTTACTCACAAATAAAAAGTATTTAGTGCATTGCATCGTTATATTGCTTTGCTAAGCTTTGTTTTTGCCCCTCGGTTAGTGCTTTACCAGCCAATTGAAATACTTCGTGTTCTTCTTCACTTAAATGATGATGTACCAGATGGTGCAGCTTTTTAGCTGCAACTAACCATGCAGACGAGCTCATTTCGGTATCTTCAAGTTGTTCAATTAATTCATCAATTTCGTGATGTTCAGCTACGCTGTGGCGCGCTTTTTCATGAGTTAAGTCATCAAACATAAGTGGGTTGTAAAAGTAACGTTCTTCAAATTTTGCGTGTTGTTCTAGTTCTGTTTTTAGCTCGTCCATTAGCGTGTGGCGCTGCTCTGTTTCGCCGTGCGTTTGAATAAGCGCATCTACTAATTCTCGTTGTTTGTCATGATCGTGACGTAGTGATTCAAAAATATTCATAACTAATCCTTTTACAATTTATTTGCTTATATCACTAATGTGCAAACTAAATGCCAAATGTTAAGTTGATGTATTTTATCGATTTTATTTTTATTTTCTATTTTTATGCTCATATCACTGTAAATTTTACAGTGATATGAATGCAATAATTTCAGGATTTTACATAGTTCAATTATAAAGGGAGTATAAATCCCTACAGAACCTTACAAATATTTACTGGTTGTTTATTTTATTGCAGTGATAAAGTAGCAACATTATTTAGGTACAACCTATATGTATTACTCCCACATATAATACCAATCGGTATAAATGCAGGTAGCACGTTAACTGAATAGGATAGTTTAAGGATGAACATAATAAGCCCCATCGCCGCATTATTGCTGTGCGCTTTACTAAGTGCGTGTAGTACAACCCCTCGTTCTGACCCTAACTTATGCATTGAAGAGGCTGAAATGGTTGATCGAAATGGCGCTCAAACAAGCTCAGAAGTTTATAATCAATGCATTAGCGCACAAATTAAAAAGGATGAAAAAAATGATACTTTTTTTGATGCTATCGGTACGTTCTTTTTTGAATTTTTTGTAATGGTGGTAGAAAAGTAAATAGGCTAACTTGCAGCTGTAATTTAAAGTAAATAAGTTGCGTAAAAATAGGATTAGTTATGAAGCAATTATTGATAGCAATTCCACTTTTTTTATTACTAAGCGCTTGTGCGGCACAGCCTTACGCAGGCTCGGCAAAATGTATGGAACAAGCAGATATTGCATACGAAACCGATACACGTAAAAATGTAGTGGTACAGTGATTTTGGCCACCCATTAAGAAAGAAATGTTATGCTAATTAAGCATACAAATTTGGGTGAAAAAATGACGAAATCAAAACGCGCAACATATTCAGCGGCAATTAAA